>JASGGH010000160.1:0-2504 GCA_047605105.1 Novosphingobium sp. | reverse complement strand
CGCCGCAGGGGCCGGTGCAGGAGGCGGAGGCGACGCGGCCGGAGCAGCCGGTGCCGGTCGGCGTGCCGGCGCGGCTGCTCCGGCTCCGGCCGTAACGATGGCGATAGCCGCCGTGGCGACGATGAATGCTGCCCTGCTCATGGCCGTGATTCCTCCTGCTGCCCTTCCATCTTCTAACGAACCATAACAGTTCCGAATTGGCAATTGTCGACAAGGCTTAACGAGTACTTTGCCATGATCGGCCAATCCGGTTAGGTCGTTTCCACTCCCTTCTCCGTTCCTCCCGAGCGAAGTCGAGGGACTATGCCGAGCGTCAGCGAGGCTAGGGCGGCGCGCATTCTCGCTTCGCCCGAACTGGTCCTTCGACTTCGCTCGGGAGGAACGGGTCATGTGAATTGTGATCCAAGTTTCCATGACTTCTTACGCTCCCTCCGTCTTCGGCATCGACAAGTCCCTGTCCGGCAAGGCCTGGCGCTGGCGGCGCGGGAACATGGACCTGGGGGAAGGAACCGGCCTGGAGACCAACCTGATCGACCAGCTCCTGCTCGCCCGCGGCGTCCCCGCCGACGACCTCGAACGCCACCGCACGCCCTCGCTGCGCGAATTCCTGCCCGATCCCTCGCTGTTCCGCGACATGGACACCGCGGCCGAGCGGCTGGCGCAGGCCGTCCTGACCCGCGAGACCATCACCGTCTACGGCGACTACGACGTCGACGGCGCGACCAGCGCGGCACTGCTGATCCGCCTGCTGCGGATGCTGGGTCACGAGGCCGGCCACTATATCCCCGACCGCCTGCTCGAAGGCTACGGCCCCTCGGGCGAGGCGCTGGTCAAGCTGGCGAGCCAGGGCTCCAGCCTGATCGTCACCGTCGACTGCGGGGCGATGGCGCACGAGGCCCTGGCCATGGCCCACGAGGCCGGGGTCGACGTGATCGTGGTCGATCACCACAAGTGCTCGCCCGAGCTGCCGATCACCGCCGCGCTGGTCAATCCCAACCGCCTCGACGAGAGCGACGCCGGCGCGGCCCACGGCCACCTCGCCGCGGTCGGCGTCGCCTTCCTGCTCGCCGTGGCCACGGTCCGCCGCCTGCGCCGCTGCGGCTATTTCGAGAGCCGCCGCGAGCCCGACCTGTTCGCCCTGCTCGACCTCGTCGCCCTCGGCACCGTCGCCGACGTGGCGCAATTGAAGGGCCTCAACCGGGCGATGGTCGCGCAGGGGCTCAAGGTCATGGCCCGGCGGGACAATATCGGCATGGCCGCGCTGATCGACGCGAGCCGGCTCAAGCGCGCGCCGACCTGCAGCGACCTCGGCTTCGCGCTGGGCCCGCGGGTCAATGCCGGCGGCCGGGTGGGCGAGGCCACGCTCGGCGTGCGGCTGCTCACCACCCAGGACCCCGACGAAGCGCGCGAGATCGCCGCCCAGCTCTCGCAGCTCAACGAGGAGCGCCGGGCGATCGAGGCCGCGGTGCAGGAAGCCGCCGAGGCCCAGATCGCCGGCCAGCACAACCGCGCGGTGATCGTCCTCGCCGGCAGCGGCTGGCATCCGGGCGTGATCGGCATCGTCGCCGGGCGGATCAAGGAGAAGACCGGCAAGCCGACCCTGGTGATCGCGCTCGATGCCGACGAGGCGGGGAACGGTGTGTCGTTGGGCAAAGGCTCGGGACGCTCGATCACCGGGGTCGATCTCGGCGCGGCGATCATGGCGGCGCGCGAGGCCGGCCTGCTGGTCGCCGGCGGCGGGCACGCGATGGCCGCGGGGCTGACCATCGCCGGCGACAAGGTGAACGCGCTGAGCGACTGGCTCGACGCCAGGCTCGGCGCCGAGGTGACCGCCGCAAGCGCCGCCCAGGCGATCCACCTCGACCTCGCGGTCGCTCCCGGCGGCCTCGCCCCCGGCCTGATCGAGACGCTGGAGAGCGCCGGCCCCTTCGGCATGGGCTGGCCGGCCCCGAAGATCGCGGTCGGCCCGCTGCGGATGGTCAAGGCCGATATCGTCGGCAATGCCCACGTCCGCCTGATCGTGCGCGGGGGCGACGGCGCGAGCTTCAAGGCCATCGCCTTCCGCGCCGCCGAAACCGACCTGGGCCAGGCCCTCCTCCACGGCGCGCGCGACCGCAAGTTCTGGCTGGTCGGCCGGGCCAAGCTCGACGACTGGGGCAGCCGTCCCGCCGCCGAACTGCATGTCGAGGACGCGGCCTGGGCGGATTGAGAAAAGCCCCCCTTCAGGAGAGGGGTTTGGGGTGGGGCATGTAGCGAAAGCGCTTCACTTTCCCGACAGCCCCCACCCCCGGCCCTTCCCCTGAAAGAGAGCGGAGAGAAAGCACCTTGACCCCCCGCCCCTGCTTCCCTAATGGCGCGGCCTGCCTACGGCGCGAGCCGGCATGGCCCCTTCGTCTAGCGGTCAGGACGCGGCCCTTTCACGGCTGAAACACGGGTTCGATTCCCGTAGGGGTCACCATCTTCGCCAGGTCCTCGGACCGGCCGGGATGCCATGCCGCCCAAAC
>JASGGH010000159.1:0-2507 GCA_047605105.1 Novosphingobium sp. | reverse complement strand
GCACGTTGGCGCCCGTCACGGTGTCCTTGCCCGAGGACTGTACGTGGAGGATGGCGCGCTGGATCACCCGCTGGAAGCCGGCGGTGGGGGCGGGATCGCCCTTTTCCTGGGTCTTCAGCGACTGGTATTCCTGATCGAGGTAGGTGCGCACCACCTCGCCCAGGTCGTTCAGCTCGACGCCGCAGGCGGTCATCACCTGGGCCGCGTCGGGATCGTCGATCAGGGCGAGGAGCAGGTGCTCCAGCGTCGCATATTCGTGGCTGCGGTCGGCTGCGTTCGCCAGGGCGGCGTGCAGCGTCTTCTCGAGGCTCTGGGCGAAACTGGGCATCGGCAGGTCTTTCGTCGGTTAGAGGCACCTTCCGCTTTCGGAAGAGTGTGAACTTGTCTGGTTAACGAAACCTATATGGCCCCCATCCGAAGCAATACGAGAGGCGGGGCGGGCCATCAGGGCTTCCTGAAGAATGCGTCGGCGGCGAGGCGGTGGGCCGCCGCCTTGTCGCGGTGGGCCTTGATCCGGGCGATCTCGGCCTCGAGCGTTTCGACGCGCGCATCGAGCTCGTCGAGCGAATAGCTGTCCAGGCTTTCGCTGGAGAGAAGGCTGGCCGCGTCTCCGCGTGGCCTGGGACGATCGTCCGCTTCCATTGCAGTGCAGCATTTCAAGCCGCGGGCTTGCTGTCAACAGTGACGCAAGTTACTCGTCGCAAACGTAGTGAATTGGCGACAGGGGCGGCCAAAGGGGGGCAGGCAAGTGACGGAAAAGCTTCCGCAATTCATGATGGCTGTCGGCTACGACACACCCGGAGAGGCGGAGGTGCTGCGCCCGGAAAGGCTGCCCGTGCCGCAGCCCGGCCCCGGCCAGGTGCTGGTCAAGGTCGCCTATGCCGGGGTCAACCGGCCCGACGTGGTCCAGCGCAAGGGGCACTATCCGCCGCCGCCCGGCGCCTCGCCGATCCCGGGGCTGGAGATCGCCGGTGACGTCGTGGCGGCAGGCGAAGGGGCGGGCGATCTGGTCGGCCAGGCGGTCTGCGCCCTGGTCTCGGGCGGCGGCTATGCCGAATATTGCCTGGCCGAGGCGGGGCATTGCCTGCCGGTCCCGCCGGGCCTGTCGCTGGCCGAGGCGGCCGCCTTGCCCGAGACGCTGTTCACCGTCTGGCACAACGTGTTCGAGCGCGGCTGGGTGCGGGAAGGAGAGACGATCCTGGTCCACGGCGGGACCAGCGGCATCGGCACGATGGCGATCCTGCTCGGGTGCCTGTTCGGCGTGACCGTGATCGTCACCTGCGGCGGCCCCGAGAAATGCGCCCGCGCGCTCGAGATCGGCGCGGCCCATGCGATCGACTACAAGGCGCAGGACTTCGTCGCGGAGGCCCTGGCGATCACCGGCGGCCAGGGGGTGCACATGGTGCTCGACATGGTCGCCGGCGACTATGTCCCGCGCAACCTCAAGTGCCTGGCCGAAGACGGCCGCCACGTGACGATCGCCGTCCAGGGCGGGGCCAGGGCCGAGCTCAACATGGCGGTCGTGATGGCGCGGCGCTACACGCTCACGGGCTCGACGCTGCGGCCCCGGTCGAAGGAGTTCAAGGCCCTGCTCGCGCAGGAGATCGCCGCCAATGCCTGGCCGCTGGTCGAGGAGGGCAGATTGCGGCCGGTAATGGACCGCATCTTCCCGCTCGCCGAAGCCGCCGCGGCGCATGCCCGGATGGAAGCGGGCGCGCATGTCGGCAAGATCGTGCTCGCGGTGTAAATCCTTGCCCCGGCCGTCTGAGTGCCCTACATGCTGTCTCAGACGGCCGCTCCGCAAAGGGGCGGCCCTTATTGTTTCCGCTTGATTTTTTGGGGAGATTCCCGTGACCCAGCCCACCCCGCTGATGCCGCATGCGACGGCCTCGTGGCTCGTCGACAACACCGCGCTGACTTTCGAGCAGATCGCCGAATTCTGCGGCCTGCACATCCTCGAGGTCCAGGCGATGGCCGACGACCTGGCTTCCAGCAAGTACACCGGCCGCGATCCGGTGCGCTCGGGCGAGCTGACCATGGCCGAGATCGAGAAGGGCCAGGACGACCCGTCCTATTCGCTCAAGATGTTCAAGGTTCCGGTCCAGGTGAACCGCACCAAGGGCCCGCGCTACACCCCGGTGTCGAAGCGCCAGGACAAGCCCGACGGCATCGCCTGGATCCTGCGCCACCACCCCGAGATCTCGGACGCGCAGATCGGCAAGCTGATCGGCACCACGCGCAACACCATCGCCGCGATTCGCGACCGGACGCACTGGAACATCGCCAATATCCAGCCGAAGGACCCGGTGACGCTCGGCCTGTGCTCGCAGCGCGAGCTGGACGCGATCGTCGCGCGCAGTGCCCAGCGGGTCGGCGTGGTCGAGGCGGAAGAGGAGGCTGACGACAATCGCCTGGGCGACGACCGCGCCGCGCTGATCGAGGAACTGCGCGCCGAACGCGAAGCCGCCTCCCGCGCCGCCGACGAAGCCGCGCAGGAAGCCGAAGTC
>JASGGH010000158.1:0-2537 GCA_047605105.1 Novosphingobium sp. | reverse complement strand
AGAGAAGGAGTTCAGATTCATAAGGCTTTACAGCTCATTCACCTGGCAAATCTTCGTATCCACCTCCAGCTTCATCTCATTTTCTCTGACCTTAAGAATCTGAACTCGACGCGGCCGTCATGCGTTTCTGTCTGGGCCTGGGCTGCGCCGGGCGATGCGAAGGTGAGCGCAAGGGAAAGAGCGCAGGCGGAAGCGAACAGGGGGGCCTTCATGCCAATGTCTCCTTGATCGATCGGGAGGAAGCGGCGGTCCGAAGGCCGCGCGAAATATCGTTGGCCCGCGTGGATGCACCGCCGCTGCGGAGTGGCTCGGCGACCGGCCTTGCCGTCACGCCCGGAAGGTGGATGACACGGGCTCCAGCATCCGAGGCGGTATCGGCGTGGGCGGGCGCCGTGACGGCAGCCACGACCGCGCGCACCCGGTCATCGCGGGGGACCGGCTGTGCCGATTGCGGAAGCTGGCCTTGCGTGCCGGCCGGGATGGCCGTGGTGGCAGGCACGCTTGCAGGCGGGGAATGCGGCCGGTCGGCGCGCGGTGTTGCCCCGTCCCCGAAGCCGGGCAGGCGCCAGCCCGCGGTGAGGTTGCTCACCAGCTTCAGCGACATCGCCATCAGCGCGCAATGGATGGCCGCGGCGACGAAGACGATCGCCGCTTGCCGCATATCGACCTCGCCGCCGGCAAGATCCGCGACCACCGGGGTCAGCATCGCCACCGCCCCGACGCCGATCAGCACGGTGAAGAGCGGAACCAGCGCGAACATGACCGTGGTTTTGAGCCAGCCTTCGAACAGCCCGCGCGCGCCGGAGAAGAGTGAGAGGATGACGAAGATCGGGCCGAGGGCCAGCAGCGCGGCGAGCGCGATCCGGCTCGTCACCAGTACACCGACCGTGCCGAGGAGCAGGAGCAGCGCGGCGTAGGAGAGAAGATCGGCGGGCGTCGTGCCCTTGGCGTCTTTCGCCGCCTGCTGCGCCTGCTCGGCCGCGTCGGCGACGGCCTGGAACAATATGTCGAGCCGCTGCGCGAATGCCTGGGAGGCCGAGCCCTTGATGCCCAGCACCGACGAGGCGATCCAGTCGGGTCCGGCGACAAGCAGGTTCCAGACCACCTGGCTGTAAGCGATCCAGCTCGTGGCGAAGGTCAAGGCAAGGCCAAGCGCCATCATGCGCGGTGTCAGCGAGGACAGGCCCAGGGTGGTCCTGCCGGTCAGGAGCTGAATCGCGAAGAGCGCCACGTAAAGCGTAAGGCCGATGGTGAGCGCGGCAGTCAGCACACCGTCCCCACCGAAGATGCGGCCGAAGGCAGCGGCGGTGGCCTGGCCCGTCATGCAGTCGACCGAGCGCAGCGCATCGGCGATGGTGGACGGGCCGCCCGCGGAGAAAGGGGGACAGGTCATTCCGCTGCCTCCACCGGCACGCCGAAATCGTCGGGCGACTCGAAGGCGGGCCAGCTCACGCCGGTCAGCATCGGGAGCCAGCGCGCGGGATCGTCGCCGAACGACGCGCGCAGCATGTCGAGCCGGCGCACGCTGGCCTCCCGGCCCGAGAGCACGGTCAATATCTCGGGATTGTCGCCGAGATCGAGCCGCACGACCATGGAGTCGTTGGCGTGGCGCACGAGGAAGCAGCGGCTGTTCGCCGGCAGGGCGCGGATCAGCGCCAGCTCATGCGCCGTAAGGCCGAAGCCATCGCAATAATCTTCGGGGCGCGCGCGGCTGTTGGGGGTGAAGATCATCGTCGCGGTCTGCTCGACGATGGCGCTGGCAATCCGGCTGTCGAGCGCGTCGCGCGCCGATTGCGTGGCGAAGCCGACCATGGCGTTGCGCTTACGCAGGGTCTTGAGCCAGTCGCGGATGCGGGCGGCGAACACTTCGTCATCCAGGGCCTTCCAGCCCTCGTCGATGAGGATCATGGTCGGATGACCGTCGAGCCGCTCGTCGATCCGGTGGAAGAGATACATGAGCGCGGGCGTCCGCAGCGCCGGATCTTCGAGCAGCGCGGTCATGTCGCAGCCGATCACCCGCGAGGAGAGATCGAACTTGTCCTCGGCATTGTCGAATAGCCATGCGTTCGGCCCGCTGAGAATCCATGGCGCAAGGCGTGAAGGCAGGTCGCCCGGCTCGGGCCGCCGTCCGCCGGCGAGCAGCTCGCGCAGGAAGCGCAGCCGCCGGAAGCGAGGGTCATGATCGTAGAGCGCGTCGACGGCGTCCGCGATCACCCCTTCCTCGCCCGGATCCGTCGCGGCGAGAATCTTGCCGAGGAGTTGGCGCAGGAACGCGCGCGAGGCCGGGCTATCGGGCAGCGCCAGCGGATTGAGGCCGGTCGGTTCGCCGGGGACGAGGCGGGTGTAGTGCGCGCCCATCGCGCGCAGGAAAATCTCGGCGCCGCGATCCTTGTCGAACAGGATAGTGCGGGGGCTGAACTTCTGCGCCTGGGCGGTCAGATAGTTCAGTACCACGGTCTTGCCCGATCCCGAGGGACCGATAATCGTGAAATTGCCGAGATCGCCCTGATGGAAGTTGAAGAAATAGGGCGTGGCGC
>JASGGH010000157.1:0-2587 GCA_047605105.1 Novosphingobium sp. | reverse complement strand
CCCCGGCCCGAGCCGCCGGTCGCCTTCGAAGTCGAGCCGCAGTGTCACGCGCGTGGTCATGCGAGAACCAATCCGATCAGCAACGTGTGGCCGGCAGAGACCGATCCTTCCGGCACCGGCATGCGAGCGAACGAAGCGTGCCCTTCGTCGGCTTGGGTAGAACTTTTGGCCTGGGTAGAACAAGTCTACTGTTGTGAGCGGGCGACCGCTCCTGCCGGTTGCGAAGCCCGCAACGTCAGTGGGAATGCACGCGACGCCTCCCCGCACCCAACCATCGGACGACCGATGCCCGCGCAGCCCGGCGGTCACCCCGTGTTCGAGCGATCATCGTCGCCCGCGCGCGCCCAGGGCGCTCGAAAATCGAAGTGTTCGAATAAAAAACTGCATGCTCTTCTTTCTGCCATCTGACGCTCCGCCGCAACACTCCTTCGGTATATCCATCGAATTCAGGCCGATGCGCCAAGAGACTTATTTCACTTTCGACACTTAACCGCACGCGCCGGGCGGTGGATCAACTTCGCTTTCGCGCCCGCCTGCTTTACCCCGGCGAAGGCCCCGGCTACAGTTTGCCATCATAAGGAGCTATTTCGAGTTCCAACGGAGGAAGCGATGGACGCGAAGACTGACGAGGGCGCGGGGAAGTGCCCGTTCACTGGCCACGGGGCCGGCCGGCGGAATCGTGAATGGTGGCCGAGCACCCTCGACATCGAATCGCTGCATCGCAACTCGTCGCTGTCCGACCCGATGGGCCGCGACTTCGACTATGCCGCCGAGTTCAAGTCGCTCGACCTCGACGCCGTCGTCAAGGATCTGACGGCGGTGATGACGAACTCGCAGGACTGGTGGCCGGCCGACTTCGGCCACTACGGCGGACTGATGATCCGCATGGCCTGGCACAGCGCCGGCACCTATCGCATCACCGACGGACGCGGCGGCGGCGGCGCCGGCCAGCAGCGCTTCGCGCCGCTCAACTCCTGGCCGGACAACGCCAACCTCGACAAGGCGCGCCGGCTGCTCTGGCCGGTCAAGCAGAAGTACGGCGCCGCGCTCTCGTGGGCGGACCTGATGATCCTGGCCGGCAACGTCGCCATCGAATCGATGGGCGGCCCGGTGTTCGGCTTCGGCGGCGGCCGCGCCGACGTCTGGGAGCCCGAGAAGGACGTCTACTGGGGCACCGAGGAGCAGTGGGTCGGCCAGGAAGGCAACGAGACCCGCATCCAGCCCGAGAAGCAAATGGCGCTGGAGAACCCGCTCGCAGCGATCCAGATGGGCCTGATCTACGTCAATCCCGAGGGCCGCGGCGGCAACATGGACCCGCAGCAGTCGGCCGACGACATCCGCGAGACCTTCGCGCGGATGGGCATGAACGACGAGGAGACCGTCGCGCTGACCGCCGGCGGCCACACTTTCGGCAAGGCCCACGGCGGCGGCGACGCGAGCAAGGTCGGCGCCGAGCCCGAGGGCGCGGACATCGCCCAGCAGGGCTTGGGGTGGATTTCGGGCCACGAGAGCGGCTTCGGCGATCACACGATCACCAGCGGCATCGAGGGCGCCTGGACGCCGACCCCGATCCGGTGGGACATGTCGTATTTCGACATGCTGCTGGACCACGACTACGAGATCGTGACCAGTCCGGCCGGGGCACACCAGTGGCAGCCGGTCGGCAATCCCGCCGAGACACTGGCCCCCGGCGCGCACAGCCCGGACAAGCGCGTCCCGACGATGATGACCACCGCCGACATGGCGATGAAGGT
Source organism: Novosphingobium sp. (assembly GCA_047605105.1). GTDB lineage: Bacteria > Pseudomonadota > Alphaproteobacteria > Sphingomonadales > Sphingomonadaceae > Novosphingobium. Next base: position 833 of record JASGGH010000157.1, on the reverse strand, counting down.
CGACCCCGAATACCGCAAGGTCATGCAGAAGTTCCGCGCCGACCCAGCCTATTTCGCCGACGCCTTCGCCCGCGCCTGGTTCAAGCTGACCCACCGCGACATGGGCCCCAAGGCGCGCTACCTCGGCCCCGAGGTGCCCGCCGAGGACCTGATCTGGCAGGACCCGATCCCGGCCGCCACGGGCGCGCCGCTGAGCCAGGCGGACGTCGCCGCGCTGAAGGAGCGGATCGCCGCCTCGGGCCTCTCCGTGGCCGACCTGGTCCGCACCGCCTGGGCCTCGGCCGCGACCTATCGCGGCTCGGATCACCGCGGCGGCGCCAACGGCGGGCGCATCCGCCTGGCTCCGCAAAAGGACTGGGAGGTCAACGAGCCGGCCGAGCTGGCACGGGTGCTGCAGGTCTATGCGGGCATCGCGGCGACTGCCGGCAACGTCTCGATCGCCGACCTGATCGTGCTCGGCGGCTCCGTCGGGATCGAGCAGGCGGCCAAGGCGGCGGGCCACACGATCGAGGTGCCCTTCACCCCGGGCCGCACCGACGCCTCGCAGGAGCAGACCGACATCGCGGGCTTCGCCGTGCTGGAGCCCAAGGTGGACGGGTTCCGCAACTACCTGCAGGTCCGCTACAACGTGCCGACCGAGGAACTGCTGGTCGACCGGGCGCAGTTGCTCGGCCTGACCGGGCCGGAGATGACCGTGCTGGTCGGCGGCCTGCGCGTGCTCGGGATCAACCACGGCGGGTCGCGGCACGGGGTGTTCACGGACCGGGTCGGGCAGCTTACCAACGACTTCTTCGTCAACCTGCTCGACATGGGCACGGCGTGGAAGCAGGTCG
>JASGGH010000156.1:0-2607 GCA_047605105.1 Novosphingobium sp. | reverse complement strand
CCGCGACCAGCGCACCTTCGATCAGCTTGTGCGGATCGTGGCGGATGATCTCGCGATCCTTGCAGGAACCGGGCTCGGATTCGTCGGCGTTGATCACCAGGAAGCCGGGGCGGTCCGGCTTGTATTCCTTGGGCATGAAGGACCACTTCATGCCGGTCGGGAAGCCCGCCCCGCCGCGGCCGCGCAGGCCGGAATCCTTGATGACCTGGATGATCCCGTCGCGGCCGAGCTCGAGCAGCTTCCTGGTGTTGTCCCAGTCGCCGCGCGCCTGGGCCGCCTTCAGGTTCCACGGCTGGTAGCCGTAGAGGTTGGTGAAGATGCGGTCTTTATCTTGCAGGCTCATGCGACGCTCCCGGCCCGCAGGGCCAAGAATGGTTCACGCGGAGGCGCGGAGACGCAGAGGGTCAGCGCGAAAAATCTCCGCGTCTCCGCGTCTCCGCGTGAAATAATTGCGCGCAAGCGCGCGAGGCGGCGCATCACCATTCCCCCCGGTAGTCGTGGTTCTCGGTGGCCATCGCCGTGAGGCTCGACAGCGCGCCGACCGGCTCGACCGTGTGGCGGCCCGGCTCCTGCGTACCCGCCTTGGGGGCGCGGCCCGCGGCCAGCTCGTCGAGCACGTGATTCAGCCGCTCGGCGGTCAGGTCCTCGTAGTTGTCGTCGTTGATCTGGACCATCGGGGCCGAGGCGCAGTTGCCCATGCATTCGACCTCGGTGAGCGTCCACAGCCCGTCCTCGCTGACGTGGCCCTTCTTCATGCCGCGCGCCTTGCAGGCGTCGAGCAGGTCGTCCGAGCCGCGCAGCATGCACGGCGTGGTGCCGCAGACCTGGACGTGGAATTTGCCGACCGGCACGAGGTTGTACATGAAGTAGAAGGTGGCGACCTCGACCACGCGGATGATCGGCATGTCGAGGTACTTGGCGACATATTCCATCACCGGCAGCGGCAGCCAGCCCTGGGTGTTCGTCTCTTCGCCGACCTGGCGCTGGGCATAGTCGAGCAGCGCCATCACCGCCGAGCGCTGGCGCCCCGCCGGGTAGCGCGCGATCGCGGCCTTGGCCTTGGCCTCCCACTCGGGCGTGAAGGCGAAAGTGCCCCAGCGCGCGCGCAGTTCGGGGGTGTCTGCCTCGAGGTAGCGCTCAGCCATTCTGCCGCCTCCGCCGCAGCACGTCCTGCGTGAACAGCATGACCTCGAAGCCGCCGATCCCGGCGATCAGCATCGGCACGGCCTCGGGCACCGCATAGCCGAGATAGAGCGCGACGAAGAACCAGACCGTCAGGACCAGCCCGGTCACGGCCGCCCAGACGCGCATCGTGTCGAAAATTTCACGGTTCAACGGACGAACTCCACGCGAGAGCACTTGCCGCCCTCGAAGCTGTAGATTGCAATGACTTCGAACGGCTCGACCGGCGGCGAGCCGTCGGTCGAGGGGCCGCGGGTGACGTATTCGCGGAACAGCACGTAGCTGCCGATCTGCTGCTTCTCGCGGATCTCGGCCTTGTTCTGCGGCCACTTGGCGAAGGCGTCAGCCAGGCCCGAGCGCGTGCCCTCCTTGCCCTCGCGCACCACCGCGCCGCGGTAGTTCGCCTCGCAGGCGTCGTCGGTCATGTAGGAAACGTAGGTGTCCACGTCCTGCACGTTGTAGGCGGCGATCATCGCCTCGGCGGTGGCGAGGTTGTCGATCATTGCACAGCGGCTCCTGCTGCAGGTGCAGCCAAAGTGATCAGATCCTTGCCCAGGTCCGAAAGAGAGACCTTCTCTGATCCAATTCTTCTGCGCACCACAAATTTCACGATATATACGGGCTCGCAGGAATAGCTGACTTCAACTACCTTGTTGGGCGATCCAACCGTCCCAGCCAGCAATCTAGCCTGCCTAAACGAACAACCCTGGATTGCGGAAAACAACTCGTCCGAAGAGATTAATGCCTTACCAAGCACGATCCGCTGATGCCACAGTCCATTGTGCGGCCCACCAACGACCTCTGGTCCGGTTCCATTAAGTTGACTAATTAAACCCTCGATCCTTAATTTAGCCGCGTCGCGCTGATCGGCGAACAGCGCCCTCACGAAAACATCAACAGGATCGGAAATGTCCGCCGCGATAGCCGGTGATCCGGTCGCGGTGAGTAGAGCCCCGATTGTCACGGCGATCCTTCTCACCGATCACACTCCCCGAATACCACGTCGATCGCGCCGATGATGGCGGTGACATCGGGCAGCATGTGGCCCTGGCACATGAAGTCCATCGCCTGGAGGTGGCTGAAGGCGGTCGGGCGGATCTTGCAACGGTACGGCTTGTTGCTGCCGTCGGCGACCAGGTAGACGCCGAATTCGCCCTTGGGGCTCTCGGTGGCGACATAGACCTCGCCCGCCGGAACGTGGAAGCCTTCGGTGTAGAGCTTGAAGTGATGGATCAGCGCTTCCATCGAGCTCTTCATCTCGGCGCGCTTGGGCGGGACCACCTTGCGGTCGGTCGAGGCGACCGGGCCTTCGGGCATTTCGGCCAGGCACTGCTTCATGATCCTGGCCGACTGGCGCACTTCCTCGACGCGGACCATGAAGCGGTCGTAGCAGTCGCCGCGGGTGCCGACCGGGATCTCGAAATC
>JASGGH010000155.1:0-2629 GCA_047605105.1 Novosphingobium sp. | reverse complement strand
ATCGTCGAGGACGATCCCGGCCTCCAGGCGCAGCTCAAATGGGCCTATGAGGACTTCGAGGTGATCGTGGCCGGCGACCGCGCCGCGGCGCTCGCCGCGCTGCGCACCGAAGAGCCGGCGGTGGTCACGCTCGACCTCGGCCTGCCGCCCGATCCCGACGGCACCACCGAAGGCTTCGCCGTGCTCGACGAGATCATGGCGCTGAAGCCCGACACCAAGGTGATCGTCGCCACCGGCCACGGCGCGCGAGAATCCGCGCTGACCGCGATCGCCAAGGGCGCCTACGATTTCTACCAGAAGCCGATCGACATCGAGAAGCTCGGCCTGATCGTCCGCCGCGCGCTGCAGCTTCACCGGATCGAGGGCGAGAACCGCTCGCTCGCCGCCAAGGTCGGCAGCGAGAACCGCGTCCTCGGCTCGCTGATCACTTCGGCCCCCGAGATGGTCAAGGTTGCCCGCACGATCGAGCGCGTCGCCAACACCAACGTCTCGGTCATGCTGCTTGGTGCCAGCGGCACCGGCAAGGAACTGCTCGCCCGGGGCCTGCACGACGCCAGCGACCGCTCGGGCGGGGCTTTCGTCGCGATCAACTGCGCCGCGATCCCCGAGAACCTGCTCGAAAGCGAACTGTTCGGGCACGAGAAGGGCGCCTTCACCGGGGCGGTCAAGACCACCGAGGGCAAGATCGAGCAGGCCGCCGGCGGCACGCTGTTCCTCGACGAGGTAGGCGACATCCCGCTGCAGCTTCAGGTCAAGCTGCTGCGCTTCCTGCAGGAGCGGGTGATCGAGCGGATCGGCTCGCGCACCTCGATTCCCGTCGATACCCGGATCGTCTGCGCGACGCACCAAGATCTTGAGGCGATGATCACCGCCGGAAGCTTCCGCGAGGACCTGTTCTATCGCCTTGCCGAGATCGTGGTGAAGATCCCCAGCCTGGCCGAGCGTCCCGGCGACGCGGCGCTGCTGGCCAAGACTTTCCTCGCCCGCTTCGCCAGGGAGATGAACCCCCAGGTCAAGGGCTTCGCGCCCGATGCCCTGGCCGCGATCGACGCCTGGACCTGGCCCGGCAACGTCCGCGAGCTGGAGAACCGGGTGAAGCGCGCGGTCATCATGTCGGATACCAAGCTGGTCGGCGCGGCCGACCTCGACCTCACCGCGCCCGACGAGGAAGGGGGTCCGCGCATGCTGAACCTGAAATCTGCGCGTGAGCTGGCCGACCGCAAGGCGATCCGCCACGCCCTGGCGCGCAGCGAAGGTAATATCTCGAGCACCGCGAAGCTGCTCGGGATCAGCCGGCCGACGCTCTACGACCTCCTCAAGCAGTATGATCTCCACGTCTGAGCTTGGAATCAGGCTGGCGGTTGTCGCTGCGGCGGCGCTGATCGGCACTGCGCTTTCGGCGGCCCCCTCTGGTCCTATTGGGCCGGAGGCCGAGAAGTACATCGCCGAGGCGGCGGACGCGCTCGACAAGGGCGATGGCATCGCCGCCGAGGCCGACCTGCGCCGCGCCCTCGACGCCGGGGCCGACCGCAGCGAAGTCGCCGCGGCGATGGGCGATGCCTTCATCAAGCAGGGCGCCCCCGACAAGGCGCGCGAATGGCTGGCCTCTGGCCAGTTCGCCCGGGGTCAGGAGAGCTACGGCTGGCGCATGTTCGGGCGGCTGGAGCGCAACGCCGGGCATCTTCCCGCGGCGGGCCAGGCCTATGACCGCGCGCTCAAGTTCACTCCCGACGACGGGCAACTCTGGGTCGACATCGGCAGGCTGCGTTATGCCGGCGGAGAGCAGGTTCAGGCGGTCGAAGCGGCCGATCATGCGCTCAAGCTGGACCCCGCTAACCCGCGCGTCCTCGAATTCCGCGGCCAGCTGATCCGCGACCAGTATGGCCTGACCGCCGCGCTGCCGTGGTTCGAGGCGGGCCTGCGGCAGAAACCCGGCGATATTTCCCTGCTCGGCGAATATGCCGCGACCCTGGGCGAGCTCGGCCGGGCCAGGGACATGCTCGCGGCGACGCGGCAGATGCTGAAGCTCGATCCCGGCAATGCCCGGGCGCTGTACCTGCAAGCCGTGCTCGCCGCGCGGGCGGGCAAGATGGACCTGGCGCGCGGGCTACTCGGCCGCACCGGCGACCGCATCGCCGGGGTCCCCGCGGCCATGCTGCTGCGCGGCGCGCTGGAGCTCGAAGCCGGCAATCCCAACCTGGCCATCGATGTGCTCGACCGGCTGGCGCGGATGCAGCCGGCCAACGGCTCGGCGCGGCTCCTGCTGGCCCGCGCGGCGGCGGCGGCGGGCGACCGCTCGCAGATGTTCGCCGCCTTTCCCGACGAGACCGCCGGTTCGCCCTATCTGCTGACGCTGCAGGCGCGGATGCTGGAAGACCAGGGCAGGCGCGATGCCGCCGCAGCCCTGCTGACCCGCGCCGCCGCGCTGCCGGGCCGCGATCCGTTCCCGCTCGGCGATCGCGGCGATGACGGCGTGCTCGCCGCCGACTGGGCCGAAACCCCGGGCCGGATCGGCGCAGGCGTCCCTTACGTCCGCAAGCTGGCGGCCGCGGGCAACCTGGGCCTCGCCGGCCAGATCGCCGAGCAGTTGCGCGAGAAGAACCCCGGCTCGGCCGACGCCCAGGCCATC
>JASGGH010000154.1:0-2643 GCA_047605105.1 Novosphingobium sp. | reverse complement strand
ACCACCGCGAAGTCCTCCAGCAGCGCCTCGACCAGCAGGCGGCGGTGGCATTCGGCAGCGTGGCCTGCTCGTAGCCGATGGTCCAGATCGTGGGCATGAGCCCAAGATAGGAGGTCAGCCGAACAATGCCACCGATTGCATCGCGCTGAGGATCGGCTCGCCATCAGCGTTCCACAACTGCATCTGCTGGCTGGAGCAGCCCGCCTCGGCATAGGTCCCGATCGATCGCAGCAGCCACCAGCCGTCGCGGGTCCGCGGATCGGGGGTAAGCATGTTGAGCTGCCAGGTCATCGAGCTGACCATCACCCCGGGATGCATCAGCGGCATGACCCCCGGCGGCACCCCATCGGCGCTGAGCACCGCGGCGAGCGTGGGATCGAGCGCGGCGTGTTCCCTGGGCCGCAGCCACCAGCAGAACTCGGGGCGCTTGCCCTCGCGGCGCGGCAAAGCATGCCGGACCTCGAAGTTCTCGCGCAGGAAGACCGGAGCGAAGCCGCCGGGCCTGAGCTCGTCCGCCTCATCCACCGGGATCAGGTCGGCGGGCGCGCCGCTGTCGTCGAGATGGAGCGATGACTCGACCGGCCCCATGAAGACCAAGCTGGCAGCCAGCCCGACCTCGCCCTCCCGCAGCACCTCAGCCGAGAGCCAGGTCGCGTTCTTGCCCCGCCGGAGCACCCGCGCGCGCGCTTCGACCGCCCCATAGAGCGGCCCGACGAAGGCGACCTGCGCCGAGCGCAGCGGCGGAAGGCCTCCCCCCACCTGCCGCGCAGCAGCCAGGGCCAACGCCGTAGAGAACCCGCCATAGCCGGTCCGCCCCTGGTGCCAGGTCTCCGGCACCGTCAGGGCGAACCCATCGCTGCGCGGCTCGGCTCCGGCGAGGAGCTCGGCCAAAGTCTCCGTGCGCCTCACTCCATCTCAAGGATGATCGCGTCGACCGCCAGGCTCTCGCCGGCCTTGGCGTTGACCGCCTTGACCGTGCCCGACTTCTCGGCGCGCAGGATGTTCTCCATCTTCATCGCCTCGACCACCGCGAGCGGCTGGCCGGCCTCGACCTTGTCGCCCTCGCCGACATTCAGCGAGACCAGCAGGCCCGGCATAGGGCAGATCAGGTACTTGGAGAGATCGGGCGGGACCTTCTCGATCATGTGCTCGGCCAGGGCGGCGATGCGGGCGGGCAGGATCTCGACCTTGTGGATCGCGCCTCGGGTGGTCATCTTCAGGCCGGTTCGCGTAGGTTCGATCTTGATCGCGATGTCCTCGCCGTCAACTTCGGCATCAACCAGCTTGTCGCCGGGCGCGTATTCCATCGCCAGGTCGACTGGCTTGCCGTCGACGATCACTTCCTCGTCGCCCAGCTCGACCGCGAAGGTCTGGCCGGCGATCTTCACGCTCCATTCCGAAGGCGGCTCGAGGTGGTGCGCCAGTTGCCCATCGACCTGCCGCGCCCGGTCGGCCCGCGCCGTCGCGATGAAGCCCGCGACCGCGGCCAGCTTGCCCTTGAGCGCGGCGGAGGTCGCCGCGCCGGAGAAGCCTTCGGGGTATTCCTCGGCGATGAACCCGGTGGTCAGCTCGCCCGAGCGGAAGCGCGGGTGCTGCATGATCGCCGAGACGAAGTCGATGTTGTGGCCGAGGCCCTCGATCTCGAAGGCGTCGAGCGCGGCGATCTGGAGGTCGGCCGCTTCGTCGCGGGTCTTGCCCCAGGTGACCAGCTTGGCGATCATCGGATCGTAGAACATCGAGACTTCGCCGCCTTCATAGACGCCGTCGTCGACACGGATGCCCGAGATCCCGCGGCGGCCGCCCGCCTCGCCGTCGTCGGTCCAGCCCTGAACGGGCGGGCGATAGCGCGAGAGGCGGCCGGTCGAAGGCAGGAAGCCGCGATAGGGGTCCTCGGCATAGACGCGGTTCTCGATCGACCAGCCGTCGATGCCGATGTCGGCCTGCGTGAAGGCCAGCTTCTCGCCGTAGGCAACGCGGATCATCTGCTCGACCAGGTCGATGCCGGTGATCGCCTCGGTGACGGGGTGCTCCACCTGGAGGCGGGTGTTCATCTCGAGGAAGTAGAAGCTCTCGCCGCTCGGGTCCGCGCCCGAGACGATCAGTTCGACCGTGCCGGCGCTGTAGTAGCCCACGGCCTTCGACAGCGCGACGCACTGCTCGCCCATGGCTTTCCGCATCTTCGGGGTGACGAAGGGCGACGGCGCTTCCTCGACCACCTTCTGGTGGCGGCGCTGGATCGAGCACTCGCGCTCGTTGAGGTAGAGGACGTTGCCGTGCTTGTCGCCGAGGATCTGGATCTCGATGTGGCGCGGGTTGAGGATGAACTTCTCGATGAACACGCGGTCGTCGCCGAACGAGTTCAGGCCCTCGCGCTTCACGGATTCGAAGCCCTCGCGCACGTCCTTCTCGTCGTAGGCCAGGCGCATGCCCTTGCCGCCGCCGCCGGCCGAGGCCTTCATCATCACCGGATAGCCGATCTCGTTGGAGATCCGCACCGCGTGCTCGGTATCCTCGATCTCGCCGACGAAGCCCGGGACGACGTTGACCCCGGCTTCCTTGGCGAGCTTCTTGGATTCGATCTTGTCCCCCATCGCGGCGATGGCGTTCACCGGAGGCCCGATGAACTCGATACCCTCGGCCTTG
>JASGGH010000153.1:0-2786 GCA_047605105.1 Novosphingobium sp. | reverse complement strand
AGATCAGGCGGCAATGGTTCGCCAAGCGCAAGTCGGTCGCGGCGATCCTCAAGGAGGTGATGACCAACGAGGCGTCGGTCCTGATGGACAGCGATGCGTCCAACAAGGCGGCGGACGCCGACACCGCCCTGCAGGAGCTGGGCAGCGATTATGCCGGCCTTGCCCTCGTCACCGCGACGGTGACGGTCTGGGACCGCGATCCGGCCATCGCGGCCGAGAAGCTGCGGCTGGTCGAGAAGGTCATTCAGGGTCGCGACTTCACCGTGATCCCCGAAGGCATGAACGCGATCGAGGCGTGGCTCGGGAGCCTCCCCGGCCATGTCTATGCCAATGTCCGGCAGGCGCCGGTCTCCACGCTCAATCTCGCCCACCTGATCCCCCTGTCAGCGGTATGGGCGGGGCCGGAACGGGACGAGCATTTGGGTAGCGCCCCCTTGCTCTACGCAAGAACCGAAGGCTCGACCCCGTTCCGGTTTTCCCTTCATCCCGATGGCAGCGACGTGGGCCACACATTGATCGTCGGGCCGACCGGCTCGGGCAAATCGGTGTTGCTCGCCCTCATGGCGATGCAGTTCCGCCGCTACGAGAACGCCCAGGTCTTCGCCTTCGACTTCGGCGGGAGCATCCGCGCCGCCGCGCTCGGCATGGGCGGCGACTGGCAGGACTTGGGCGGGATGCTCGCTGACGAGGCAGGGACAGGCGTTCAGCTTCAACCCCTCGCGCGCATCGACGATCCCGCCGAGCGCAGCTGGGCGGCGGGATGGCTGGCCGCGATCCTCGCGAGCGAAAATGTCACCGTCGACCCCCAGGCCAAGGAACATATCTGGTCGGCGCTGACCTCGCTCGCCACCGCGCCGGTCGCCGAGCGCACACTGACCGGGCTCGCCGTCCTCCTCCAGAGCCAGCACTTGAAGCAGGCGCTCGCACCCTGGTGCGTCGGCGGAGCATGGGGACGCCTGCTCGACGCCGAAACCGAGCGGCTGGGCGAAGCCACCGTTCAGGTGTTCGAGACCGAGGGACTGATGGAGAGCGGCGCGGCCCCGGCCGTGCTCTCCTATCTGTTCCACCGCATCGCCGGGCGGTTCGACGGCAGACCCACGCTCATCATCATCGACGAAGGCTGGCTTGCGCTGGGATCGCCCGCGTTCGCCAAACAGCTTTCGGAATGGCTGGTGACGCTGCGCAAGAAGAACGCGAGCGTCATCTTCGCCACCCAGTCGCTCGCGCAGATCGAGGGCAGCGCGATCGCACCCGCCATCGTCGAGTCCTGCCCGACGCGCATCTTCCTGCCGAACGAACGCGCGGCCGAACCGCAGATCGCGGCCATCTACGAGCGGTTCGGCCTCAACGCCCGCCAGATCGAGATATTGAGCCGGGCGACGCCCAAGCGCGACTATTACTGCCAGTCGCAGTCGGGCAACCGCCTGTTCGAGCTGGGGCTGGGCGAGGTCGCGCTCGCCTTCGCCGCCGCCTCGTCGAAAACCGACCAGCTCGCCATCGCCAGCATCATCGAAACCCACGGGGCATCCGCGTTCGCGGCCGAATGGCTGCGACATCGCGGCTGCGGCTGGGCCGTCGAGCTTCTTCTCTCAAACCAGCAGGAGTTGCCGCTATGAGTAAAATGCCTCTGCGCCGCGCCTTCATGGCCGGCGTCCTCGCCAGCACCGCCGTCGTGCCGACTCTCGTCGCCGCGCCCGCACAGGCGCAGTTCGGCGGGATCGTCTATGATCCGACCAACTACGCTTCCAACGTCCTGCAGGCGGCCCGCGCGCTCCAGCAGATCAACAACCAGATCCAGCAAATCCAGCAGCAGGCGACCAGCCTCATCAACGAGGCGCGCAATCTCGCCAGCCTGCCGCTCTCGACGGTCGACACGCTTCAGCAGCAGGTGCGGCAGACGCAGCAGCTGCTCGGACAGGCCCAGCGCATCGCCTATGATGTGCGGGACATCCAGAGCGCCTTCACCGACCGCTACAAGGGAACGGCGCTCACCGGCACCAACGCCCAGATGATCGCCAACGCCAACTCCCGCTGGGAGGACAGCGTCGGCGCGTTCCAGGACGCCTTGCAGGTGCAGGCCGGCGTCGTCGGCAATATCGACGGCGCCCGCACAACGATGAACGGCCTGGTCTCGGCGAGCCAGTCGGCGACGGGCGCGCTCCAGGCCGCGCAGGCGGGCAACCAGCTTCTCGCCCTGCAATCGCAGCAGCTCGCCGACCTTACCGCCGCCGTCGCCGCGCAGGGCCGGGCGCAGTCGCTCGACGCCGCGCGGCAGGCCGCGATCGAGGCGGAGGGGCGCGAACGCTTCCGCCGCTTCTTCGGGCGCGACTGACATGAGCCGCCCGATATCGCGCAATGCGAAGATCGCGGGCATCGCGGTGATCGCCGGGATCATGTTCGCCGTGGTGGTCGAGACGTTCCGCGAACCCGGCCACAGGCCGCTCGAAGCCGTCCTGCCGCTGCTCGACGAAGGGGAGTCGCGGGAACTGCTGGCGCGCGAACTGGAACGCTGCGCCACGCTCTCCATGCCCGACAAGGACTGCGAGACGGCATGGGCGGAAAACCGCAGGCGCTTCTTCGGAAAGGATAGCGACGCCCCCGTATCGGCCGAGGCTGGGCCGGTCTCCGCCATCGGCACCGGCACCGGCGCGGGGAACGATGGCGGCCGGGCGAACGAGGCGATCCGGCCGGAGCTGCCCGGCAACTTTGTCGCCGATCCGGCCGCGAGCAGCGCGCCGTGAGCGATACCGCGATCGTCGATACCTTCCTCGACACCTTCACCAGCT
>JASGGH010000152.1:0-2826 GCA_047605105.1 Novosphingobium sp. | reverse complement strand
TTCCTGGCCCATGAACAGCAGCTTCTTGCCCGGATAGCCCCACATCAGCGCATAGTAGGCGCGCAGGTTGGCGAACTGCTGCCAGTCGTCGCCGCTCATCTTGTTCAGCAGCGAGCCCTTGCCGTGAACCACCTCGTCGTGGCTCAGCGGGAGGACGAAGTTCTCGCTGAAGGCATAGGTCAGGCCGAAGGTCAGGTCGTCGTGGTGATAGCGGCGGTGGACCGGGTCGCGGGCCATGTACTGCAGCGTGTCGTGCATGAAGCCCATGTTCCACTTGAAGCCGAAGCCCAGGCTGGTGCGCTCTCCTTCATCGTAGGCCGGCAGAGTGACGCCGGGCCAGGCGGTCGATTCCTCGGCGATGGTGATGACGCCGGGATGGCTGCCGTAGAGCGCCTTGTTCATCGCGCGGAGGAAATCGACCGCCTCCCAGTTCTCGCGCCCTCCGGCTTCGTTGGGAATCCATTCTCCGGCCTGGCGCGAGTAGTCGCGGTAGAGCATAGAGGCGACGGCATCCACGCGCAGCCCGTCGACGTGATAGCGCTCCGCCCAGAACAGCGCGTTGTTGACCAGAAAGCTCGCGACTTCCCGCCGGCCGAAGTTGTAGATCGCGGTGTTCCAGTCGGGATGGAACCCGAGCTTGGGATCGGCATGCTCGTAGAGCGCGGTGCCGTCGAAGCGCGCCAGGCCGTGCTCGTCCGTGGGGAAATGTGCGGGGACCCAGTCGATCAGCACCGAGATCCCGGCGCGGTGGGCACCGTCGACGAAGCGGGCGAAACCGTCGGGTCCGCCGAAGCGGGCGCTGGGCGCGTAGAGGCCGGTGGTCTGGTAGCCCCAGCTCGGGTCGTAGGGATGCTCGCTGACCGGCAGGAACTCGATATGGGTAAAGCCCATGTCGGCCACATAGGGGATCAGTTCGTCCGCCATGCGGTCCCACGACTGGAACCAGCCGTGCGCGTCGCGCCGCCAGGAGCCGGGGTGAACCTCGTAGATCGAGATCGCCTCGCGCCGCGGATCGACCGCGGCCCAATGGGCGCGGTGGGCTTCGTCGCCCCAATCGGACTTGCCGGATTCTGCCGTCAGAGAAGCGGTTTGGGGGCGCAGTTCCGAGGCGAAAGCAAAGGGATCGGCCTTGAGCGGCAGTACCGTGCCGTCCGGGCCGACGATCCGGAACTTGTAGGCGCGGCCTGCAGCGATGTCGGGAATGAACACCTCCCACACCCCGATGTCGTCGCGGCGGCGCATCGGGTGGCGGCGCGGGTCCCAATCGTTGAAGTCGCCGACCAGGCTGACCAGCCGGGCATTGGGGGCCCAGACCGCGAAATGGACGCCGGAGACGCCTTCGTGCTCGATCGGATGGGCGCCGAGCTTGTCGAACAGCCGGAAATGCGTGCCTTGGGCGATCAGCAGATCGTCGACCGGGCCGAGCACCGGGCCGAAGGAATAGGCGTCGGTGACCCACCACTCGTGATCGCCTCCGGCGGTACAGAAATAGCGGATCGGCTGGCGGCCGCCCTTTACCTTTCCTTCGAACAGCCCGCGGTCGTCGACCCGCTTGAGCTTGCCGAGCTTCTTGCCGGCCAGGCTATGCGCCTCGGCCGTATCCGCCCCCGGCAGAACCGCACGTGCAAATGCGCCCTCCGGCCCTTCATGAACCCCCAACAGCGAAAATGGATCGGCGTGCGTCCCGTCGAGCAGGGCGTCTATCGCCGCCTTTGGTGGCTTCACAAAACTCCCCAGATGTCCCTTGCGTATTCCCCGATGGTGCGGTCGGACGAGAACCAGCCTACGTTAGCGATGTTGTGGATCGCATTCTTGCGCCAGATCGCCTGATCTTCCCAGCGCTTGTCCACCGCACGCTGGGCGGCGGCATAGCTGTCGAAGTCGGCGGCGAGCATGAACCAGTCGTGGTCGTAGATCCCGCCCATCAGATCGGCGTAGCGGTTCGGATCGTCGGGCGAGAACACACCCGAGGCGATGGAGTGCAGCGCCTGGCTCAATTCCCGCGACTCCTCGATGACTTCGCGAGGATTGTAGCCGTTCGCGCGGCGTTCGGCGACTTCTTCCGCGGTCAGGCCGAAAATGAAGATGTTGTCGTCGCCGACATGCTCCTTGATCTCGATGTTCGCCCCGTCGAGCGTGCCGATCGTCAGTGCGCCGTTCAATGCGAACTTCATGTTGCCGGTGCCCGAGGCTTCCATGCCCGCGGTCGAGATCTGTTCCGACAGGTCGGCCGCGGGGATGATCCGTTCGGCCAGGCTGACGTTGTAGTTCGGCACGAAGGCCACCTTGAGCAGGCCGCCGACGGAAGGATCGGAGTTCACGCGCCGGGCGATGTCGTTGGCCAGTTTGATGACCAGCTTGGCGTTGTGATAGCTCGACGCGGCCTTGCCGCCGAAGATCTTGACCCGCGGCACCCAGTCGCGCTCCGGATGGCTGCGGATCTGGTCGTAGAGCGCGACGGTCTCGACCAGGTTGAGCAACTGGCGCTTGTATTCGTGGATGCGCTTGATCTGGACGTCGAACAGCGCGTCGGGATCAAGCCGGATGCCCATCGTCTTCTTGATATAGTCGGCCAGCGCCACCTTGTTGGCGCGTTTGACCTCCTGCACCCGCTCACCCAGCATGGCATCGTCCGCCATCGCGTTCAGATCGGTCAGCCTGGCCGCATCATCGAGGAATGCGTCACCGATGGCGTCGCGGATCACCTTGGTCAGGCCGGGATTGCACTGCTGCAGCCAGCGGCGCGGCGTGACGCCGTTGGTCTTGTTGTTGATCCGGGTGGGGTAGAGCGTGTGGAGATCGGCGAAGACCGTCTCCTTCATCAGG
>JASGGH010000151.1:0-2892 GCA_047605105.1 Novosphingobium sp. | reverse complement strand
CGCGACCTGGCGCGCGGGCGACTGGCCGAGGCCCGCGGGCAGGACGCAGCCCATGTAGATGCGCTCGACGTCGCCGCCGTCGACGCCGGCGCGCTCGACCGCGGCCTTGACCGCCGTGGCGCCGAGGTCGGTCGCCGAGACATCGGCGAAGACGCCCGAGAGGCCGCCCATCGGGGTGCGGGCATAGGACAGGACGACGATGGGGTCGTTAGCGGAAATCTGGGCCATGAGGGCGATGCCTTTCTTTGGGCCTGTTCGAATGGCGTTGGACAGGAATGATCGAGGCGCTTGTTGCATTGCGGCATTGGCAATCCGGGGCATGGCCCGATTGGCCTTCAGTTTGGAGCGAGTCGAACGGAATGGGCTGCTTGCAATGTAATAAGGTGTCAGCAGCTTCCAACCGCACCCTTGCGCCTTCCTGAACGGGGGTTTAGGGCGCACGCCAAATCGCGTCAAAACGCAAGTCAACCCGAGGGAAAACGTGGTCGATCTCGCGATAGCCCAATTCTGATCTTCCTGGTCATCGCACTGGATCTCGGCCTTGCTTCCTGCCGATGGGCGTCCCCCTGACCGGGCGCACAATCCGAACGCCGAAAAGCTCAGCGAATACGATGCGGCTTCCCGTTTTCGAGGATCCGCGCAGCCAGTTCGACGTGCGGTTGTCTCGTCGCGATCCTGTTCATCATCTTCGATCTCGAAGCGGCGTTCCTGTTCCCTGGGCCGTCTCGCTCGCGGTCGACGGGCTGGCCCGCTGATCACCATGATGGTCTTCCTCGGCGAACTGGCGATCGGCCTCGCCTATGCGTGGAACTGGGAATGAGCACGCTCATCAACCTTCGGGTAATCCCCTTGGCGGCAACCCGCTTTCCGCCACGGGTGGACGATCACGCCGCCCGACCGTCGTTCTTCAACGGCCTCGATGGGAGATCTACAACAAGGGCTCCTGATCGCCGAGGAGCTGTTCCAGTGGGCCCGCACCGGCTCGCTGTGGTGGATGACTTCGGCCTCGCCTGCTGCGCGGTCGAGATGATCCATGTCAACATGCCGCGCTACGATATGGAGCGCTTCGGCGCCGCGCCGCGCGCATCGCCACACCATGGACGTGATGATCGTCGCCGTTGCTGTGCAACAAGATGGCCCCGGCGCTGCGCAAGGTCTACGAGGGATGCAGACCCAAGTTCGTCATCTCGATGGGCAGCTGCGCCAACGGCGGCGGCTGTCCGCTCGCTCAGCGTCGTCGCGGCTCAACGGATCGTGCCGGTGGACATCTACGTCCGGCTCCGCCGACCGCGAAGCGCTGCTCTCAGCGTGATGCAGCTGCAGCGGAAGATGCGCCACGTGGCGCGGTCACGATCAGGCAGCGTCGTCATCCGTTCCGTTCCAAGTCGCCTCAACGAGGGCGTGCTCGACAAGCTGACCGCCGCGCTCGGCTCGGTCGTCGCCGCCGCCAGGGAAGAGCACGGCGAGATCGTCATCACCGTGGCCCGGGGTGAGATCGAGAATGCCCTGCGCATCCTGCGCGACGAGCACGAATATCAGCAGCTCATGGAGATCGCCGGGGCCGACTATCCCTCGCGGCCCGAGCGCTTCGATGTGGTCTACATGCTGCTGTCGCTGACCAGGAACCATCGTATCCTGGTCAAGGTCACCGCCTCGGAGGCCACTCCGGTGCCGACCGTCACCACGCTGTGGCCGGTCGCGGGCTGGCTCGAGCGCGAGGTGTTCGACATGTACGGCGTGATCTTCGCCGGCAACACCGACCTGCGCCGCATTCTCACCGACTACGGCTTCGAGGGACACCCCTTCCGCAAGGACTTCCCGCTCACCGGCTACCAGGAACTGCGTTACTCCGAAGAGGACAAGCGCGTGGTCTACGAGCCGGTCGAACTGGCCCAGGACCTGCGCTCGTTCGACTTCATGAGCCCATGGGAAGGCGCCGACTACGTGCTGCCGGGCGACGAGAAGGCTGCTGCGGCGCCTCCGCCGCCCCCGGCACCGCCTCCGCCAGCCCCGCCGCCGGTGACCACGCCCAAGACCACGGACAAGCCCGCCGACACCGGCGCTGGCAAGCCGGCCGACGAAGCCGCGCCCAAGAAGGTCGCCAAGGCCAAGGCTGCTCCGAAGGCCACCAAAACGGCCGAGCCTAAGGCGCCCGCACCGACCGAGGACCGGCCGGCCCGCAAGCCGCGTACCAAGAAGTCTGACGGAGGCGCGGCATGAGCATGCAGCTCGAACAGTCGCCGACCACCGGCGACGAGGTCATCACCAACTACACGATCAACTTCGGCCCTCAGCATCCCGCGGCGCACGGCGTGCTGCGCATGGTCATGGAGCTCGACGGCGAGATCATCGAGCGCGTCGATCCGCACGTCGGCCTGCTCCACCGCGGCACCGAGAAGCTGATCGAGCACAAGACCTATCTCCAGGCGCTGCCCTATTTCGACCGGCTCGACTATTGCTCGCCGCTCGGCATGGAGCACTCCTACGTGCTCGCGATCGAGAAGCTGCTGAACCTGGAAGTGCCGCTGCGTGCCCAGTACCTGCGGGTGCTGTTCGCCGAGCTGACCCGCATCTGCAACCACATGCTCAACCTGGGCTCTCACGTCATGGACGTCGGCGCGATGACGCCGAACCTGTGGCTGTTCGAGATCCGCGAGGACTGCCTCAACTTCTTCGAACGCGCTTCCGGCGCCCGGATGCACTCGGCCTGGTTCCGTCCCGGCGGGGTCCATCAGGACGTGCCGCTGAAGCTGCTCACCGACATCGCCGACTGGCTCGACACCCGCCTGCCGCGGCTGTTCGAGGACGCGATGAGCCTGGTCGTCGACAACCGGATATTCAAGCAGCGCAACGTCGACATCGCGGTCGTTTCCAAGGACGATGCGGTTCGCT
>JASGGH010000150.1:0-2905 GCA_047605105.1 Novosphingobium sp. | reverse complement strand
AGGATCGGCCCCTTCAGCTTGTTGGTCCGCGCCTGGACCGCGAGGTACTCGACGATCCGGTCCTTGACCTTCTCCAGCGCATAGTGATCGGCATCGAGCACCGCCTGGGCGCCCGCGATGTCCTTCTTGACCTTGCTCTTCTTGCCCCAGGGCAGGCCCAGCAGCACGTCGAGGTAGTTGCGGATGACGGTCGCCTCGGCGGACATCGGCTGCATGGTCTTGAGCTTCTTGAGCTCGGCCGTGGCCTTGGCCCGCGCTTCCTTGGAGAGCTTGAGCTTGTCGATCTTCTCCTGCAGCTCGGCGATCTCGTTGACCTCCTCGGCCTCGCCGCCGAGCTCGGACTGGATCGCCTTGAGCTGTTCGTTGAGATAATATTCGCGCTGGGTCTTTTCCATCTGGCGCTTGACCCGCCCGCGGATCTTGCGCTCGACCTGAAGCACGCCGAGCTCGCCCTCCATGAAGGAATAGGCGATCTCCAGCCGCTTGAGCGGATCGGTCTCGGTCAGCAGGGCCTGCTTGTCGGCCACCTTGGCGCCGAGCTGCGCGGCGACGGCATCGGCGAGCTTGGAGGCGTCGTCGATCTCGCCCAGCGTGTCGCCGGCGTCCTGGGCCAGCTTCTTGTTGAGCTTGGCATATTCGCCGAACTGCTCGACCACCGAACGCATCATCGCCGCGACCTCGGTGCCGCCGGCGGTGACCGGATCGAGCCGCTCGACCTGGGCGACCAGCATCTCGCCGTTTGCGCCGTGCTCCTCGCGCAAGCCTTCGAGCCGCGCGCGCTGCTGGCCCTCGACCAGCACGCGGACGGTGCCGTCGGGCAGCTTCAGCAACTGGAGCACGGTGGCGACCACGCCGACGTCGTAGAGGTCGTCTCGGTCAGGATCGTCGCAGCCGGGATCGAGCTGGGCGAGGAGAAAGATGTCCTTTTCGCTGGCCATCGCGGCCTCGAGCGCGGCGACCGACTTCTCGCGGCCGACGAACAGCGGCACGACCATGCCGGGGAACACGACGATGTCACGCAAGGGAAGCAGGGGAAGGAGATTCATCTGGTGTATTGGCCCGTCCTGTCCGGCGGGAAATGCCGGAGCCTTGAGCGGAATATGGGGGCGGGGTCGGTGGCCCGCAATGGGGGTGCGGCGGAGCGTTGTGGATGACGCGCACGCGAAGCGCCTGGCCGCCCCCTCACCGCTGCGACCTGGTTCACTACCTTCACCAAGTCTCGCTCCTCTCCCGCAAGCGGTGGAGGGTTCATCAGAGCGCCCCTTCTCCCGCGGGCGGGAGAAGGATAGCGGAGCTTGTCCCGCCAGGGACCAGCGCAGCTTGGATGAGGGGTCTCGCGGCTATCAGCAGCCTCAAAACGGCAGCTTGAACCCCGGCGGCAGGCCCATGCCCTGCTGGGCCTGGGCGAGTTCGCGGCTCGCCACTTCGTCGGCCTTGGTGCGGGCATCGTTGAAGGCGGCGGCGATCAGGTCTTCGAGCATCTGCTTGTCGGCAGGCACGATGAGGCTGTCATCGATCGAAATGCCGATCACCCGGCCCTTGGCCGAGCAGCGGATCTTGACCAGGCCGCCGCCCGCGAGGCCTTCGACCTCCAACTGGTCGAGCTTGGCCTGGGTCTCGTTCATCTGCTTCTGGATGGTCTCGGCAGCGGCTTGCGCGGCCTTGAGCATCTCTTCCATCGACTTCATGCGCTCTTGCTCCAATTCTTGCGGCCGAAGGACGGTTCGTCCTCCGGCCCGATTTCAGTGGCGTCGGGGAACGCGGCATAGACCGCTTCGACCAGCGGGTGGCGGCGCAGGGCGGCCTTTTCCTCGGCGCGCCTCGCGTCGTCCTGCTCGACCAGGCTCGGCTCCCCGCCCTGCTCCTCCCGCTCGACGGTCCAGGCCGTGCCGGTAATCTCGCCCAGGGCCTTGCGCAGATCGCCCGAAAGGTCGTCCTTGAAGCCCGGCGCCAGGGCGTAGCGCAGCAGATCGGGCTTCAACTCGATGATCCGCACCTGCATCCGCAGCATGTTGGCGAGATGGATGTTGCCGCCGCGCTCGATCCGCTCGACCACGGCGTTCCACGGCAGGGCCGGCGCAGATGGCGCTGGGGCGGCCTCACCGAGCGCGGCCTGAGGCGCCGTGGTCGCGGCAGGCGGCGGACTGGCTGCCAGGCTTTCGAGCTTCTTCACCAAGGAGCCGGGGTCGGGCATGTCCGCGGCGTGCATCACCCGCAGCAGCGCCATCTGCGCGGCGACCAGCGGATCGGGCGCGGTGCGGACTTCGTCGTGGCCCTTGAGCAGCAACTGCCACAGACGGTGCAATTGTCCCGCCGTGAGGCCCTTGGCCCAGCCCTCGACCGCCTCGCGCTCCTCGGCGGAGGCGGCCTCGGCCATGCCCCCCCCACCATTTTTGGCGCCGATCTGGGCAACGGTGATCCGGTGGACCAGCTCCATCGCCCCGCGCATCAGCGAGATCGGCTCGATTCCGAGGGAAAACTGCTGGGCGACCAAATCGAGCAGGCCCTTGCCGTCCCCCGCCAGCAGCGCCGCGAAGAGGCGGCGCTGCATGGTCTTGTCGGCCAGGCCGAGCATGTCGCGGACCTGCTCGGCGGTGACCCGGCCTTCGGAGCCCCCCTCCCCATTGGCCATGTCGGCATGGGCGATGGCCTGGTCGAGGATCGAGAGCCCGTCGCGGACCGAGCCCTCGGCGGCCGCGGCGATCATCGCCAGGGCCTCGCCGTCGGCGGGGACGGCCTCGGCCTCGCAGACCTTGGCGAAGTGCTCGGCAAGCGTCGGCGTGGGGATGCGGCGCAGGTCGAAGCGCTGGCAGCGCGAGAGCACCGTGACCGGCAGCTTGTCCGCCTCGGTGGTCGCGAAGAGGAACTTCACATGCGCGGGCGGTTCCTCAAGTGTCTTCAGCAA
>JASGGH010000149.1:0-2927 GCA_047605105.1 Novosphingobium sp. | reverse complement strand
CCGTGCTGGTGTTGCCGGACGGCCAGGTGATCGACGAGAGCCTGGAGATCATGCGCTGGGCGCTGGGCCGCAACGATCCGCTCGGCTGGCTGGAGCGCACCGACGAAGCCTCGATCGCCGCCAACGACGGCGCGTTCAAGCACCACCTCGACCGCTACAAGTATCCCGAGCGATACGGCTCGGACCCGGCCGAGCACCGCGCGGCGGGGCTGGCGATCCTCGCCGCGCTGGAGGCGCGGCTGGCGGCCGCCCGCTATCTCGGCGGCGAGCGGCCGGGGCTGGCCGACGCGGCGATCATGCCCTTCGTCCGCCAGTTCGCCGCCACGGACCGCGGCTGGTTCGACGCCCGGCCGCTGCCGGCGTTGCAGGCCTGGCTCGCGGACTGGCTGGAGACGTCGCTGTTCGTGGCGGCGATGGTGCGGCTGCAACCGTGGAAGGCGGGGGATGCGCCGGTCTTGTTCGGCTGAAGCGACCCTAATCCGTTCGTCTTGAGGAGGCCCCGAAGCCGAAGGCCGAGGCGCCGCCTCGAAGGACCAAGCGCCGCGCCGGGTGCTTCGAGGCGGGTCCTCGATCTGCGATTTCGGCCCCTCCTCAGCACGAACGGAGTTGGGTCAATTGCAGGTGATCGGCTCAGCTCACCACGCGTCCGCCGTTCACGCCGATGGTCTGGCCGGTGACATAGCCGGAATGCTCCGAGCACAGCCAGGCGCAGGCATTGGCGATGTCGTTCGGCTCGCCCATGCGGCGGACCGGGAGCATCGCCTGGAGCACCTCGGCGGGCATCGGCATCTTGTCGCGGCTGGCCTCGGACATGATCGTGCCGAAGACCGAGCCCGGCGGGATGTTGTTGACCGTGATCCCGAACGGCCCGAGTTCCTGGGCCAGGGTCCGGGTCAGGGTGACGATCGCGCCCTTCGACGAGGAATAGGTCGCCATGTTGACCGAGCCGGTCTGCGCGGAGGACGAGGAGATGTTGACGATCCGCCCCCAGTGCTCCTTCTTCATGTCGGGCAGGACTTCCTGCGTGACGATGATCTGGCCGAGCACGTTGATCCTGTAGACGAACTCCCAGCGCTCCTCGGTGATCTCCTCGAACGGCGTGAAGTCGGTGACCCCGGCATTGTTGACGACGATGGTCACGGGCCCGAACTCGGCGCGCAGCTTGGCGACGGCGGCCTTGACCTGGGCGCGGTCGGAGATGTCGGCGCCGAGCGCGACGGCGTCGCCGCGGTTCGCCTTGATCGCCTCGACCGTCTCGGCGCAGCGCTCGGCATCGAGGTCGAGCACGCCGACGGCGATGCCGTCCTGGGCCAGGCGCTTGGAACAGGCCGCGCCGATCCCCGCTGCCGCGCCGGTTACCAGTGCCACGCGATTTGCCATGATTCGTCCTCTCGGTTGATGGTTATGGCACCGGCCATAGACCATTCGCGAAAGGCCGGAAGCCGCCAATCGCGGGCGTCGAACAGATCGCCCGGGCGGGCGGGCGCTTGCGTCGGCCGGCCGCACCGCATAGCGCGGGGCTTCGCACTCGTTCGGGATTGCCCAAGCATGAAGATCGCTCCATGAAGATCACCATCGCCGGCGCGGGGATAGCCGGCTGCGTCGCGGGCATGCTGCTGGCCGGCCAGGGCCACGAGGTCGCGGTCTACGAGGCCGTGCCCCGGCTCGGCCCGCTCGGCGTCGGGATCAACCTGCTGCCCCACGCGGTCTCGGTGCTCGACCGGCTCGGCCTCGCGGGCAAGCTCGAGAGCCGCGGCATCGCGACGCGCGAGCTGGTCTACTACAACCGCCACGGCCAGCGCATCTGGGGCGAGCCGCGCGGGCGCCATGCCGGCTATCCGGTGCCGCAGGTCTCGATCCATCGCGGCACGCTGCAGATGACCCTGTTCGACGAGCTGACCGCGCGGATCGGGGCGGGCAACATCCACCTCGGGCACAAGCTGGTGTCGGCGGGCGACGGCTCGCCCGCGCTCGCGACCTTCGAAAGGCTCGACGGCACGGCGATCGAAGTCGGGAGCGACCTGCTGATCGCCGCCGACGGCATCCATTCGGCGCTGCGCCGCCAGCGCTACCCGGACGAGGGCCTGCCGCGCTACGGCGGGCGGATCCTCTGGCGCGCGATCACCCGGGCCAGGCCGTTCCTGACCGGCGCGACGATGATCATGGCGGGCTGCCAGGACGTGAAGTTCGTCGCCTATCCGCTCGACCTGCCCGGCGCGGACAGCCTCCAGACGATCAACTGGATCGCCGAGCTGACCCACCCGCAGATGCCCGACCGCGAGAACTGGAACAAGGAAGGCGACAAGGCCGATTTCGCCGCGCCCTTCGCCGGCTGGGACTTCGGCTGGCTCGACGTGCCGGGGCTGATCGCGGGCGCGGAGCGGGTCTTCGAGTTCCCGCTGGTCGACCGCGACCCGCTGGCGCAGTGGGGCTTCGGCGCGACCACCCTGCTCGGCGACGCGGCCCATCCGATGTACCCGATCGGCTCGAACGGGGCGAGCCAGGCGATCCTCGACGCCGACGCCCTGAGCCGCGCGCTCGCCGAACATGGCGAGGTGCTCGCGGCGCTCGCCGCCTACGAGGCCGAGCGCCTGCCCGCGACCGCGAAGATCGTCCTCGCCAACCGCGGCAACGGCCCCGAACAGTGCATGCAGATCGCCGAGGAACGCGCGCCGGGCGGCTTCGAGAGGATCGAGGAGGTCTTCGCCGCGGGCGAGCTCGAAGGCATCGCGGCGAAGTACAAGGCGGTAGCGGGCTTCTCCAAGGAAGCCGTCCAGGCGCGGGCCGAGAAGGTTACGCCAGCCTAGCCTGCACGAACCCGGCGATCCGCTCCAGCGTCTCCGCCGCGCCGACGCCATCGGGATTGCGGGTGACCGCAACGTGCTCCATCCCCGGAACCACGAGCAGTTCGCTCGGCACGCCGGCCC
>JASGGH010000148.1:0-2934 GCA_047605105.1 Novosphingobium sp. | reverse complement strand
AGACCAGCCTGCTCGACCTCAACGACCGCATCTGCCGCTGGCCGATGGGCCACCCCGGCGAGGCCGACTTCCATTTCTGCGGCGAGAAGGTGAACCCCGGGTTCCCCTATTGCGTCGAGCATTGCGGCCGGGCCTACCAGGCCCAACTGCCCCGCGGCGCGCGCCGGCCTCCTCCGCCGATGCCGTTCGGCGGGCCGCGGGTTCGCTGAGTTCGCGCTGAGTTTTGGGCGAGCGCTGCGCGCGGGCTTCGACAGGCTCAGCCTGAGCGGGTGTTGTAAATGCGGATGAGCAAAAAGGTCCGCTCAGCCTGAGCCTGTCGAAGGCCCCGGCGCTCCGTTCGCCTCAAAACAAGTCCGCGCCCGTCGGATTGGCCTGGGGGATGCCGTTGTCGCGCTCCCAGGCCTCCTGCGCGTCGTAGCAGGCCTCGACCACGCTCGCATAAGTCTCACGGAAGAACCGCCGCTGGTCGGCGTGGTCGAAGGCGAAGGCGCGGTTGTGGCGCACCGCGTCGAGCACCATCGGCGCGACGTCCTCGGGGTGGTAGAAGGCCAGCGAGGAATGCGTGGTCGAATTGCCGGTGAACTGCACCTCGGCCACTGCCTCGGGGCCGCCGAAGCGCGCCGGGCGGTAGCGCCCGTTATTGGCCTTCATCCCCGAAGCAACGCCGCCCGGGCAGTAGCTGGTGGTGTGAACATTGTACGGCTTCAACTCCAGCGCGAGGTTCATCATCAGCCCGATGATCCCGGCCTTGGCGGCGGAGTAGGGGACATGCTCGGGCAGCCAGCCCGGGAGCAGCCCGGCCATCGAGGCGGTGGCGCAGATGTGGCCGTCCCTGAGGTCCATCAGGTCGGGCAGGAAGGCCTGGGCGGTGCGCATCACGCCCATCAGGTTGACGTCGACGATCCAGTCGACGTCGTCGTCGGACATCTGGGCGAGCGGGGTGAACGAGGTCGCCCCGGCATTGGCGAAGACCAGGCCGATCGGGCCGAACTCGGCGTTGGCGGCCTGCTTCATCGCCTGCAGCGAAGCGCGGTCGCAGACATCGCACTGCACCGCCACTGCCTCGCCGCCCGCGCTGCGGATCGCGGCGGCGACCTTTTCGGCGTTCTCGGGCAGGATGTCGGCGACGGCCACCCGGGCGCCCTGGCGGGCCAGCTCCTTGGCCAGCCCCATGCCGATCCCGCTGCCGCCGCCGGTGACCACCGCGGCCTTGCCTGAAATCTCCGTCACTGCGCTCTCCCGTTTGTCCCTCACCTTTCCGTTCGTGTCGAGCGAAGTCGAGACGCATGGCGTGGCGTGTCTCGACTTCGCTCGACACGAACGGGAAGGGGGAACTTACTCTCAGGCCGAAACCGGTTCGGCGGAGTGCGCCTTGAGGTGCGGCATGACCTTGTCGGCGAAGCGCTTGAGCTGGTCGTAGACCCGCTCGTAGCTCATCCCGCCGTAGCTGAAGTTGGCGATGATGTCGTAGTCGCCGACCGTCGATTTGCGCATGCGGTCCTTCTCGATGAGCTGCTCGGGCGTGCCGATCAGGTTGCCTCCGATGTAGTCCTTGTAGGCCTTCTCCGGCCCGCCGGCGGCGTTCATCGCATCGCCCAGCGCGACGTAGGTGGCGTAGGAGGGCATGGTCTTGAAGTGCTCGCCGCCCCACTCGTAATGGGTGGCGACCTGCTGGAACTGCGCGGCGAAGTACTTGTCGGTGTACTCGCCGACCTGCTCCTCGGTATCGACGCAGACCACGAAGTCGGAGATCACGAAGGGCGGGGCCTGCTTCCCGTGCTTGGCCTCGAAGGTCTCGCGGTAGCGGTTGATCTCGGCCATCGAATAGGACCAGTCGCCCTGGCTGAAGCGCAGCGCCTTGAGCCCGTAGTCGGCGGCGACCTCGGCCGAAGAGGGCGACATCGAGACCATCAGCATGCGGTCGCGGGTCCAGCCCTCGGGGCGGGGGCGGACCTCGACCTCGGGCTGCTGGAAGTGCTTGGTGTTCGCCTTGACCGTGCCGGTCTCCAGCCCGTCCATGATGATGAGGGCCGCCTCGTCGAACATCTCGCGGCTGTCGGCGATGTCCTGGCGGAAGCCGGCGAACTCGCGCCGCGCCGCGCCGCGGCCCATGCCGAGGATCACCCGGCCTTCGGACAGCGCGTCGAGCATCGCCACCTTCTCGACCACGCGGAGCGGATCGTTCCACGGCAGGATCACCGCGGCGGGCATCAGCTTGATCGTCTTGGTCCTGGCCGCGACGTAGCTCAGCGCCTGGAGCGGATCGGGGCAGGCGGCGTAGTCGGTGAAATGGTGCTCGACCATGGCGGCGAAGTCGAAGCCCATGGCCTCGGCCTCGATCGCGATCTGGGTCTCCTTCCGGAAGAACTCCATGTCGGACATGCCATGGAGATTCTGGAAGCCGAGATGGACGCCTACCTGCATTGCTCTCTCCCGTGCCCGATGCCGTCAGCGACTCGGGGCTTGCGAGCAAGCTATAATATTACCTGAAGCGTTTCAATAAGCTCTCCCCCCTCCCTTCAGAGGAAGGGCTTCAGCGGTGCAGTAGTCCATTGAGGAACAGGTGGACGCTGTAGCGGGTGGTGCGCTCGATCTCCTCGTCGCCCAGATGCACGCCCCAGGCCATGGTGCTGGCCGGGCCGCCGACGACGAGGTGGAGGAAGGCATTGGCGGCATCCTGGGCCTCGGCGGCATCCGGGCGCGGATCGGTCAGCCGGCGGCGGAACAGGTCGGCGAGGAACTGCATCGTCGCCGCGGTGCCTTCGCGGACGGTGTATTCGGCGATCTCGGGCATGCGGATCGATTCCGCATTGGTGATCCGCATCAGCCGCAGGCCTTCGGGCGTCAGGATATTGGCGACGAGGATCGCGCCGACCTGCTGGAGGGTCTCCTCCAGGTCGGCGGTCTCGGCGGCGTGGAGGCGCTCGATCGGCA
>JASGGH010000147.1:0-2990 GCA_047605105.1 Novosphingobium sp. | reverse complement strand
CGACCACCCGACAGGATACGCTATGGGTGGTCGGGCCGGGGGAGCGGGCCGGTGCCGCAGGGCAAGGCCGGATGGCCTTGCCGCACCCATCAAGACTCCGGCGGATCCGCCACCATCGCGGTGAACTCGACCTCGCAGGTCACCTTGCCGTCGATCGAGGCCTTGCCCCAGAACTTGCAGACCCGCGCCCGCTTCTGGACGAAGCCGACGTTGAGGTCGAGCAGCACGCCCGGCTCGACCGGGTTGCGGAACTTGGCCCCGTCGATCGCCATGAAGTAGACGAGCTTGCCCGAGCCGGCCAGTTCCAGCGTCTCGATCGCCAGGATCGCCGCGGCCTGGGCCAGCGCCTCGATCTGGAGCACGCCGGGCATGATCGGCCTGCCGGGGAAATGGCCCTGGAAGAACTGCTCGTTGAAGCTGACCGCCTTTACCGCGTGGATCTGCTCTCCGATCTCCAGGCTGACCACCCGATCGACGAGCAGCAGCGGATAGCGATGAGGCAGCGCCGCCAGGATCTTGCGGATGTCATAGGCCGTGGACGCGGCCTCAGCCGTCTGCTCGCTCATCGCTCTCCCCCGAATGCGCGGATCAGCGGCCGTCGGGCTGCGGACCGGCCGGACGCGCCGGGGCGGCGGCACCGCCGGCGGCCTGCGCCTGCTGGGCCTTCGCCTGACGGATCTGAAGCGGCTCCCAGCCCGCCGGCGGAACGACCGAAGCGGTCGGGATCAGGCGGTTGAGCTCGGCAATGATGTCCGGATTGAGATCATAGGCGTTGTTGTTCGCCGCAACCACGGCCTGCGGGGCCAGCACCAGCGAGATGCGCTTTTTCGCCATCGCGCTCTTTACAGCCTGATCCAGTTTGGCCCCGATTTGCTCTTCGACGTAGGCCTGCGAATAGGCGATCGGCTGGGCGATCGTCTGCAATTCCTGCTGCCCGCGCTGCTGAAGTTCCTGTATCGCCTGGGCCTGCTGCTGGAGTGAGGCCTGGTCGGGCTTGGCCGCCTTGCGGTCGGCTTCGAATTTGGTGGCCAACGGGGTGAGCTGATCCTGCAACTGCTTGGCGCGTGCGTTGTAGGCTTCCATCTGCGGCTTGTACGTCGTCTGGCGCGTAGTGGCGGCGGCGCGGAACGCATCGGTATTGCTGACCGCCGCCTCGAAGTCGGCAACGGCCAGGCCGGGGACGAGCGTCCCGCCGGTCGTCGCGGCCGGAGCAGCCGGAGCGGCAGCGGCGGCCGCGCGGGCCTGGGCGAAGGAAGGATTGGCTACGGCAAGGGCCGTGATGCCGGCGAGAAGCGCGGCGCTAAGCTTGGTCTTCATCAGAATTGGGTTCCCACGTTGAAAGTGAAGCTCTTGATATCGTCGTACTCGTCCTTGAGCAGCGCCTTGGCGAAGTCGATGCGGAACGGCCCCATCGGCGAGTTCCAGTTGAAGCCGATGCCGACGGCCACGCGCGGCTTGGCCGTATTGCCGCCGAAATACTCCTCGAAAGGCGTGATCGTATTATCCAGCGTCGTCGTCGTCGTCGTCGTCCCATCCTCCGCCGTCGTCGTCGTCGTCGTATAGGACGGCGGGTTGGTTACGGTTTTGGGCGCCCTGATCCCCCAGACGGCGCCGGCATCGACGAAGATCGATGGGCGGATGCCCAGTTCGCGCGCGCCCGAACCGAGCGGAATCTCAAGCTCAAGGTGGCCGAGATAGTAGAACCTGCCGCCGATCGCATCATCGGTCCATGAGCTCCGGTCAGTCGACACCGTGTCGAGCAGGCCGTCCCCATCCGAATCGACATAGTATTTGCGAATCACGCGCGGCCCGATGCCGCGAATATCAAACCCGCGCATCTGCGGTTCGCCCAGGTAAAAACGGTCGGTCAGCAAAATATCGTCCGCATAGGGATTCGCATCGCTGCGCGCGCTGCTCAGCGCCTTGATCGCCCCGCCTTCCGCGGAGACCGAGAAAATCCAGTTCTTGCCAAGATTCCAATATTTCGCCGCGTTCGCCCGGAAGCGCAGGTATTTGACCGATCCGCCGAGACCGGCGAAATCGGCGCTGACCGTCGCCGTGTGGCCCTTCGTCGGCCGTGCCCGATTGTCCAGCTTGTCGTAGATCAGCGACAGCCCCACCATCGACGTGGTGCGGTTACCGAGCGCATCGCAGAGATAAGGCCCGGCCTTATAGGAATCGCACGCACCGTCGGTATAATAGGTGTCCTCATCCAGCGACACCTGATCGTAATTGAGCGTATAGCGCGCAACCGCAGAGAGATACTCGTTCAAAGGCACGCCCGCACGGACCTGGAATCCGGTGGTCGTCTGCTTGTACAGCGTGTTGCGGTCGTCGTTGATGTAGTTGAAGCTGTTGTAGTCGCGGCGATAGATGTCGACGCCGGCCGAGATGTTCTTGTCGAACAGGTAGGGCTCGGTGAAGCTGATCTGCGCGCTCTTCGAGTACGTCGAATAGGAGACGCTGAACCCGGCGGTCTGGCCGCGGCCACGGAAGTTGCGCTGCTGGATCGAGCCCGAGAGGATGAAGCTTTCGAGGCTCGAGAAACCGGCCGACAGCTGGAGCTCGCCGGTCGGCTTCTCCTCGACGTTGGCTTCCAGCACGATCCGGTCGGGCGCGGAGCCGGGCTTCTGCTCGACCTCGAACTTCTCCTGGAAGTAGCCCAGCGACTTGATGCGGTTCGACGAGCGCTTGACCTGGAGCGAGTTGAACGCATCGCCCTCGGCCAGGCGGAACTCGCGGCGGACGACCTTGTCCTGGGTCATCGTGTTGCCGTTGATGTCGATCCGCTCGACATAGACGCGCGGCGCCTCGGCGATGCGGAAGGTCAGCGACATCGTCAGCGCGTCCTTGTCGCGGACATAGTCCGGACGGACGTCCGCGAAGGCATAGCCGAAGGCGCCCGCGGTCTCGTTCAGGTGCTCGATCGTGTCTTCGACCTGCTTGTCGTTGTACCAGTCGCCCGCCTTCATCGGCAGGCTCTTCGCCAG
>JASGGH010000146.1:0-3112 GCA_047605105.1 Novosphingobium sp. | reverse complement strand
CACCGGCATCATACCTGATGCCGGGGAAAAGGGGCGGGCCATCCCATAAGGGGAGGATCAGGCAGCCCTTAGATCCTCCCTGTTTTTGCGCAGCACAAACGGGGAGGTGGCGCCGTCCTGAGCTTGTCGAAGGGCGGTGACGGAGGGGTTCTTTGCCACGCAAGAAGCAAGAGCGAAACGTCACCAGGGCGCGGCGACTGCGCGGCAAGATGTCGCTGCCGCAGGTGCTCTTGTGGCAAATTCTCCGCCGCGAGCCCGAGGGCATCAAAATCCGGCGCGAGCACCCAATCGATATATACGCGATCGATTTCTACTACGCCCAAGGGAGGATCGGTTTCGAGATCGACGGCATCGCGCACGACATGGGTGACCGGCCGGAGCGTGACGAACGGCGGGCAGAAGTCATTGCGGCGGAAGGGATCGAGCTGGTGCGGATACCCGCTCGGGACGTGCTGCGATCTCCTGAAGCTGTCGCGGAGATGATCGTGCGATACTGCCAGCGTTGAAGACCCCTCCACCACCCGCTTCGCGGGCGGTCCCCCCTCCCCGTTTGTGCTTCGCAAAAACAGGGAGGATCTTAGGTCCTCCCCATTTTCACGCAGTGCAAATGGGGAGGTGGCAGACGCGAAGCGGCTGACGGAGGGGTTCTTTCTTACTCCCAAACCCAATCGCCGCGCCGAACGCCGAGCAGCTCCAGCATCCCGGTCAGGTTCCCCCGGTCGATCCAGCCATCCGCCGCATCGCGGGCCTTGGGCTTGGCGTCGAAGGCGACGCCGTAGGTCGCGGCTTCGAGCATCGGGATGTCGTTGGCGCCGTCGCCCATCGCCAGGCTGATCGTCTTGTCGCCGAGCAGCGCGGCTTCCTCCAGCAACACCGCCTTCTTGACCCCGCTGTCGGTGATCCCGCCGACGAGGCCGCCGGTCAGCTTGCCGCCGATCACTTCGAGCCGGTTGGCCACCACCCGGTCGAAGCCGAGCTGTTCGGCCACCGGATCGGCGAACTGGTGGAAGCCGCCGGTCACCAGCACGGTGCGGCAACCGCGGGCCTTGAGCGTTTCGACCAGCACTTTCGCGCCGGGCATCGGGGCGATGCGGGTGGCGAGGCATTCGGCGATCGCGCCTTCGGAGAGGTCGCGCAGCAGGGCGACGCGCTCGGTCAGGGCGCTGGCGAAGTCGAGCTCGCCTTGCATGGCGCGCTCGGTGATCGCGGCGATCTGCGGCTTGATCCCGGCGAAGTCGGCGAGTTCGTCGATGCATTCGGCGGCGATCATGGTCGAATCCATGTCGGAGACGAAGACCCGCGGCAGATCGATCGGCGCATCGGCGATCAGCACGTCGCTGGGGCGGAAGCGGGCATCGAGCACCGCGCGGACGCCCTCGGCCTCGCCTTCGGGCAGCAGCAGCTCGACCGCGTCCATTCCGCTCCATACCGGCTCGGCCATCGCCACCGGCCAGCCCTTGGCGGCAAGCTCTTCACGCGCCTTGTCTAGATTTGCCGCGAGGGTAGAGGTCTCGGCCAAGAGGCGAACGATGAGCACTGCAGAATCCTTGACTATGGGCGTGAAGCCGCCGCTGGCGCTCATTGCAGGGCCGACCGCGAGCGGCAAGAGCGATTTGGCCGTGCGCCTCGCGCTGGCGCTGGAGCAGCGTGGCAAGCGCAGCGTGGTGATCAACGCCGACAGCGCGCAGGTCTATGCCGACCTCGCGGTGCTCAGCGCCCGGCCGACCGCGGAGGAGATGCAGGGCATCGAGCACCGCCTGTTCGGTACATGGGACGGCGCGCAGTCCTGCTCGGCCGCGGACTGGGCCGAAACAGCGAAGCACGAGATCGCCGAGGCCCACGCGAACGGAATCGTGCCGATCCTGGTCGGCGGGACAGGGCTCTACATCCGTACCCTGCTCGACGGCATCGCGCCGGTGCCGCAGATCGATCCCGCGGTTCGCGCCGAAGTCCGCGAGCTGACCACTGCCGCGGCCTATGCAGCCTTGCGGGAGGAAGATCCAGTCCGCGCCGAGGTCCTCAATGCGGCGGACAGCACCCGCATCGCCCGCGCCTTGGAGGTGATCCGCTCGACCGGACGAAGGCTGACCGAGTGGCAGAGCGAACGGGTCGGCGGGATCGGCGAGGCGGTGACGCTTCACCCTGCCATTCTTCTGCCCGACCGGCCTTCGCTCTACACCAAGTGCGATCTGCGCTTCGCCCGGATGCTGGAGCGCGGCGCGGTGGAGGAAGTCTCCACCCTGCTTGCCCGCGAACTCGATCCGGCGCTGCCCGTCATGCGGGCGATCGGCGTGCCGGAAATCGCCGCTCACTTGCGCGATGCGGCTTCGCTCGAGGACGTCATCGAGCGCGGCGCGCGCGCGACACGGAACTACGCCAAGCGGCAATATACCTGGTTCCGCCATCAGCCTCCCCCAGATTGGAGACGGTTAGAAACCGAAAGGTCCGATCTGAACGCCGTCGTTGAAATTATATTACGCAATATAGCCTTGACATGATATTTCCTGTCACCTAGTTGCCGCCCCTCCCCGGCTCTGGCAGGGGGCCTGACGAACCGAGAAATGACCCGGTGCAGCCTGCTGCGCCGGGTCGGTTCTTTGGAACACCCGAGAAGGAATTGGACTGTGAGTACCGAGCGCAGCGGCGCAGACATCCTGGTCGAAAGCCTGGTCCGCCAGGGCGTCGAATATGTCTTCGGCTATCCCGGCGGCGCGGTCCTGCCGATCTACGACGCGCTGTTCCAGGACGAACGGATTCGCCACATCCTGGTGCGCCACGAAGCCGGCGCAGCCCATGCCGCCGAAGGCTATGCCCGCTCGACCGGCAAGCCCGGCGTCGTGCTCGTCACCTCGGGCCCCGGCGCGACCAATGCGATCACCGGCATCGCCGACGCCTTCATGGATTCGATTCCGCTGGTCGTCCTGACCGGCCAGGTCGCCACCGCGCTGATCGGCTCGGACGCCTTCCAGGAAGCAGACACGATCGGCATCTCGCGCCACTGCACCAAGCACAACTACCTGGTGAAGGACCCGGCGGAGCTTGCCGCGACCATCGACGAAGCGTTCCAGATCGCCACCACCGGCCGCCCCGGCCCGGTGCTGATCGACATTCC
>JASGGH010000145.1:0-3174 GCA_047605105.1 Novosphingobium sp. | reverse complement strand
AGGATTGTCCTGACGTGGTGTAACCGGCCATCGCCGTAAAACAAGTAATCAGTTGCTTGTTTTCTCCATCGCGCTTGATAGGCCTAGCTTCAGGCCAGCAAGGCGCACCGAGGAGGGAGACAGAGATGACCACGGCAACTGCCGAAAAGGCTCCGAAAACAGCGATCTTCACGGGCGGGGCGCAAACCGAATGGGCGGCTGCGCGACTCGAGAAGCTCAAAGCCGAGGATCGCCAGTTCGGCGGCTCGCTTCCCGATCCCTTGGTGGTAGAGGCCAAGCGACGGCCGGGACTACGGCTCTCGCAGGTCGTCCAGACGATCTTCGAAGGCTATGCGACACGTCCGGCGATCGGCCACCGGGCCCGGGAACTTGTGACCGATCCGGCAAGTGGCCGCACGAGCCTGCGCCTGCTCGATCGTTTCGAGACGCGCACGTTCGGGGATATCTGGGCGGACGTGCAGGCTACGGCGGCCGAATGGCACCATGATGCGCGGCATCCGGTCGAGGCGGGCGATTTCGGGGCCGTGCTCGGCTTCGCCAGCGCTGGCTACGCGACCATGCAGCTTGCGAACATTCACCTCGGAGTCGTGAACGTGCCGCTCCAGGCCAATGCGCCGACCGATCAGCACGTCTCCATCCTCGCCGAGACCGAACCGACCGTCCTGGCGGCCAGCATCGAACTGATCGACGGCGCGGTCGATGCGGGTCTGGCGGGAAGGGCGCCGCCGCGCCTGGTCGTGTTCGACTACGATCCGCGCAACGACGGCCAGCGTGAAAGGTACGAGGTCGCCCGCGTGCGCCTGGCGGCGGCGAACTGTGCCACCGTGGTCGACATCCTGCAGGACGTCGTCGCACGCGGCCGGGCTTGCCGCCGGTACCGGCGCATGTCTCCACGATCCGGACCCGCTCGTCTGGCTGTTTTACACCTCGGGCACCACGGGTACGCCGAAAGGCGCGATGTATACCGAGGAGACCGTACGCAACACGTTCCTCTACCACGCGGAGAAGCCGGGCATCACGCTCAGCTTCATGCCGATGAGCCATGCGGTCGGCTACGGCTACCTCTACCTGGCTCTGGCCAACGGCGGATGCAGCTATTGCTCGCCCAAGAGCGATCTTTCGACGCTGTTCGAGGATCTGGCGCTGGTGCGGCCGACGATGTCCTCGCTGGTACCGCGCGTCTGCGAGATGCTCTACCAGCACTATCTCGGCGAAGTGGATCGCCGTATCGCCGCCGGAGCGGAAGAGGCGGCGGCGCAGGCAGCGGTCAAGCTCGACATGCGCGAGAATCTGCTCGGTGGGCGACTGCTGTGGTGGTTCGCTCGGCGGTGCTCTGGCCGAAGTGCACCAGTTCATGCTGTCGATGTCGGCGTGCACATGGCGATCGGCTATTCCTCGACCAGATGGCCACCGCGACGGTGACGGTCGACGGCAAGATCCAGCGCCCGCCGGTGATCGACTACCGCCTCGAGGACGTGCCCGAGCTTGGCTATTTCACCACCGACAAGCCCTATCCGCGCGGCGAATTCCTCGTGAAGATCCCCAAGTTCATGGCGGGCTATTACAAGCGCCCCGATCTGACGGCCGAGAAGTTCACCGAGGACGGCTTCTACAAGTCGGGTGACGTCATGGCGCTGATCGGCCCCGACGAACTGGCCTACGTCGATCGCACCAACAATGTGCAGAAGCTGTCGCAGGGCGAATTCGTCGCCATCGCGCGGCTCGAAGCGCTCTACACGCAAAGCCCGGCCATCCGGCAGATCTACGTCTACGGCACCAGCGAGCGCGCCTTCCTGCTCGCGGTCGTCGTGCCGGCCGATGAGCTGCTGGCCGACTTCGCGAAGGGCGGCGAGGCCAGCCGAGCAGGTCAAGGCGGCGATCCGCCGCGGCTTGCTGCAGGTCGCAGAGGAGCACGGCCTTGCGAGCTACGAGATCCCGCGCGATTTCCTGATCGAGCCCGAAGGGCTTCAGCCCGGAAAACGGCCTGCTTACGGGCATCGGCAAGTTCAGCCGGCCCAATTTCAAGGACCGCTTCGGAGCGCGGCTGGAAGCCCGCTTTGCCGAAATCGCGCAGGAACAGGTCGACGAACTGCGCGCGCTGCGGCTGGGCGGCGCCGATCGTCCGGTGATCGAAACCGTGTCGCGCGCGGTCAAGGCGACACTGGGCGTCGCGGAAGCCGACATCTCGCCGCAGGCGCGCTTCACCGATCTCGGCGGGATTCGCTTTCGGCCCTGTCGTTCTCGATGCTGCTCGAGGAGATCTTCGGCCTCGAGGTTCCCGTCGGCGTGATCATCAATCCGGCGGGCGACCTGCGCCTGGTTGCCGACTACATCGAGGCGGCGCGCTCGGCAAAAAGCGCCCGAGCTTCTCGACGGTCACGAGGCGGACAGCACCACCGTCCATGCCAGCGACCTCAAGCTGTCGAAGTTCATCGATCCGGCCTGCTCGCCGCCGCGCCCACTTGCCCCGGCCGGCCGATGCGGTGAAGACCGTGCTGATGACCGGGGCGACCGGCTGGCTCGGCCGGTTCCAGGCGCTGTCCTGGCTTGAACGGCTGGCAAAGACCGGCGGCAAGCTGATCCTGCTGTCGCGCGGAGCCACGCCCGAGCAGGCGCGCCAGCGCGTGGAGGAGGCGCTCGACACCGATCCGGCACTGATCGCCCATTTCCGCCAGCTGGCGGCCGATCATCTCGAAGTGCTGCCCGGTGACCTCGGCCTGGAGAGCCTCGGCCTCGACGGCGACACTTGGAACCGCCTGGCGGGCGAGGTGGATCTGATCGTCCATCCGGGCGCCCACGTGAACCACAGGCTGCCCTACAATCAGCTGTTCCCGTCCAACGTTGCCGGCACCGCCGAACTGATCCGGCTGGCGCTGACCATGCGGCTCAAGCGCTTCGACTATGTCTCGACGATGGGCGTGATCCTGTTCGGTCCGGCGGACGAGCAGTCCGACATCCGCGCGATCGCGCCGTCGGCGCAGCTCGATGACGGCTATGCCAATGGCTACAACGTGTCGAAGTGGGCCAGCGAAGTGCTGATGCGCGAAGCCCATGACCTCGCCGGTATTCCGATCGGCGTGTTCCGCCCGGGCATGATCCTGGCGCACAGCCGCTATGCGGGGCAGCTCAACGTGCCCGACATGTTCACCCGCATGCTGTTCAGCCTGGCGGTGA
>JASGGH010000144.1:0-3265 GCA_047605105.1 Novosphingobium sp. | reverse complement strand
GGGGGGCCCTGTCGGGAAATCGCAGTGTCCGCCCGCGACATGCCCCACCCCAACCCCTCCCCTGAAGGGGAGGGGCGATCTGCTGCCGGCGTTGGTGAAGGCCTTCCCCTCCAGCTCGGTGATCGAGACCGGCGGCCTGCTGCGCGATGCCCGGGCGCTGCTCGGCCAGATGAGCCTGGCGATCCTCGCCGCGGCCTCGGTGACGGTGCTGGCCGGCATCGCCGTGCTGCTCGGCGCGATCGCGGCGGCGCGGGCGAGCCGGACCTACGACAACGTCATCCTGCGCGTGCTCGGCGCGAGCCGGCGGCAACTGCTGCTGCTGCAACTGGCCGAATATGGCGCGCTCGCCATAGTCCTGGCGCTGGTCTCCCTGGTGCTGGGCACCCTGCTCGCCTGGGGCATCGTTACCCGGCTCTTCGAGTTCGACTGGCTGCCGCATTGGCCGACCGTGCTCGGCGTCCTCGCGGCCGGGCTGGCGCTCGTCCTGGCCTTCGCCCTGGCCGGCTCGCTACCGCTGCTGCGGGCGAAGCCGGCCCAGGCGCTCAGGGAGCTTTAAGCGAATATCTCGGCGTTCACCGGGTCCTTGGGATCGTCGCCGTACTTGTTCGGCCCCTTAGGCTGAGCAAGGTGTTGAGGCTGGAGCCGACATCGGACACCTGATCGAGCGCGTGGTCCCCTTTTCATTTGTCCCCGGCGCGCCGACCTACCAGCGGAAGCGCACCGCCCCGCCCCAGGTCAGCGGCTGGTTGAGATAGCCGGAGACCGAGCCCGGCTGGGCCGGCGAGTCGAAGATCGTGATAAGGTAGCGGTTGTTGAGCAGGTTGCGGCCCCACAGCGTGAATTCGAGACCGTTGTGCATCGCATAAGTGATCGAGGCGTTCAGCTCGTTGACCTCGCGCCGGAACTCGCGCGCGGCGGCGAGGCCCGCCTGATAGCCGGCCGTCGTCGGCTGGCCGGTCAGCGAGTCCTTGGTGATGAAGCCGGGCAGGCCGTCGAGGATCTGGACCGGCGATTCATAGTGGAAGTCGGCATGGAGGATCAGGCGGTCGCTGTTGGCCAACTCGTGGTTCCAGTCGCCGCTGAAGGTCGCCGAGATCGAGGGGATGCCCGCCGGGCGCAGGCCAGAGGCGTTGCCGAACGGCGAGGAGACGTAGCTGTCGTACTTGGGATCGAGATAGGTCAGCGCCAGGCCGATCGTCGTCTCCCTGGTCGGGTGGACGGCGCCGTCGAACTCGATGCCGAAGGTCGACTGCTTGCCCGCATTGCCGAGGTAGAAGCCGATGCCGGTGAAGACGTTCGACTGGAAGTCGCGGATGATCTGCTTGAACACCGCGACGTTGGCCGAGGCGACGCCCCAGTTGGCCTTGATCCCGAACTCGTAGACGGTCGATTTCTCGGGCAGGGCGAAGCGGCTGCCGGAGACGAGGTTGGGCAGCATCAGGCCGGCGTTGTTGATCCGCACCAGATCGGCCGCGGTCGGCCGGCTGTCGCGCCCGAGGTTGATCGAGCTGGCCTTGAAGCCCGTGGCGTAGCTTGCGTAGACGTTGATGTGATCGGTCGCCTCATAGGCGATGCGCGCGGTATAGGAGACGTTGCCGTCGCTCGTCGTGCCGGACTCGATCGAGTTGGGCACGTTGAAGAACAATGGAAAGATCTGCAACGAGCGCAGCGGGCTGAGCGGGTTGGCGACCGTGGGCTGGGTCGCGAGCGTGCCCGCCGTGGTCACGAAGCCGGCATAGGTCGCCGCCGTCGCCGCATTGGTGGCGAAGGCGGTGATGGCCGCCACGTCGGTCGGATCGACCCCCGCATTGCGCAGGAAGCCGGCCAGCAGCAACTGGTTGCGCAGCGGCGCCAGGGCCGACGCATTGAAGTCGACCTGCGAGAATACGTCGGTCGAGCTGACGTCGGTCGTGAAATTCTTGCTGTCGTGGGTGTAGTTGATCCCGCCGGTCAGCGTCAGCCGGTCCGTGACCTTGAAGTCAAACTGGCCGAAGGCCGAAATCGCCTCGTTGTCGAGCCGGTAATGCTCGGTCAGGCCCGTCCCCTGCGCGAAGAACGAGCCGGTGGGCGCGCCCAGGGTCGATTCCAGCGGGATCGGCACCGGCCCGGCACCGTAGAGGCTCAGGGCCCCGCCCGAGACACCGCGGATCAGCCGGTCGAAATAGCCGCGCGCGTCGGAACCCCACTGGAGAACGTTGTCCTGGCGGATCTTCTCGTTGAAGTAGTAGCCGCCGAGCAGGACGTGGGCCTTGTCCGCAAAGTTGGCCGACAGGCGCAGTTCCTGGGTGAAGGTGCTGACCCGCAGGTCCTCGTCGTGGCGGCCGAGAATGTCCGCGCTGGTAAAGTCCGAATCCTGCGAGGTGATCCCGCGGTTCTTGCGCCAGGCGGTGATGGAGGTCAGCGTGACCGGGCCCAGTTCGTAGTCGATCTGGCCGGAAATGCCGTAGTTCTCGATGCGGTTGGTCGAATCGAAATTGTTGTAGACCACGTCGGCGAAGGGGTTCGAGGCCGAGTTGACGCTCTTGCCCAGGCCGCCCAGCGCGACGGGGGCGGTGATGATCGTGGTCGGCGAGCCGGCGCGGATGTTGACCACTGCGCAGCAGTTCTCGTCGATCTTGCCGTAGTCGCCGATGATCCGGACCTTGAGCTGGTCGGTCGGCTCGAACAGCAGCTGCCCGCGGACGAACCAGCGGTTGCGCTCGTTCTCGCGGTTGCCGGTGCCAAGGTCGCGGACGAAACCGTCGCGCTTGTTGTAGCCGGCCGAGATGCTCGCGGCGAGGGTATCGGTGATCGGGCCGGTGACGGTGCCCTTGAGCACCAGCGCGTTGTAATTGCCGTAGGACGCCTCGACGTTGCCGCC
This sequence comes from Novosphingobium sp., assembly GCA_047605105.1. Taxonomy (GTDB): domain Bacteria; phylum Pseudomonadota; class Alphaproteobacteria; order Sphingomonadales; family Sphingomonadaceae; genus Novosphingobium. Next base: position 405 of record JASGGH010000144.1, on the reverse strand, counting down.
GAACTTGAACTTGGGCTCCTGCGTGGTGATCGAAATCACGCCGACGCTGGCGTTCTTGCCGAACAGGGTCGACTGCGGCCCGCGCAGCACCTCGACCCGCTGGACGTCGGGGAAGTCCGCGATCTGCGCCGCGGAGCGCGAGCGATAAACGCCGTCGATGAACACGCCGACCGAGGGCTCGATGCCGGCGTTGTTCGCGCCATTGCCGAAGCCGCGGATGAGGAAGTCGGTCTGGGCCGAGCTCTGGTGCTCGACCACGCGGAGCGAGGGAACGACCGAGCTGAGGTCCTTGATGTCGCGGATCTGGGCGCGCTCGATCGTCGCCGCCGTGGTGACGGAGACGGCCACCGGCACGCTTTGCAGGGTCTGCTCGCGCTTGGTCGCGGTGACCACGATCTCGTTGCC
>JASGGH010000143.1:0-3288 GCA_047605105.1 Novosphingobium sp. | reverse complement strand
CGCCCTGATGGAAGTTGAAGAAATAGGGCGTGGCGCTCGTCGTCTCGAAGACGCTCACCGCGTCGCCCCAATGGTTGGCATGGGCGCGGCCGAGCGGGAAGCCGTGGAGCGAGAGGAAGCCCGCCGCATTGCCGGTCGAAATGAAGGCCCGGCGCACCGCGTAGCTTTCGTTGCCCGGAAACTGTGCCCAGAAGGCGGGTTCGAGATTGGTGTCCTCGCGCACGGCGACGACGCCGATGTCGGCAAGCGCGCTTCCCACGGCGGCACTGGCGCGTTCGAGCGCGGCAAGGCTCGTCTCTCGCACCAGCACGGTCAGGTGATGGTCGCCGAAACCGGCCTGCCCCGCCCCCAGCGCATCGCGCGCCGCCATCATCTGTCCGCGTTCGGCGATCGCTTCCTCGTCGGCGGACTTCAAGCGGCGCACGGCAAGGTCGATCCGCTCGCGCGCGCCCTGCCGGTCGGCGGGTGCGAAGCTTTCGGTCAGGACCATCTCGTGCGGCAGGCGCAGGAGGTTGTCGAGCATCCCCGCGCGGGTGGCGTCGGGATAGTCCTTGAGGCTCAGCAGGCTTGCGAAACTGCGTCCGCCCGCATGGCGGGTCTCGATCGCTTCGACGCCGAAGGAAACACGGGCATAAGGGATGTGATGACCGAGATCGGCGTCTTCGTCCGGCAGCGCGACTGGCCGCCATTCGCCGTTGTAGAGCGCGGAGAGCAGTTCGAGCGGCTCGGACCGGCCGTCGACGCGGCCGAGCAGCCGGGCGCCATAGGGCTCGAGCGCAGCGGCAAGGCCCGTGGCGGCGGCTTCCAGTTCGCGCAAGGCGCGGGGGTCGGGTTCGTGCCCCTGTGCCACCTTGCGACCGAGCCGTTCGAGAAGGCCGGCCTTGCCGCGGGCCGGACGGCGCACGATGGTCAGAAACTGTTCGTTGACAAAGAGCGGGGTCCGGGCGAGCCGTTCCTGGCGCGCGGCGTCGAGAGCGGCCGAAAAGGGTTCGGGAAATTCGGCCGGCAGGCTGATCGCCACGCGCCGCCGCACGACATGGTGATAGAGGATGAAGCGCGCGTCGAGCACGCTGCGCAGCATCGTTTCACGCACGGCGAGCATATGATCGAGCTGGCCGGCATCCTCGGTTTCGAACGGAAGGCCGGCGACGCGCAGGACACACAGGGCGGCGCCATCGCGCAATGCAAGGACCGTATCATCGACATGGCGCGCATAGGGCAGGCGGTCGCCTGCACGGGCTTCTCGCTTCGTCCAGGCGGCCGGTCCCTTCCAGCGCGGTGATATGCGGGCCATGCGTAATCTCCTTAGGGCGCGTAGCTGTTGCAGCCCCAGCGCTTCCAGTTGCGGACGCGCGGGCAGCGGCTGACGCGGGTCAGCCAGAGGTCGAAAACGCGCGGCTCGCGCAGGCAGGCGAGATAGCCCGCCGCATGGATGAGCAGCGCGATCGGCAGGGCGAGGAAGCTCTTGGTGATAAGGAAGGCTTCGGTGGTCACCGCGATGTTGATGATGAAGAAGCTGAAGGTGACGCCCGCGAACATCTGCGGCCGGGTGAGAGCGCGGAAGACGGGGGTCTGGGAGAGGCTGTTCATCGGTGCGCTCCCGGGCCTCAGCCCGCCACGCCGGCGGTGGCCTGGATGCCGCCGACGATCGCGCCCGCACCGAACAGGATGAAGCAGCCGATGATCACGGTCGCGCCGAAGCGCCAGTTCATCCGACCGGTCAGCATCATGAAGCCGATCATGGCGACCGCGATCACCGCAACGGCGGTCGCGACCTGGCCGAGCAGCGTCGCCTGCAGCCAGGCGAGCGCCGAGACGATCGGGCCGGACCCGGCGGGTCCCCCCGCGCTCTGGGCATGGGCGGCCGGCGCGAAAAGCAGGACCGGCAGGGCTGTGATGGTCGGAAGGAATCGCATGAACTGTCTCCTTGGGTCAGGGGAGTCGGGTCGAACTGGTGAGGCGTGCCGTGATCTGGGCGACATAGGCGCGGGTCTCGGCGATGTTGGGGATGGCCCTGGCGCGTGCCACCCGGCCTGGCCCGGCATTATAGGCGGCGAGCGCCAGCTCGAGATTGTTGTCGAAGGTGTCGAGCTGCGCGCGCAGATAGCGCGCCGCGCCGATCAGATTGGCTTCGGGGTCGCGCGGATCGACGCCCAATTGCCTTGCAGTTCCGGGCATCAGTTGGCCGAGGCCGAGCGCACCCTTGGGCGATACCGCGCCGGGCCGCCAACGGCTTTCCTGCCAGACCAGGGCTTCGAGCAGCACGGGGCTGATCCCCGCCATATCCGCCGCCCTGACCAGGGCCTCGGCGAAGGCGCGGGGGGGTGGCGTGCCTTCGAGAGTGGTCAGGGCGACGGACGGAAGAGCGGCGCTGTCGGGTTCGTGATCGACAGGGGCATTGTCGATCCATTCGACGGCGCCGCTCGCCGTGCGGAAGCGGGCATTGCCTTGCGCATCGATCTCGATGACCTGCGCGCGGACCTCGCCTGCGCCCAGTGAAAGGCTGGCGATGGCCGCGATCCCGGCCAGCACACTATGCAGGAACGGAGCGTTGCGCAGGAAAGGCGATGCATTCGGCATGACGGAGGTTTTTCGCCCCCGCCTTTGCCCGGCGATTTCACGGAGATTTCATGCGCCGTGGCATGCCCCACCCCGGCTGAAATATTTCTGAAATACGGGCGGTAACGGGGGGTGGCAGTACAGGCGCCCGTAATGCTCCCTGTCGGGGCCTTCAGGAGTAGGCAAATGGGTGGATTCAGTCTGGTGCATTGGGCGGTGGTCGTTATCGCGGCCATGCTGTTGTTCGGAAGCGGTCGCATCGCCCGGACAATGGGCGACTTTGGACAAGGGCTGCGGGCGTTCCGGAAAGGCCTGTCCGAAGACGAGCCGGTGAACAGCCTTCCCGCCCCCCAAAAAAGCGAGGATTGACGCCGCGGGTGCTGCTGAAATGTTGATGAAATCCCACAGGCAGAAAAGGGTGGCATTGCTGTTTCATGCACGCCAATCTCCCCCCCATGGATATGAGCACCAAGATACTTATCGTCGATGACGACAAGGGCATCCGCTCGGTCATATCCAACTTCCTCAAGAAGCACGGTTTCCAGACCGCAACCGCCGCAAACCCGATCGAGATGCGCAAGCAGATGGAGGGCGAGAGCTACGACCTCATCGTGCTCGATGTCATGATGCCCAGGGAAGACGGGCTGACCGCGCTGCGCAGCATGGGCGCCGGGGCGCCGCCGGTCATCATGCTGAGCGCGGTCGGCGCCGATATCGACCGGGTCGTCG
>JASGGH010000142.1:0-3296 GCA_047605105.1 Novosphingobium sp. | reverse complement strand
ATCGCCGAACTCGCCACGCGGCTCGACGACTGGCGCGTGCTGGTCAACTGCGCCGCGGTGTTTCACGAGGATACGGTGCGGCGGCTCGATCCGGCCGTCTTCGTCGAGGCGGCGACGGTCAACGCCGCCGCCCCCGCGCGCATGGCGCAGGTCTTCCTCGCCCAGGCCCGCGCCGAGGGCGGACGCCGCGTGATCGACCTGACCGATCAGAAGCTGATCAACACCAATCCCGATTTCTTCTCCTACACGATGGCCAAGCACGCCTTCGCCGCGACGATCCGCATGATGGCGATCGCGCAGGAGGATCCGGCCGACCGCATCTATGGCCTGGCCCCCGGCGCCATGCTGCCGAGCTTCGACCAGCGCCCGAGGAGCATCTGACGAGCGGGCGGATGAACCTGCTCGAACGCCTGACCGATCCGCAGGAACTGGCCGATGCCGCGCTGTTCCTGGCCGAAGGCTGGCTGGCCAGCGGCGAGACGCTGTTTGTCGATTCGGGCCAGCACCTACTCTCGCAACCGCGCGACGTGCTTTACCTCGCCAGGCAATAGCTGGGCCCGCGAATAGCCGAACCCGCGCATAACCGCGGCAAACGGCTTGCACGCCGCGCAAGCGCGGCTAGTCTCCCGGCCTCATGTGGCTCCTCGACAAGATGCTCAGCCGGCTGGTCCATACGGGCCGGCTCGTCGTCACCGATCATGATGGGCGCGAATATGCCTATGGCCCCGGCCCCAACGAGGCTTGCCCCGAACCGATCCGCATCCGCCTGACCGACAAGGGCGCGGCGATGCACATCGCGCGCTATCCGCAGGTCGGTGCCGGCGAAGCCTATATGGACGGACGGCTGGTGGTCGAAGCGCCGCACGATGTACGCGACCTGATCCTGTTCGTTGCGCTGAACGGCGAGGAGAACCACGAGGCGCATTTCCGCCCCAAGGGGCCCCTGCGCAAGCTGGGCTTCCACATCGCCTCGAAGATCGACAGCTACAACAACCAGCGCGCAGCACGCCGCAACGCCGAACACACCTACAACCTGACCCGCCGCCTCTACGAGTTGTTCCTCGACGAGGATCGCCAGTACACGATGGCCTATTACCGCGACACCGACACGTCAGCCTCGAACAGGCGCAGCTCGACAAGAAGGCGCACATCGCCGCCAAGCTCCATCTCGAGAAGGGCAAGAGCAGCGGCATGAAAGTGCTCGACATCGGCTGCGGCTGGGGCGGGCTCGCGCTCTACCTGCACAAGCACTACGACGTCGACGTGCTGGGCGTCGCCCTCGCCCCCGACCAGATCGAGTTCTGCAACGAACGCGCCAGGGCCGCCGGCGTGGCGGACCGCGTCAAGTTCGCGCTGATGGACTACCGCGACGTGCAGGGGCAGTTCGACCGGATCACCTCGGTCGGGCTGCTCGAACACGTCGGCACGCCGCAGTACCCGGCCTTCTACCAGCACACCTTCAACCTGCTGAAGCCCGACGGAGTGATGTTCTCGCACTGCTGCGGCCGCGCCCACGGCCCCGGCGTGACCGACGGCTGGACGCGCAAGTACATCTTCCCCGGCGGCTATATTCCCGCGCTGTCCGAGCTCGTCACCGAGAGCGAGAAGGCCGGCTGGCAGGTGATGGACGTCGAGGCGATGCGCTTCCACTACTCGCACACGCTCGAGGAATGGTATCGCCGCACCGAGCTCCACCGCGAGGAGATCACCGCGCTCTACGACGAGCGGTTCTACCGCATGTGGCAGTTCTACCTGGCCGGCGCCGAGCAGGCCTTCCGCCACGGCGGCATGGTCAACTGGCAGCTCCAGTACGTGAAGCGGCGCGACGCCATCCCGATGACGGCGACTACATCACGAGGAAAGCGCCCGCCTGCGTGCCAGCGACACCGCGCCCGAATGGCACCTGGCGCGCGCCGCGGAATAGGCCGGCAAGGTTGCCAGCCGCTTGCAAGGAGCCGGTTAAGCCCATGTGGTTGCTCGATAAGATGCTCAAGTCGCTGATCCGCGAAGGTCGCTCATCTCACCGATCATGACGGCAAGGTCTACGAATACGGCCCGGGAGGGGCGAGACCCTGGCGTCCGGCTGACCGACAAGGGCGCCGCGCTGCACATCGCCAAGGACCCGCGGATGGGCGCGGGCGAGGCCTATATGGACGGCCGCCTGGTGGTGGAGGCTCCGCACGACATCCGCGATTTCGTGCTGTTCATCATGGGCCAGGCCAACCGCCTCGGCGGCGGCGCGCTCAAGCCCAAGGGCGCGCTGCGCCGCAAGATCGACCAGCTCGCCTACAAGTGGGAACAGAACAAGCGCGATCGCGCCAGCGCCAACGTGGTCCATCACTATGGTCTCACCCGCGAGTTCTACGAGCTGTTCCTCGACGAGGACCGCCAGTACTCGATGGGCTTCTACCGCGATCCGGCGAACAGCCTGGAACGCGCGCAGGTGGACAAGAAGGCGCTGATCGCCGCCAAGCTGCGGCTGCAGCCCAAGCCCGACGGCACGCCGCAGCGCGTGCTCGACATCGGCTGCGGCTGGGGCGGGCTCGGCCTGTTCTACAACAAGATCTACGGCTGCGAGGTGCTCGGCGTCAGCCTCGCCCCCGACCAGGTCAAGTTCGCCAACGAACGCGCCGAGGCGCTGGGCGTGGCCGACAAGGTCAAGTTCCAGCTGATCGACTACCGCGACGTGAAGGGGCCCTTCGACCGCATCAGCAGCGTCGGCATGTTCGAACACGTCGGCGCGCGGCACTATGACGAATACTTCGCCAAGACCAACGAACTGCTGGCCGACGACGGCGTGATGCTGACCCATACGATCGGTCGCAAAGGCGCGCCGGGCGGCGACGATCCCTGGTCGCGCAAGTACATCTTCCCCGGCCACCACTTGCCCGCGATGAGCGAGATGGTCGCGGCGATGGAGCGCACGCGCTGGGAAGTCGCCGACGTCGAGGTGCTGCGCTACCACTACGCGCATACGCTCGAGGAATGGTACCGCCGGATGAAGCTGCACGAGAAGGAAATCGTCGATCTCTACGACGAGCGGCTGTTCCGCATGTACCAGTTCTACCTCGTCGGCGCCGAGCAGAGCTTCCGCGGCGCGGGCATGGTCAACTTCCAGATCCAGTCGGTCAAGCGCCGCGACGCCGTGCCGATGACGCGCGACTACATCATCCACGAGGCTGCGCGTATCTCGGCTGCGGAGGAAGCACCCGAATGGCATCTCGATCCGAAGTTCAAGGCCGAGGAACAGGAAGCCGCCGAGTAGCTGTTGCGATAGCCGGCATGGGCTGATAGGC
>JASGGH010000141.1:0-3439 GCA_047605105.1 Novosphingobium sp. | reverse complement strand
GACCAGCGCGGCAAGGTCCGCCTGTCGAGGCGCGTCGTCGACCAGGAGACCGGCGAAGCGCTGGAGGACACCCGCCCGCCCCGCGAGCCGCGTGGCGATCGGGGCGACCGTCCGGGCGGCGACCGCCGTGGCCCGCGCGGCGACCGTGATCGCGGCCCGCGCCGCGACGGCGGCGATCGCGGTCCCAGAGGCGATCGGGGCCGCGACGGCGGCGATCGTCCTCGCCGCGACCGCGACGAAGGTGCGGCTCCGGATCACATGCCGGCGTTCCTCAAGTCGGACGACTGATCGGTCTTCCCTCTCCCGCCTGCGGGAGAAGGCTGAGAATGAGAAGGGGCCGCGGTTTCGCGGCCCCTTTTTTATGGAAATATTCGGCGCGGCCTGAACCGTTTTCCGATCCCACGTCGCCTTTCCTTTCGTGAGCGCGATTCTGCGCGAGCGATGGAGGCGGTAACATGGCGATTTGCTACTTTTGCAACGGAACGGCGCGCTGCACCGGCGGCCAGATGCGCATGCCGGCGCCCGATGCGCGGCTGCGGCGGTTGCTCGCGCTGTTCGCCGCGGGAGCTTCGCTGATCGGGGCAAGCGGCGCAGCCTTGGCGCAGGCGGCCCCGCCGCCGCTGGTGGTGGGATCGGCCGGGCCGGTGATCCTGCAGCCGAACGGGCAGCCCTATACGCAGAACATCGGCAACGGGAACCAGTCGGTTCGCGCGACGGTCACGAGCTCGGAGCGCGGTTTGAACATCGCCTTCACCAATCTCCTGGAAGTCGATCCGAACTTCTTCCTGCCGTCGCAGGTTTTCGGCCCCAATGGACCCGTCACGGTCGGCACGGTGACCGCGCGGTACGGGTTCGAAACCGGCAGCGTCGGCGGTCAGCAGCCACAGCAGCAACCCTCGGTCAGCGAGGGCTTCGGCGAGTCGGCCGCCTACCGGCTGTTCGAGACGGCCAACACCGTCACCGTGAACGTCGGCGGCGGCATAACCGCGAACGTCCGCGCGGGCGGCGTCCAGCTCGCCAGCGCCATCGCCCCCGATGCCGCTTCCGCGCAGGACTCCGCCTTGAGCCAGCTGGGCGCGCTGAACCTGCCCGGCCGGCGGCTGCCGGCGGTCGTCACCAGTTCCGGCGTCACCGAAAGCACCGCCGAAACCAGCGTCTCGGCCATCACCGCGCGCGACACCTATGTGGTGACCATCGTCACCTTCGGCCCCGCGCCGATCCTGATCGGCAAGCTGGGGCGCTGCCAGGAGTTCCTGACCGGCTGCCAGGGCGGGCTGACCTATCCGGTCGGCGACGACGAAACCAACTACAACACCTTCTTTCTCGAAGACGTCTACGTCACCCGCACCACCACCCGCACGGTCACTTCCAGCGGCACGATCCTGGTCGATATTCCCTTCGCCGCCTACGGCCGCGTCCATGCCGGGGTCCAGACCGCCGGGTTCGATATGGCCGACAGGTTCCTGGCGCGGCTGCGGCGGGCGGGTGCGGGGGAGGGCGGCGCTGAACTCGGCCGCGCGGGTGCGGCGATGTTCCTGGAGGCGACCGGCTTCGATGGGGACTATGGCGCGCGGGGTGCCATCGCCGGATCGCACGCCAGCTTCACGGGCGTGCGTGGCGGCATATCGTTTCCGGTCGGCGCGGGCCTGACTCTGGGCCTTGCCGCCGAGGGCGGCAACTGGCGCTGGCGGCATGACGACGCGGTGCTCCCCGAAAGCGCGAAGGACAAGTTGTGGCGCATCGGCGGTTTCCTGGGCTGGCGCAAGGACGCCTGGCGGATCGAGCTGGCGGCCTTTGCCGGACGGCAGAGCGTGCGCTCCACCGCCGGATCGACCCTGGGCGGCGGGACCTCCACTGCCAGCTATGACGCCAGGGTCTATGGCGCCGGGCTGTCGGCGGGCCGCGGGTTCGAGCTCGGCGGCGTGACGCTGACCCCCTCGCTCGCGCTCGACTGGCTCGGCTGGCACAGTCCGGCCTTCCGCGAGACGGGCGGACTGGCCCCGCTGAGCGTGGCAGCCGCCACCCGCAGCCAGTTGCGTCCAAGCGCCGGGCTGGCGCTGGACTATCGCGGCACGGGCTTCACCCTTGGCGCATCGGCGCGGGGCTTCCTGGTCACGGGCGACCGCCAGGGCTTCGTCACAGCCAGCGATGTCGCCACCCCCGGTGGCTTTGGCATCGCCGGCGCCGGCGCGGGGAAACAGGGCGCCGAACTGGGCGTGCACGGGTCGGTCGAACTCACCGGCGGAATGGAACTCACCCTCGCCTATGCCGCGCGCCTCACCGATGAGCATACCAGCCATTCCGGTGAGGCTGGGATCAGATTGGTATTCTGAGCGAGCCGTCAGGGAACCCGGGGAGAGGGCGGGGAGGGGGGGAGGGGGGGAGGGGGGAGGGAGGCTGAGATTGCCGACAGCGGCGAGGTTGCGGTGGCCCGTTTGCAAGCATCACCGCTCAGCGACGGTGGCGAAAGATCGGCTAGTCGATATCGAGATCGTCGGGGGCGAGAAACAGCCCCTTGATACAACTCCGGTTGCGTACGGCGATTTGCACGTGGCTACTCGAATAGTACCCCGCACCCGGATATATCGGCTCGCCTTCGGTAAACATGCCCCGCACCGTGTCGAACGGAGCATCTGCCGCTTCGTCATGGAGTTGCTGGATCACTGCGCAGTCGAGCTTCCGCAGGCGGCGGTCGAAGTCGCCGCCCCGCCTTGAATTCTCGTTTTCAGGAAGCGGCCTTTCGGCTTTCTCATACAAGTCTCGTAGCGTGGCATAGGCGTCACGCACGAGCGTTTGACCCGTTCGCGACATCAGATCCAAGCAATAGCCAAGATCGATGGCGGCACCGATCACGGCTGGCTCGCCGCCCCGTTCGGCGCAGCGCTCTCGTGCCCATTCCAAGGCGCGGTGAGGGTCGGACTCCCAAAAATAGATGCCTGGTCCCAGCCAATCATAGGGCTTGTCGCTGGGGACGAGAAACGTCTTGCCAGTAATGACCTGTTCGGCGGTTTCCTTGTCGCAGCCGTGATAGCCCAGGACGAAGGACGTTGCGAGCCGGCTCAAGCCGAGGCCTTCTGCTCCGGCTCGGGTGCAAAGGCAGGGGCGGGATCGCCGTTGGGGAGAAGGAAGCCCTTGCGCACCAGCGCATTGAGGGCATCGGCCTTCGTCCGCGTATTCCACAGCGTGTTCTCGCGCATCTTTTCCGAAAGCGCCGCGTTGCGCTGTGCGTTGGTCACCGTTTTTCCCCTTCGTGGCGAATACGACTATTACAGACCGTCTAGCAGACCAACGTTTATGCGTCGTGAATGCTCCGTATTGATGCGGCTATTTTTCGTCATTGGCAATCGGTGTATTCGCCGAAGTTTGCTGTCGCTGCATTTCCGTTTTCCTACAGCCCCCAACCCGGCATAGCTGCTTCACCTCCAGCCATGGAGGCGAT
>JASGGH010000140.1:0-3452 GCA_047605105.1 Novosphingobium sp. | reverse complement strand
TACTTCACGATGCTCGGACTGAGGCGCAACGGCCGCCAGGACCTGGTCGAGGACATGGTCGAGGCCTTCGGCAGCCTGATCCAGCGCTACGGCCATATCCCCAACGGCACGCGTTCCTACTATCTCAGCCGGTCACAGCCCCCCTTTTTCTACCTAGGGAGACCGGCGATGAGACCATGGTTCGTTCGGCTGCTTGCGGTCGCAGTTCTGGCGGCGCCGATCACTCCAACCTATTCCGTCGCGGCGGCAGGGCCCGCCGCCGAGAATGCCGAGACGCTCGAGGCATTCACCCAACGCTATGGCGGCCCCGGCATCCTGCCCGGCATTGTCGTTGCCGTCGGACAGGGCCGTTCTCCGACCCAATTCCATGCCGCCGGAAGACTGGATTTCTCCCGCACGAGCAGGAACGCGGATCCCGATTCGCTATGGCGCATATATTCGATGACGAAGCCCATCACCGGCATGGCCGCCATGATCCTTGTCGATGAAGGCAAATTGCGCCTCGACCAGCCGATCGCGGACTTCATCCCGGCCTTTCGCACCATGCGTGTCCTCGACGAACCCGGCAGCCTGACGAGCCACCCGGCAACCCACCCGATCACGGTGCGCAATCTTCTCACCCACACAGCGGGCTTCGGCTACAATATCGTCACCAAGGGCCCGCTATTACAGGAATACCAGAGGCTTGGCCTGACCTCGGCAGCGTTCAACGAGCCCTATGAGCAGGATATGCGCGGCAGGCGACCCACCTCACTTGCAGCATTCACCGAGCGTCTGGCTGGCTTGCCATTGATCGCCGAACCAGGGACGCGCTGGAGCTATTCCTATTCGATCGACGTGCTCGGGCGTGTCATCGAAGTAGCGGGCGGCGTGCCCTTCGACCGCTTCGTCAAGACCCGCATCCTGCAACCATTGCAGATGAACTCGACCTATTTCACCGTGCCGCGCGGCCAGGCCGGTCGGCTCGCAACGAATTACATCTTCTTCACCGATCTACCGGTACCGCTCGATCCAGGTGCTCGGTCCGTTTGGCTCCAGCCGCCGACCTTCCCCTATGGCGGCGCTGGCCTCGTCAGCTCGGCGCGTGACTATGATCACTTTCTCCATATGCTGCAAAATGAAGGCGAGTTCGCCGGCGTCCGCATCATGTCACGCGCCACCGCACAGTTGGCCATGTCCAATCTCCTGCCTGAGGGCGCCGACACGACACTGCTCAGCCCCGACCCCACCAAGGTCGGCTTCGGAGCCGCAGGCATGGTCTATCTTGCCGACGTGCCGGACGGACCATCGGCAGGGAGCTACGGCTGGTCCGGCGCCGCCGGCACCGACGCCTGGGTCGATCGCAAGCGCCATATCCGCGCGGTGATGATGATCAACTATTTCGGCAAGGCGTTGCCCATCCAGGCCGAGTTCCGGCGCGCCGTATACCGTGCAGCGCTGCCCAACTAGGTTATGAACCCGTGGGAAGCCGAAGCTCCCGATCGGTCGGCAGCGCCGGGAACGCGGCGTGAGGCTCCCACTGATACCAATAGGCAACTGAGGCGTAATAGTCATGCAGCGGGAGGTAGGCGTGGTCCGCGTCGGTCCGCCAGCCCAGACCCTGTATTGTCACCTTGAGATCTTTCGTGAACCTGATCGGGTCGAGGATGTGCCAGCGATATTCGCTAATCTTGCGCAGTGGTGTCTGAGGCTCGGGCTTTTCGGAAAAGCCGGCGTACAGGGTCGAAAAGTCCTGCCTGCGATAATAAGTCAGCTTGCCCGCCGGTGATTTCCCAGTGGCGACCGTAAAGCCCCACGATCCCAGGAAATAATCCTCCTCACCGGTGGTGTTGATCGAGGGATAGCGGTCGTCGCCGTCGAGGTAGAACTTCACCTCGCCCTCTCCCCACCAGCCGGGACTGTATGAGCCGTGGCTGAGGGCCGTCCCGACGTACTGACCGCGTCCCTTGATACCATCGACGATCGTGAAGACCTGACCGTCGGCCAGACGATCAATCTGACGGTATTGGGCATGGAAATAGCCCGAGTTTGCAGGAACCCGCTGTTCGGAGAACGTCACTTCATAGAACACGGTCAGTTGCTTCGTCCCGCGGTTCTCGTGGGTCATGCGGTAGTTCTTGCTATAGGGCATCTTCCAGTAGCTGTTGAATCCGCTGCGGGGATTGACCGCGACGACCGCCGAGTTGATGATCGGCTCATTGTCGCGCCCCCAGCCGGCGGCGAAGAAATCGCCGACCGGCGCTTCGACCGACGGGGTAGTCTCGCCGTCCCAAAAGAGCCGCAGGATGACCGAGCGATAATCGACGTCGGCACCGAGCGTCATCCAGATGTGGTTGATGATGCCAGGCCCCGCGACGTTTCCGACCGTGTAGGTCTGACCAGCCTCGATACGGACAAAAGGATTGACCTTCCAACCCTCGCCAAGGTCGCGCGCCGCTGCCGCGTCGCTTCCGTCGCTCAAGGTCGCGCGGCTGCCGCCGGCCTTCTTGCCGGTCGGATTTTCAGGGCTCAGCGACCGTGTCCGGGCATCCGATATCGTATACAGCGACGAAACGGGCATCGCCGGCTGGGCATCCTGAGCGCCGGCCAGAGCCGGTGATGTCGCGGTCGTCGCAGACACTATGAGGGCCACCGCCCGACGCCTGGCAAGCTGCGCGGGCGGCAGCGCGCGCGTCACAAATCGATGCCACCTGCTCATGGGCTGTCCTTTCCTTTGGCCTCGGGCTCGCTGCCCCTGACGGTTCGTCGCATCACCGCCGAATGTCCACACGATTGCCCAGAAACACGTCGATGTCCGACTGTCTGAGACAGCAGGCGTCCCCGGGAAGGGAGTGTTTCAGGGCGGCCAGGGCCAAACCGCTCTGCAGGATGCGTTCCAGATCGTCACCTGAGAGAAGCCCATGGAGAATCCCCGCCGCGAACGCATCGCCGCCGCCAATACGCTCGACGATGCCTAGCAATGGTATCTCCTCCGCTTCGATGCAACGCTCTGGCGTGTCGATGCGGCCCGTCAGGCGATGGCTCTCAGCCGTCTCCACCTGCCGGATAGTCGATGCGATGAACGCAAGACCGGGGAATGCGACGAATGCGTCCTCGGCCGCGCGTCGCCGCGCAGCAGGATCATCGCCGCTCAAATCCCTTCCCAGGAGCAGTGACACGTCCCGGTGGTTCCCGAAAAGGACGTTTGCGTTCGACACCAGCTGTACAAGGATCCGACGCGGCTCGCCTGGCCATCGCGCCCAGAGCTGATCGCGCCAGTTGACATCGAAGGACACCTTGACGCCGCGCGCACGGGCCGTTTGCGCAGCGCGGATCGCGGCCTCCGCGCCGCCGGGACCGAGCGCCGCCGTGATACCCGACAGATGGAGCCAGCTGGCACCCTCCAGGAAATCATCCCAGGGCCAGGCCTCGGGCGGTGTCGCCGCGAATGACGAGCCGACGCGATCGTAGAT
>JASGGH010000139.1:0-3499 GCA_047605105.1 Novosphingobium sp. | reverse complement strand
ATCTGCGCGTTGGTACCGGTGAGCGCGGAGCCCTTGTAGCGGCCGTTGAACGCCCGCTGGATGTCCTGGACGTCGTAGGCGATGCGCTGGGCCTGCCCGAGCAGCTGCTGCGTCTGCCGGACCTGCTGCTGGAGCGTGTCCACTGTCGAGAGCGGCAGCGAAGCGAGATTGCGCGCTTCGTTAATGAGGCTCGTCGCCTGCTGCTGGATTTGCTGTATCTGATTGTTGATCTGCTGGAGCGACCGGGCGGCCGTCAGCACGTTCTGCGCATAGTTGGTCGGGTCATAGACGATCCCGCCGAACTGCGCGTGCGCCGGCATGGGCGCGATGATCGGGGCGATGGCCGATACGGCGAGGACGCCGGCCACGACGGCGCGGCGGACAGGGGGCAGTTTCATGAGGAAATCTCCATGTCTGGCGTGAGGGGAAGCTGGTGCTGGCGGTCGGATGCCGATTCCGGCAGCAGCTCGACGGCCCAGGCGCAGCCGCGATGCCGCAGCCATTCGGCGGCGAACGCGGATGCCCCGTAGGCTTCGATGATCTCGGCGATGCGGAGCTGGTCGGACTTGGCCGAGGCGGCGGCGAAAGCCATCGCGACTTCGCCCAGCCCCAGCTCGAACAGGCGGTTTCCCCGCCGGCTCTGACAGTAATAGTCGCGCTTCGGGGTCGCGCGGCTGAGGATTTCGATCTGCCGCGTGTTGAGCCCGAACCGCTCGTAGATCACCGCGATTTGCGGCTCGGCCGCGCGCTCGTTGGGCAGGAAGATGCGCGTCGGGCAGCTCTCGACGATGGCGGGCGCGATCGGGCTGCCCTCGATCTGGGCGAGCGACTGGGTGGCGAAGATGACGCTCGCATTCTTCTTGCGCAGCGTGACCAGCCATTCCGATAGCTGTTTGGCGAAGGCCGGCGATCCCAGCGCCAGCCAGCCTTCGTCGATGATGATGAGCGTGGGGCTGCCGTCGAGCCGGCCGGCGATGCGGTGGAACAGATAGGAGAGCACGGCCGGCGCCGCGCCGCTTTCCATCAATCCTTCGGTCTCGAACGCCTGGATCGCCGCGTCGCCGAGCCGTTCGCTCTCGGCGTCGAGCAGTCGGCCCCAGGCGCCACCCACGCACCACGGCGCCAATGCCTGCTTGAGCTGCTGGCTCTGGAGGAGAACGGCGAGCCCGGTCAGGGTGCGTTCCGCGACCGGCGCGGTGGCGAGCGAGGTCAGCGCCGACCAGAGATGGTCCTTCGCCTGCGGATCGACGGTGACGTTCTCGCTGGCGAGGATCGCGGCCAGCCATTCGGCGGCCCAGGCGCGCTCGGCGGGATCGTCAATCCGTGCGAGGGGCTGAAGCTGGACACCATCGCCGGCCTCGTCGGCGAGCATTCCGCCCAGGTCTTGCCAGTCGCCGCCCATGCCGAGCGCGGCGGCGCGGATGCTGCCGCCAAAGTCGAACGCGAAGACCTGCGCCCCCGCATAGCGGCGGAACTGCATCGCCATCAGCGCGAGCAGCACCGACTTGCCCGAGCCGGTCGGCCCGACGATCGACATATGGCCGACGTCGCCGACATGGAGAGAAAACCGGAACGGGGTCGAACCTTCGGTCTTGCCGTAGAGCAAGGGGGGAGCGCCGAAATGCTCGTCCCGTTCCGGCCCCGCCCATACTGCTGACAGGGGGATCAGGTGGGCGAGATTGAAAGTGGAAAGCGGGGGCTGGCGGACGTTGGCGTAGGTGTGGCCCGGAAGTGAGCCGAGCCACGCTTCTATGGCGTTCATCCCCTCAGGGATCACCGTGAAGTCGCGGCCCTGGATGATCTTCTCGGCCAGCCGCAGCTTCTCGGCGGCAATCGCGGGATCGCGATCCCACACCGTCACCGTGGCGGTGACATAGGCCATGCCGGCATAGTCGGCGCCCAGCTCCTGCAGGGCGGCGTCGGCGTCGGCGGCCTTGTTGGAGGCGTCGCTGTCGAGCAGCGTCGATGCCTCGTTGGTCATGATTTCCTTGAGGATGGCCGCTACGCTCTTGCGCTTGGCGAACCACTGGCGGCGGATGCGCGTCAGCAGCTTCGTGGCATCGGTCTTGTCCAGCATGATCGCCCGCGTCGACCAGCGATACTCGAAAGCGAGCCGGTTCAGCTCGTCGAGCAGGCCGGGAAAGGTGACGCTGGGGAATCCGGTGATGGTGAGCGTGCGGAGATGATGGTCGCCCA
This sequence comes from Novosphingobium sp., assembly GCA_047605105.1. Lineage (GTDB taxonomy): Bacteria > Pseudomonadota > Alphaproteobacteria > Sphingomonadales > Sphingomonadaceae > Novosphingobium. The sequence goes on along the minus strand of JASGGH010000139.1, from coordinate 1,303 downwards.
GACGGGGTTCGAGCCCGCCGGTCAGCGGCTCGTCGGCGAGCAGCGCATCGAGGTGCATCGGCGTCTCGGGCACGCGCACGCGCTGGCGCCGGGTCGAGATCGTGCTGTGCAGGTAGGTCAGCGTCTCGGCGTCATCGAGCCAGTAGACCTCGGGCACGAAGCCCTCGACCAGATTGAGCACGCGATCGCTGCGGTCGGTGAAGCCTTTGAGCAACTCCCACGGATCGACGCCCGTGCCGGAACGGCCTTCATAGAGCCAGGTTTCGGCGCGGGCGGCGTCCTCGGCCGGGGGCATCCAGAGCAGGGTCAGATAATAGCTGCTCTCGAAATGCGCGCCTTCCTCGCGGAATTGTTCCCGGCGCTCCATGTCGACCAGCGCCGAGACGGGATCGGGGAAGTCGGATTCCGGGTAGTCGAGCGCGGGCGTACGCTGCGCCTCGACGAAGATCGCCCAGCCCGAGCCCAGCCGGCGCAGCGCGTTATTCAGCCGCGCCGTGGTGGCGACCAGCTCGGCGGGTGTGGCGCTGTCGAGATCGGGACCACGAAACTTCGCCGTCCTCTGGAAACTCCCGTCCTTGTTCAGAACGACGCCTTCGCCGACCAGCGCAGCCCAGGGCAGGAAGTCGGCCAGGTGGGCGGCGTGGTTCCTGTATTCGCGCAGGCTCATCATGGCTGCATCCACGCCGGATAGCGGAGGTGGCGGCGGGCCACGTCCACGAATTGCGGGTCGCGGCGCGCGGCCCAGACGGACAGCGCATGGCCGATGGCCCAGAGAACCAGCCCGGCGATCCAGAGCCGCAGGCCCAGCCCGATCGCGCCCGCCAGCGTCCCGTTGACGATGGCGAGCGAGCGCGGGGCGCCACCGAGCAATATCGGCTCGGTCAGCGCCCGATGGACCGGCGCGAAATAGCCCGCGATGGGCTCGCCATGATCGGCCGCGCCCGTCATGCGATCAGCGCCCCGCCGCCGAACGAGAAGAAGCTGAGAAAGAAAGAGCTGGCCGCGAAGGCGATCGACAGACCGAACACGATCTGGATCATTCGCCGCGCCCCGCCCGACGTATCGCCGAAGGCCAGGGTCAGGCCGGTCACGATGATGATCATCACCGCGATGATCTTGGCGACCGGCCCCTCGATCGATTCGAGGATGCTTTGCAGCGGCGCTTCCCACGGCATCGACGATCCGCCCGCATGGGCGGGCATCGCGTAGAGCAGGCCAGCGGCGGTGATGCCGATATGGCCGAGGCGATCGAGCATGGTGCCGCCGAGCAGGCGGCCCTTCATGGTCCTGATGGGCTTGGCGT
>JASGGH010000138.1:0-3686 GCA_047605105.1 Novosphingobium sp. | reverse complement strand
AGCATCGGCGCCTCGTCGCGCTCGCCCTCGCCGATCACCACGGTGCCGTCGATCGCCAGCTCGTCGAAGGCCTTGCGCATCGCCTCGACCGCGGCGGCGTCGGCCGCCTTCTCGTCGCCCCGGCCGATCAGTTTGGATGCGGCGATCGCCGCCGCCTCGGTCACGCGGACCATTTCCATCACGAGAACGCGGTCGAGAAGTTTGCTGGCGGGTGCGGCGGTCATGGCATTCCCTGTTGCTGCTGTGATACGGAGGGCGGTGACGTAAAGCTTGGGCCAGCGCCTAGAGACGGGAGCCGCACTTGTCGAGACGGGGATTGGCGCAGGCGATCGCGCTGCTGCTGTTCATTGCCGGTAGCGCGCCTGCGCTCGCGCAAAATGCCGACGCCGACGCCGATGCGAAGGCGCGCGACATGGTCGATCGGGCCAGGACCTCCTACGGCCCGATGACGCCCGAGCAGGCCCGCAAGGCATGCCGGTCCCAGACCAAGGAAGGCGAGATCGTAGTCTGCGCCCCGGGCGACGACAAGGAATTCCGCGTCCAGTCATCGAGCCAGCTCGATCCGGGATCGCGCCAGTCGACGCGGACCGGGGTGCCGCGCGCCCCGCAGCTCGACAAGGGATCGTGCAAGGGCACGGGCCGGATCGGCTGCATCGGCATCGGCGGCAAGGGCCACGAAATCTACATGATCGACCTCACGTCGATCCCCGCCACGCCCGAGGGGTCGGACGCGGAGAAGGTCGCGAAGGGCGAAATGTCGGATCGCTGACGACAAATCAGGGGCAGTCCCTGACTTTAATCCCCCAGGATCTGCATCACCAGCGGCTTGCCGGCCAGCGCATCGGAGCCCTCGAGCAGGCGCAGGGCTTCGGTGACGCGCGATTCGGGGCCCTCGTGAGTGACCATGGCGACCATCACGGTGCCGCCCTCCTCGGCGCGGCCCTTCTGGATCAGGCTCTCGATCGAGACCCCCGCATCGCGCATGGCGGCGGTGATCGCCGCCAGCACGCCCGGCCGGTCGGCGACCAGGAAGCGCAGATAGGCGCGGCCCAGGCGGTGACCGGATTCGGCCGGCGCCATCGCCTCCATCTCGGCGACCTGGATCGAGAACGGCGCCCCCGCCTCGCCGCCCAGGTCGCCGCGGGCGATGTCGATGAGGTCGGCGACCACCGCGCTGGCCGTCGGCCCGTCGCCCGCGCCCGCGCCCTGGAACAGCAGCCGGCCGGAGAAATTCCCCTCGGCCACGACCGCATTGGTCGCCCCGTCGACATGGGCGAGCGGGTGATCGAATGGCACGAGGTGCGGCTGCACCCGCTGGAACAGCGCACGCTTCCCGCCCGCTTCGTCGACCTCGGCGACGCCGATCAGGCGGATGACGTAGCCCAGCGCATCGGCCTGGGCGATGTCCGCGGCGGTGATCGCGGTGATCCCGGCGGTATCCACCGAGGCGAAGTCGATCCGCGTGCCGAAGGCGATGGCCGAGAGGATCGCCAGCTTGTGCGCGGCGTCCGTCCCCTCGACGTCGAAGGCGGGGTCGGCCTCGGCATAGCCCTTGGCCTGGGCCTCGCTCAGCACGTCGCCGAAGTCGCGGCCGGTGTCCTCCATGGTCGAGAGGATGAAGTTGCAGGTGCCGTTGAGGATGCCGTAGAGTCGCTCGATCCGGTTGGCCGCGGCGCCCTCGCGCAGGCCCTTGATCACCGGGATGCCGCCGGCCACCGCGGCCTCGAATTTCATGGCGACCTTGGCCTTCTCGCTCAGTTCGGCCAGGGCCAGCCCGTGATGGGCGATCATCGCCTTGTTGGCGGTCACCAGCGACTTGCCGTGGGCGATGGCATTGCGGGCGAGCGTCAAAGCCGGGCCATCCGAGCCGCCGACCAGTTCGACCACCACGTCGACATCGTCCCGCGCGGCCATCGCGGTCATGTCGTCTTCCCAGGCATAGGCCGCCATGTCGACGCCGCGGTCCTTGGACCGGTCGCGCGCGCTGACCGCGCTCACCCGGATCGGCCGCCCGGCGCGGCGCGAGATCAGCGCCTCGTTGGCCTGGAGCAGGCGGATCACCCCGGCGCCCACGGTGCCGAGCCCGGCCAGTGCGATGTTCAGCGGTTCGGCCATCGGAATTCTTCGCCCCAAGTTGCAAAGGCGCGGCCCTAGGCCATCGGCCCTAGCCCGGCAAGCCGAAGACCCGCGTCCGCGTGCAGGCGCCGAGCTCGCGCAGGACCAGCTGATAGTCGGTCTCGGCCTGCTGCTTCTGCGCGGGGCCTTCCGAAAGGTTGGCGCCGGGCGGCAGACGGCGCGGCAGGAAGCAGGCCAGCCGATACCACTCCAAGGTGTCGGGGGCGGGCGGCCTCGCCTCGGTTTCCACGACTTCCGAGAACGACACGCTCCAGCGCGGCGGCTCGCCGGACTTGCGCGTCACGGTGATCGCGACCGGCGAGCCGTCCCGCGCGTTCAGGAACAGCTGGGTCTCGCCCTCGCCGGCAAGATCGCCCGCGACATTGATGGCCTCGCGCACGCCGTCGATTCGGCCGGGGGCGCCGGGCGCCAGCAGCTCGCCGATGATCGCCCGGACCTGCGCTTCGCGCGCGGCGGTCGCGGGGACCTGGGCGTCGGGCGCGACCAGCTGGAGCTGGCCGGGCCGCCCCGGGACAGGGCGGGCAAACAGCAGCACGCTGGCCTTGGCCAGCTTCGGCGCCTTGCCCCTGGCATCGAGCGGCACGTCGACCAGGTAGTCCTGGGCCTCGCTCACCGCGGTCTTGCCGAACAGCAGGGCGTCGACCTTCGCCTGGACATAGAGCCGCGCCCAGCCCGGCCGGACGCCCCGTGCCCGCTCGGGCTCGACCGTACTCTGGGTTCGAATCCGGGCGCGCAGGATCAACGGCCCCGAATCGGACAGATCGACGAGGTCGGCATAGGTGGGGCCCGGCGCCGCCGAGGGCTCCGGCACCGGCGGGGCGGCACCGCCCAAAGCGGCGGCGGCGAGCAGTGCGAGAACCCCGGCAGAGCGCAACGGCATTCGACAACCTTTCGAAAAATTGGTTTCCGCCAAGGTCTTGCGGACCGGCGAAAGACGCTTCAGAATGGTTTGAGCTTAACGAGTTTGAATCATCGGTTAACCGGCTGCAAATTCCGATAAGGCGTTGCGCGGGTAGGTCAACGGCGTTAAAGCCAACGAAAAATCGGGCCTAAAAACGTCACAAAGGCCCGCTAATCGCCTGTCCGGGCATCTATGTGGCCCATAAGGCGATCCGGACTGGCCGGCAGGGTGAAAGTTAACGAGGATGGCTGGGGGCGCTCCATCAGGGCAGCGCATCCGGTCCCTCCGGTTTGCCCCGGAGGATAGATATGGAGTGATGCGTCTGAATGGCTTACGCTGACCAACAGATGAGCGGTAACAAGATTACTGCGCTTATCATCGTTGCGGTAATTCACGTCGTTCTTGGCTACGCGCTGGTCACGGGCCTCGCCTTCTCGGCGGCCAAGAAAGTGATCCAGAAGGTAACGACGATCGACATCGAGGAAGAGGTGAAGAAGGACGAGCCTCCTCCACCGCCTCCCAAGAAGGTCGACATGCCGCCGCCGCCGACCAAGATCATCGCGCCGCCGGTGATGCTGCCGCCGATCACGCCGACGGCGCCGGTTCCGGTGGCGCCGCCCGAACCGCCACCGCCGCCGCCCATCCCGCT
>JASGGH010000137.1:0-3687 GCA_047605105.1 Novosphingobium sp. | reverse complement strand
GTTCCACGGTGTCACCGGCGAAGGGATCGTGGCTCGTGAACAGGCCCGGGGCCAAGGCCCACAGGATGATAACGACGATCACGACGCCAGCCACGATGGTGAGCACACCGCGCAGGCCGAGGCGGGAAATGCGTTGCCGCCAGGTGTCGACTCCGCCCGACGCGGGTGAGGATAGGGCGGTCACCGGGCAGCACCGGCCTTTCCGATACGGGGATCGAGGCTCGGATAGATCAGGTCCACAATCAGATTGATGATCAGGAACACGGCCGCGGCCAAGGTGACGACCGCCTGCAGGACAGGCACGTCCTGTGTGGTGGCCGCCGCCTCGATCACCGTGCCCACACCAGTGCGGCCGTAGACCGACTCGGTGATGACAGAGCCGCCGAGGAGTTCACCGACGATCAACGCGGAGATGGTGAGAGTCGGAAGCGAGGCGTTCGGAAGCCAATGGCGGGTGAGAAGTTGGAAGCGAGAGGAGCCCTTCGACAGCGCCACCGTCGAATATTGTTCGGCCCGCGCGGTATCGAGTGCACTGATGAGGACCTGAGCGATCGGCGCCGAGACCGGGATGGCGAGCGTGATCGCGGGATAGACCAGCGAGCGCCAACCGGCATAGTCGGTGACCTCGAACCACCCGAGCCGGAACGAGAAGTAGTAGATGACGACCAAGGCCAGGATGAAGTTGGGGGCCGACAGGAACAGGGACGGCAACGACCGCAAAACGCTGCCCCCCAGGCGGGCCGGTAGGTAGACGGCGCTCAGGGAAATCCCGAAGGCAAGTGCCACCGCGATGACGAATGCGGCGCCGGCGAGCGCGAGCGTGCTCGGTATACCGGTGACGACCTGGTTCCATACCGGCTGACCCGTCTCCAGCGATAAACCCCAGTCCCAATGCAGGACAAGCGCTTTCAGTGAGTAATAGAGCTGCTCCCAGACCCCCCTGTCCAAGTGGTAGTAGGAAAGGAGCGCATTGATCTCTTCCTGTGTATAGCCCTGATTGGGATCGGTCATCCGCGCCTGCACCGGGTTGCCCGGCAGCACCGTCACGATGACGAAAATGACGACGTACACAAGGAATATCGCCAGTAATGATTGCCAGAGCCGCGTCAGGACGTAGCGCGTCCGCGATGTCGCTGCAACACGACTCTTCGCCGCACGGTGAGCCCTACCGGGTACGGTGAGCACCGCCATGTCAGCTGTCCAGCCAGGCGTCGTAGAAAGAGATGCGCGGGTAGTTGTCGATATAGATGCCCTTCAGGGCGGGCGCCGAGGCGAAGTTCTGCGAGAACTCGTGCACCGGGATGAACAGCTGATTGTCGATCACGTATTCCAACGCTTTCGTCCCCGCGACATCGGATGCCTCATCGCTGTCGGCCTCATAGGTAGCCTTCAGCAACTGGTCGAGTTCACCGCCGAGTTCGGAGTTGAATTGGTCCTGCTGCCCGCCGATCGGGTCGTGGCTCTCATCTTCGGGCTTCGGTGCCCACCAGCCATACAGGCGGACCGCCGTCGTTGCGCCCCAGTGCGCTTCGTAGAGCGACGCAGGCGGATGGCCGAAGGCCGAAGTCTTTGAGGGATAGTTCGAATAGTCGACGTTCTCGATCCGCAGCTTGATGCCAGCCTTTTTCCACTGCTGGGCGATCAGCGTCAAATCGTCGCGATACGAGCTGTTGATGAACACCGACGGATACTCGACGAGTTCGAGGGTCTTACCCCCTTTGACCCGATATCCGTCGGAGTCTCTGTCGGTCCATCCCGCCTCGTCGAGCAGCGCATTGGCCCGGTCCAAGTCGAAGGCGAATTTCTCGGACAGGTCGACGCCCCATGGCGTCGCCCGATTGACGGGGCTCTGGGCGACCTTCCAGTTCTCGTTGTACAAGGTTCTGACGATCTCTTCACGGTCGGTCGCACGGTTGAGCGCCTCACGAACCCGGATATCGTCGAGGAAGGGTGCCTTTTGACGGATATGCAACCCCCACACGGTGCCTGGGGCAAAGGGCCGGGTGATCGTGTAGCCGGCCTTCTCGAGGCGGACCTCCGAACTGGGCTGCGGATAGTGGACGATATCGGCCTGCCCAGCTTGCAAGGCGCCGACCCGGACCGCGTCCTCCGGAATCTGCTGGACGATGATCTTCTCCAGAAAAGCCGGGCCGTCGTGCTTGGCGTCCGGTCGCGGCCAGTTGTAGTCCTCGCGGCGCTTGAGCACGATTTCCTTGCCAGCGACCCAGCTTTCGACGACGAAGGGGCCGGTCGCCCACGTGTTGTTCAGATCCGACTGCTCCTCCAGCGGCAGCGCGATCGTCTCGGGCGCCACCAGGCCGAGAGTCGAGATGCCCGCCAGGGAGCGTACGAATTGGGAGTAGGGCTGCCCCAAGGACATCTCAACTTCATACTCCGAAATGGCCTCCGCCTTCTGAAAGCTGCGCGGAATCGCGGCGATACGCGGGATGGCCTTGTCCGGAGCGCCCAGCCCGAAAAGCTGATAGTTGGCGGCGACCGCCGCCGCGTCCAGCCTGGACCCGTTCGAGAACGTCACACCTTTGCGGATCTGGAAAACCCATTTCGTGAAGTCGGCGTTGGGCTTCCAGCTGGTCGCAAGCTGGCCGAGCAGCTTTCCGCTGGCCCCGACATAGACCAGCGGCTCGACGATCTGGTTCCAATACTGGTTGGCATGCCAGGAGCCGATCTGAGTCTGCTGCTGGAAGCCGGAGTTGACCATCAGATTGAGATAGGTGATCTTGCCGCCGGGTTTCGGCGAGCCACCGCTACCACCTGACTGTTTGGACTGCGCGCTGCGGCTGCCGCCCTCGAAGCCGCACGCCGCAAGCAAACCGCCCAGAGTCAGGGCGCCAAGCCCGAGCGCACCTCGCCGATTCAGTTCATAAGCCATAGTCGGATTCCTGTCCCCAGCATGCTCGGCACGTGGCCGCGTGCGCCTCTGCGGGTGATCATTCATACCCACCAGGTAAGGGACAAGCAATTTCCACTACAGCAAAACTAAACCCAGACCTAAATAGTCGTCTCCTGGGTGCCGTATCGTTTTTGTCGACGCTCGGCTCAGGCCGAGTACCACGTCATTACGCAGCGTTCGGTCAACCCGATGAGCCAGTACACCGAGAAGGACAGCGCGGTGGTCAACGCCACGCGTGCCCACACTCCGCTGTAGTCGGACATGGCGCCGACTTGAAGGATCCCGTACCCGAGCCCGTTTCCGGTGGCGAGCCACTCGGCCAGGAGTGCTCCCACGAGGGCCAGCGGCGCCGCGATTCGAAGCGACGACATCAACGAGGGCACTGCGTAGGGGAACTGGACCCGTCGGATGATGAAACCTGCAGTCGCGCCGCATGACTGGCAAACCTCGATGACCTCGCGTTCAGCCTGTCGAAGGCCGTGCGCGACATAAACAAGGATCGGGAAGAACGTCACGATGGCAGCGATGACGGCCACTGAGATCAGGTCCCTGCCGAAGACGAGAACGATAAGCGGCGTGAACGCGATCAGTGGCACTGTGGATAGCGCGAGGGCAATGGGGAGAAACATCCGCTCGACGATGCGGAAGCGGCTGAACACGAGTGCGCCGGCGATTCCGCCAATCGTTCCGAAGGCAAGGCCTATGGCGGCATCGCGCAGGGATACGGCCGATTCGGCGATCAACGCAGCTCGATTCTCGGCCGCGCCCGCTTCGAC
>JASGGH010000136.1:0-3757 GCA_047605105.1 Novosphingobium sp. | reverse complement strand
TGACGGTAGCCGGGCCGCTGCCGAGGTGATGGACGATGATGCCCCGCACCTGTGCCTTCAGCGGCATCCGGGAGGGAAACCGTGCGGCGATCAGCTTGAGCGCCTGGCGGAACGCCGAAATGTCCGCGGCAACGAGCGGTCGCGAGAGGTCCTCGACGTTGTAGTGGATCGCATTGTCCTGCTGGCTGAACCGGACGTCGCAGCCGAAGTGGCGGCGATAGGTGACCGGATCGGCGATCGGCTGGTGGCGTAAATCGACGCGGACCGGGCGGATCCATCCCCCGCTCAACTTGCCCGCCGTCAGGCGCGCCATCAAGACCACATGCTCGATTGCTTGGCCGATATCGGGCGAGGGGTCGAGCAGCACGTCGAAGCACTGCGCGACAGCCCCTTCCATATGCGATCGTCGCAGCCGCATGGAGAGTGCGAGGCTGTGAGCGTAGCTGAACCGGCTAAGCGAATCGAGGGCGGCCCAGAAGGTCGGCGCCACCGCGATGGCCTGGCCCAAGGGACCAAGCACGTCGGTATCGGCTTGTCGCTGCGCAAGGCACATCCCGAAGTCGGCACAGCCCAGTCGCCGGGCTGCCAACGCGAACAACCCGCACATCTGGCGGTAGGTCACCGCCGGGCCAGCGGCCGGTATCTTCGGCGCGCCGATGTCGGCGGCGCGCAGCAATGCCGAAGCCTCTCCGCCCAGCTGGTCGCAGAGCGCGGTGAAACATTGCAGGACCGGCGCGTGAATCTGGTCGAACCCGCTGGCTGTTTTCGCCTCTCTTCCCATCAGGACATCGATAACGTCCCGGCCGTCGCGGCTGTGGTTTGCCCGGGGTGGAGCACGATGCATTGATACCTTTCGAGGATCGGGACGAGGCGTGGCGTCAGACCCTAAGCGGCCGCAAGTAGGAGGCCGTTCCTGTCGCGCGATGCTCTTAGCCGAGCTTCGCGTTTCGCAAGGTCATCGAACATCACATTGCCATTGGGCAGCGTTGTGCCGCTCCACTCGACGGCGATATGGCGAAAGACGATGGCCCATACCCCGTCACGGCGTTCGAATTGATCGATATAGCGCCCTGCCGCGGCCCAATTGATCTCGTCGCGGGTGCGCGCGGCGTAGATATGATAGGTTTCGGCATGGGCCGTGTCGCCGGCGAATTCGCAGTTCGAGGTCGAGAGGCAGTGTAGGGTGGCAAAAGTCCCGGCCGCATGCATCTGCATTCCGCCTTCATAGGCGTCCTCGGCGGAATTCACCGCGCCGCCCAGGCTGATCGAGGCACCAGGGTGAAAGCCCAAAAGGAAGAGGTCGCGATCGAAACGGTCAGTCCCGCGGGCGATCCGGGCCAGGCAATCGTCGATATCCTGGCGGTCGAGCTGACGGCGGAGCCGCGCCAATTCTACCGCCGACAGGGGGGCTACGTCTGCATCGCTCATGGTCCGGTTCGTTCCTTCTCTCCAATTGCCGCGCCGTTCGCTGGCGGCCTTCGATGCCTATGCCTCACGCAGGCTTGCCCCGCAGATAATGGCAGGCGCGGAGAAACGAGATGCCGCCCAGCAACGACCCCACCAGCACCAGCGACAGCGCATATCGCAGGGCATCGCCTTCCGACATGTATGTCCGCAGCCAATCGCTCATCAGTCCGACGCCGACCGGGCCCAGCCCATAGCCGACCGCACTGCTGAGAAAACCGGCGAGCGAGGCGACCAGGCCGCGGCTGCGGGGGTGGGTCAGGGTTTGGAGCGCGGCGTTCATCGGGGCGATGAACAGGTGCATCAGAGCGGTAGTGAAATAGGCGAAGAAAATCGAGATCGTCGCCGTGGGGGCAAGGAACTGGCCCAGTCCGACGGGAACGGCGCCGAGTGCGCCGATCGCCGGGAGTAGGCCGTACCAGGTCAGGGTCTTGCCGGCCAGGCGATCCGCGACCCAGCCGCTGAGCAGCGCCGTGCCGCCGCCGACAATGCCGAACACCGTGCCGATGAGCAGCCCGACCGTCGCCAGGTTCATGTTAAAGACACGGACATAGAACGGTGCGGACCACGTGCCCATCGCGCAATAGGCAAGCGAATACAGGGCGTGCCCGATCAGCAGATATCGGCTTGCCCGGCAGTTCCAGATTTCCCACAGGCCGGTCTTGAACGAGCGTAGGTCGTCCGCCTGTGGCGGGCTCTCGTCCTGGGCGCCGCGCTTCGGTTCGCGGAGCTGTAAGGCCAGCGGCACGATGGCAATTCCAAGCCCGCCGACCCATAGGAACGCGGTGCGCCAGCCGCTGACTTCGCTCAACCACCCCGCTGCGGCCATTCCGATCATCGTGCCCAGCGGCGCGGTCATGCCGATGACCGCGATCGCCGTCGCGCGCCGGTTGCGCTTAAACATGTCCGAGAGCAGCGAGAGGGTGGCAGGAAAGCAGGCGCTCTCGCCCAGGGCAAGGCCCATCCGGCAAATGACCAGCATCGCGAAGCTGGTGGCGAAGCCCGAGAGTGCGGTCATCAGCGACCATGCCAGAAGCGCGAGCGCGATAACGCGTCGGCGGCTGGACCGGTCGACCAGGCGCGACAAGGGAATGGCGGCCGTGGAATAGACCAGGGCGAAGGCCAGCCCGGTCAAGGCGCCGATTTGTCCGTCGCTGAGGTCGAGCTCGCGCTTGATCGGAACCTGCAGCACCGAAAGCAGCGAACGATCAACATAGCTGAGCAGGCCGACCACGAACAGGATCGCGAAGGAATAGTAGGTCCGCGCTGGCGAGCTTTGTGTCGAAACGGTCATGAACCCTGGCACTCCGGCATTTGCGATGCGGGCGAGCGCTTCGGTGCGGCTGGGCGGTGGCCCGGGCTCCGCGTCCGTGCGCCGTGGAGCCAGGATCCGGCCTGTCCTGCAAGAAGCAAGAGGGCAGGGGACGCCAGGCTCCGTGACGGTGATCGATATCGTCGGGGCGCAGGAATCCGCCCGGTGAGGCAAAGTGCTCGCGCCGCCGCCGCTCCTTCGTCCGAGACCTCGTGCACGGAGGCTCGACCGAAGGAGCGCGGCAAGGTGGCCGGGGCCCCGGGCCTCACAGATCGAATTTGAGATTGATGCCGTAGGTTCGCGGCGCCGCGAGCGAGCCATAAGCCCCGACGTCGGATGATTGCCGTTGGACGTAATATTCCGTGTCCGTCAGGTTTTTTGCCCACAATTCGATCTTCCATTTATCGGCGATCGAATATTCGATGGAGGCATTGAGGACGTGGAATGCCTGCTGGCGCAGGCGTTGGTCCGGTTCGAAGGTGAAGCCGCTGTTGTAGCTGTAGAGGGCGTTGAGGCGGATTTCGTCCTGCGCATTGACCGGAATGCGATAGCTGGCGCCCAGGCTGGCGGCGAACTTGGGCGAGAGCATGGTCCTATTGCCGGCTGCGTCGCCATAGCAGGTGCTCAGACCGCCGGTCGGCGTGGCTCCCGGCGTGGTGCCGCCGGGGGTCACCCCGGGACCGGCCGCGCCTGGCGGAGCGACGGCGCAGGTGACGGGATTGGCATATTGGAACACCGCTCCGGGAAACTCGGTGAAGCGGGAATTGAGGACCGAGAATCCCCCGAACAGGCGCAGCCTGTCGGTCGGGACGGCGTCGAATTCCAGTTCGAAGCCGTCCACCTTGACCTTGCCTGCGTTGCGCAGGAGCGTCAGGCCGCTGACGACGCTGCGGATCTGGTAGTTGGCGATATCGTAGTGAAAGGCCGACAGATTGAGGCGCAATTTGCGGTCGAACAGCTGCGCCTTGATGCCGGCCTCGT
>JASGGH010000135.1:0-4008 GCA_047605105.1 Novosphingobium sp. | reverse complement strand
GGCTCGCCTCGGCGGGAGCGGTCCGGCTCGTCTCGATCGTGGCGACATCGGCGCCCGAGCGGAGAACCAGCCGGTTGTGGAAGCCCTCGACCACGAGATACTGGCCGTCGGCGGTGAAATTGACCGGTCCTTCGGTCTTGCCGTCGGGGCCGATCGAGAGCACGGCGGGGAGCGCGCGGCCCTGCGCCCAGGCGAGATAGACCGACTTGCCGTCGTCGAAGACGCGCTCGGGATAGAGCTTGCGCGTGCCCTTCATGGTCCAGGCGAAATTGAGATCGTTGACCGGCAGATCCCTGGTCTGGACCGCCGGGATCAGCGGGAGGGTCGCGGCCTCAGGCGGCAATGCCGGCGGCGCGCTCAGATCCTCGGCATAGGTGAAGCGCAGCAGATAGACCGGCGTCGCCCGCGCGGCGGGCCGCAACTCGAAGAGATAGGTGTGGCGGTCGGTGACCACGGTCATGTTCGTGACGGGCGCGGTTGCCGCGACGGGTTTGATGAAGAGGAGATTGGCGCGGCGGTTGGGCGTCACCTGCCAGGCGGCGCTTTCGCCGACCGCGACATTCTCGATCCGCTCGCCGTCGCCGAATTCGATCGTCGACTGGAAGCCGGCGCGGGCGGAGAAGCTCACCACCCTGTTTTCGACATAGTCGCGGGTGGCGACGCGGGCGTCCTGGGGTGGGCCTTCTTGCACAGCCTCACGACCCCCCTCGTTCTGGGCGAACGCCGGGCTGGCGATGGCCAGCAGCAGGGCCGGAACAAGCAAGCGCCGGTTGGGAAGAAGGGGGATCATGCCAGCGTCTCCTTGATCGACTGGGAGGAAGCCGCGCTTCGGACGGAGCGTCCGACGTCACGCGCGCGGGGCGATGCGGCGGGCGCCTGCGCGGAGGAGAAGGGTTGCACCGCGACCGTGCCGGCCCCGGGCAGATGGATGACGCGGCCGCCGGTCTCGGGCGCATGGTGCGCGGCAGGCGCGGAGACCGCCGCGACGACGGAGCGGACCCGGTCGTCGCGTTCGGCCGGGCGGAGCGGTTCGCTGCGGCCGTTCGTCAGGACCTGGGTGGCGACGGGCGCGGCGGGCAGAACGGCCGGTGTCGGCGCGGGGCGATCGGCCGTCTGCTGCCGGGCGGCGCCGAGCGGTAGCTGCCAGCCCGAGGTCAGCGCCGAGACGAGCTTCAGCGACATGACCATCAGCGCGCAATGGACCGCTGCTGCCACGAACACGGTCGCGGCCTGCTCCATATCGACCGCGCCGCCTTCGAGGCTGGCGACGATCGGGGTCAGCATCGCCACCGCGCCGACGCCGATGAGCACGGTGAACAGCGGCACCAGCGCGAACAGGAGCGCGGTCTTGAGCCAGCCTTCGAACAGGCCGCGCGTGCCCGAGAAGAGCGAGAGGATGACGAAGATCGGGCCGACCGCGAGCAAGGCGGCGAGCGCGATTCGGCTCGTCACCAGCACGCCGACCGTGCCCAGCAGCAGAAGGAGCGCGGCATAGGAGAGGAGATCGGCGGGCGTCGTGCCCTTCTGCTCGCCGCCTGCCTGCCGGGCCTGTTCGGCCGCGTCGGCGACCGCCTGGAACAGCACGTCGAGCCGCTCGGCAAAGGCATGCGAGGCCGAGCCCTTGATGCCGAGGACGGCGGAGGCGATCCAGTCGGGCCCGGCGGCGAGCAGGGGCCAGACCACCTGGCTATAGGCGATCCAGCTTGTCGCGAAGGTCAGGGCGAGGCCTAGCCCCATCATGCGCGGGGTCAGCGCCGAGATTCCGATGCTGGTCCGGCCGGTCAGCAGCCCGATGGCGAACAGGGCAACGTAAAGGGTGAGCCCGATGGTGAGCGCGCCGGTCAGCAGCCCCTCGCCGCCGAAGATGCGGGCGAAGGCGGCGGCTGTCGCCTGACCCGACATGCAGTCGACCGAGCGGAGCGCATCGGCGATGGCGGACGGGCCGCCCGCGGAAAGTGCCGGACAGGTCATTCCGCCGCCTCCACCGGCACGCCGAATTCATCGGGCGTGTCGAAGGCCAGCCAGGACACACCGGTTAGCATCGGCAGCCAGCGCGCCGGATCGTCGCCGACCGACGCGCGCAGCATGTCGAGCCGGCGCACGCTCGCCTCGCGGCCCGAGAGCACGGTCAGGATCTCGGGATTGTCGCCAAGATCGAGCCGCACGACCATGGAGTCGTTGGCATGGCGCACGAGGAAGCAGCGGCTGTTGGCCGGCAGCGCGCGGATCAGCGCCAGCTCATGGCTCGTGAGGCCGAAGCCGTCGCAATAGTCCTCCGGCCGGGCGCGCGAATTGGGGGTGAAGATCATCGTCGCCGTCTGCTCGACGATGGCGCTGGCTATGCGGCTGTCGAGCGCATCGCGCGCCGACTGGGTCGCGAAACCGACCATCGCGTTGCGCTTGCGCAGGGTCTTCAGCCAATCGCGGATACGGGCGGCGAAGACCTCGTCGTCGAGCGCCTTCCAGCCCTCGTCGATCAGGATCATCGTCGGCTCGCCGTCGAGCCGCTCATCGATCCGGTGGAAGAGGTATAGGAGCGCGGGCGTGCGCAGGACCGGATCCTCGAGCAGCGCGGTCATGTCGCAGCCGATGATCCGCGAGGAGAGATCGAACCGGTCCTCGGCATTGTCGAACAGCCAGGCGCTGGGTCCGCCGAGAATCCAGGGCGCAAGACGCGCGGCGAGATCGCCGGGTTCGGGACGCCGGCCCCCGGCGAGCAGTTCGCGCAGATAGCGCAGCCGCCGGAACTGGGGATCATGGTCGTAGAGCGCGTCCACGGCATCGGCGATCACTCCTTCCTCTCCGGCATCCGTCGCGGCGAGGAGACGGGCGAGGAACTGGCGCAGGAAGGCGCGCGAGGCCGGGCTGTCGGGCAGCGCCAGCGGATTGAAGCCGGTCGGCTCGCCGGGGACGAGGCGGGTGTAGTGGGCGCCCATCGCGCGCAGGAAGATCTCCGCGCCGCGATCCTTGTCGAACAATATGGTGCGGGGGCTGAACTTCTGCGCCTGGGCAGTGAGGTAATTGAGCACCACGGTCTTGCCCGAGCCCGAGGGGCCGATGATCGTGAAATTGCCGAGATCGCCCTGATGGAAGTTGAAGAAATAGGGCGTGGCGCTCGTCGTCTCGAAGACGCTGACCGCATCGCCCCAATGGTTGCCGTGCGCGCGGCCGAGCGGGAAGCCGTGGAGCGAGAGGAAGCCGGCGGCATTGCCGGTCGAGATCAGCGCGCGGCGGACCGCATAGCCTTCGTTGCCGGGGAACTGCGCCCAGAAGGCGGGCTCGAGATTGGTGTCCTCGCGCACCGCGACCACGCCCACATCGGCGAGCGCGCTGGCGGCACTGGCGCAGGCGCGCTCGAGCGCCTCGAGGCCGGTCTCGCGCACCAGCACGGTCAGGTGATGATCGCCGAACCCCGCCTGACCCGCGCTCAGCGCGTCGCGCGCCGCCATCATCTGCGCGCGTTCGGCGACTGCTTCCTCGTCGGCGGACTTGAGGCGTCGGACGGCAAGGTCGATCCGCTCGCGAGCGCCCTGCCGGTCGGCCGGCGCGAAGCTCTCGGTCAGCACCATCTCGTGCGGCAGGCGCAGCAGGGTATCGAGCAGCCCCGCGCGCGTCGCATCGGGATAGTCCTTGAGACTGAGCATCCCGGCAAAGTCGCGGGCGCCGGCGCGCCGGGTCTCGATCGCCTCCACGCCGAAGGAGACGCGGGCATAGGGGATATGATGACCAAGATCGGTGGGCTCATCGGGTAAGCCCACGGGTCGCCACTCGCCATTGTAGATGGCCGAGAGCAGCTCGAGCGGCTCGGATCGGCCATCGGCGCATCCCAGCAGCCGCGCGCCATAGGGCTCGAGCGCGGCGAGCAGCGCGGTCGCGGCCGCTTCCAGTTCGCGCACCGCTTTGGGGTCGGGTTCGGCATCGCGCGCCATGCGGCGCGAGAAGCGCTCGAGGAAGCCCGCCTTGCCGCGCGCGGGGCGGCGCACGATGGTCAGGAACTGCTCGTTGACG
>JASGGH010000134.1:0-4385 GCA_047605105.1 Novosphingobium sp. | reverse complement strand
AGGCGCTGCGCGACTGGGTCGCCAACGTCCACGACACCTTCTACATCATCGGCACGGCGGCAGGCCCGCACCCCTACCCGGAGCTGGTCCGCGACTTCCAGAGCGTGATCGGCCGCGAGGCACGCGCGCAATTGCTGGAGCGCACCGGCAAGCTCCCTGACGTCGCCATTGCAGCCGTCGGCGGCGGCTCCAACGCGATCGGGCTGTTCCATCCCTTCCTCGACGATGCCGAAGTGGCGATGATCGGGGTCGAGGCCGCGGGCCACGGCATCGAGAGCGGCCAGCACGCCGCCAGTCTGACCGGCGGGCTTCCGGGCGTGCTCCACGGCAACAAGACCTACCTGCTCCAGGACGAGGACGGCCAGATCACCGAGGCCCACTCGATCAGCGCCGGCCTCGACTATCCCGGCATCGGCCCCGAGCACTCCTGGCTCCACGAGAGCGGGCGGGTGAAATATATCCCGATCACCGACGACGAGGCGCTCGAGGCCTTCCAGCTCTGCTGCAAGCTCGAGGGGATCATCCCGGCCCTCGAAAGCGCCCACGCGCTGGCCGCCCTGCCCAAGGTCGCCAAGGACTACGGCAAGGACCAGATCGTGCTGGTCAACGTCTCGGGCCGCGGGGACAAGGACATCTTCACCGTGGCGGATGCGCTGGGGGTGGCGATTTGACGACCCAATCGAAGCGCTGGGCGGCGGCTGCGATCGTCTGCCTGGTGATTTCGATTTTTTGTTTCCATTCGGCGCGTGACCGCAATGGGCGTTCGGGCAACGGCAACATCTTTTGGACTGAGCGCAATCTGGCGATATTCGCCCCGAAGACCTCGGCAACCCCGACGCCTGTTCCGTCACCGACGGCCGTTGCTCCGCAAAACACTTTCTGGCGCTGCGATGATTGCCCGGCATCGCTCAACCAAACGCTTCTGATCTGCATGGGGATCGCCCTGTTGATCTGCTCCTTGTTCTTCTGCGGCAAACTCTTAAGGAACCGCAGCCAATGATTGACCGCCTCGCCTCCGCCTTCGCCAAGGGCCGCCCCGCCCTCGTCACTTTCGTCACTTGCGGCGATCCCTCGCCCGCGGCGACGCCGGCGATCCTCGATGCGCTGGTCGCGGGGGGCGCCGACGTGATCGAGCTGGGCATGCCCTTCACCGATCCGATGGCCGACGGCCCGGCGATCCAGAAGGCCAACCTGCGCTCCTTCGCCGCGGGGACGAAGACCGCCGACATCATGCGCATTGCCGCCGGCTTCCGCGCCCGTCATCCGGACGTGCCGCTGGTGCTGATGGGCTATGCCAATCCGATGATCCGCCGCGGCGCCGAGTGGTTCGCCACCGAGGCCGCCGCCGCCGGGGTAGACGGGGTGATCTGCGTCGACATCCCCCCCGAGGAGGACGACGCGCTCGGCCCGGCGCTGCGCCAGGCGGGCATCTCGCCGATCCGCCTCGCGACCCCGACCACCGACGCGGCGCGGCTGCCCACGGTGCTCGGCGGGTCTGCCGGCTTCCTCTACTACGTTTCGGTCGCCGGGATCACCGGCCAGCAGCAGGCCGCGCTCGGCTCGATCGAGGATGCCGTCGCCCGGCTCAAGGCCGCGACCGACCTGCCCGTGGCGGTCGGCTTCGGCGTGCGCACGCCCGAGCAGGCCGCCGCCATCGCCAAGGTGGCGGACGGCGTGGTGGTAGGCTCGGCCCTGGTCGATCTGGTCGCCGAGCATGGCGAGCATGCGCCCGAGCATGTCCGCAAGGCCACCGCGGCGCTGGCCGAAGCCGTGCATACGGCGCGAGCGTGACCCAGCACCTCCCGGGGCTGGGGAGGTACTTGTCTGATGCGTGACTTCGCCACCTCGGAAAATCCCGCGGTCCAGGCCCAGCTCGACCGGCTCGCCGCGCTGTCGCTGCCGCAGGGGCGCTTCGGGCTGGAGACGATCCGCGCGCTGATGGGCCGCCTCGGCGATCCGCACCGCAAGCTGCCGCCGGTGTTCCATGTCGCCGGGACCAACGGCAAGGGCTCGACCTGCGCTTTCCTGCGGGCCATGCTGGAAGCGCAAGGCTGCAAGGTCCACGTCGCCACCAGCCCGCACCTGGTCCGCTACAACGAGCGCATCCGGATCGCCGGCGAGCTGATCTCCGACGCCTTGCTGGCCGAGCTTCTGGCCGAAGTCCTCGGCGCCGCGGACGGCCTAAATCCCAGCTTCTTCGAGGTCACCGCCGCCGCCACCTTCCTCGCCTTCGCCCGGCATCCCGCCGACGCCTGCGTGATCGAGGTCGGCCTCGGCGGCCGGTTCGACGCGACCAACGTGCTGGAGGCCCCCGCGGTCTGCGGCATCGCCTCGCTGGGGATCGACCACGAAGCCTTCCTCCTCGCCCCCGAGCCCGGCACGCCCACGGACCCGCTGGCCCGCATCGCCTTCGAGAAGACCGGCATCGCCAAGCCCGGCGTGCCCCTGGTCACCCAGAGCTACCCGCCGCTCGCCGCCCAGGCGATCGTCGAGGCTGCTGCGAAAGCCGGCGCGCCGCTCTACATGCGCGGGCGCGACTGGCAGGCGGAGGCCGGCCTGCCCCCGCCCCGCCTCGGCGGCGCGCACCAGGCCGACAATGCGGCGCTGGCCGCCGCGATGCTGCGGCATCAGGACCGGATCGCGGTGTCGGACGAGGCGGTTCACCAGGGCGTCCTCGCCGCGCGCTGGCCCGCCCGGATGCAGCGTCTCGGCCCCGGCCCGCTGACCGCGCTCGCGCCGGGACGCACTGTGTGGCTCGACGGCGGCCACAACCCCGACGCGGGCGCGGCGATCGCCCGGCACTTCGCCGAGGCGCCGCCGCTGCACCTGATCCTCGGCATGCTGGCCAACAAGGAGCCCGGCGCGCTCCTGACCCCGCTCGGCGGCAAGCTGGCCAGCCTGTCGGTCGTCCCCGTCCCCGGCCACGCCCCGCATCCGCCCGAAGCTTTCGCGGCGCATAGCGCGCTGCCGGTGCGCAGTTTCGGCGATGTCGATGCAGCCTTGCGCGCCCTGCCGCCGGAGGGTGACGTGCTGATCGCGGGGTCGCTCTATCTGGCGGGTGAAGTGCTGCGGCTCAACCGCGAGCTTCCTGATTGATCCGGTTCACGCGAAACCTACTTCTCTCCCGCTTCTCCCGCCGTCCCCATCGACGCATCGATCAGGCCCGAGCGCGACATCCACCAGAACAGCACGATCCCCGGCACGGCCAGCACGGTGGTCAGCAGGTAGAAGTTCACATAGCCCATCCCCTCGATCAGCCCGCCCGCGGTGGTGCCGGTCAGGAACCGCCCGATCACGCTCGCCCCGGCGGAGATCAGCGCATATTGCGCGGCGGTGAAGCGCAGGTCGCAGAGCGCCGAGAAATAGGCGATCACCACCACCCCGCCATAGCCCGAGGCGATGTTCTCGAAGCCGATCGCCGCGCCCATGCCGAGGTTGGAATGGCCCGCCGCCGCCAGGGCCGCGAAGCTCAGGTTGGAGACGCCCATCAGCACCAGCGAGATCAGCACCGAACGCTTCAGGCCGAGCTTCGCGTAAGCCACGCCGCCGATGAAGATGCCGATCAGATAGGCCCAGAACCCCAGCCCGACGTCGTAGATCGCGATCTCGTCGTTGGTGAACTTGAGGTCGTCGAACAGCAGGCGGAAGGTCAGGTTCGCCAGGGTGTCGCCGATCTTGTGGACCAGGATGAACAGCAGGACCAGGAAGGCCCCGCTGCGCTTGAAGAACTCCACGAAGGGCCCGACGATCGAGGCCCAGACCTCCGCCACGCCCTTGCGCGCCGAAGGCTCGCGGTGGCGGGCGGGCTCGCCGAGGGCCAGCGCGGTCAGGATCGCCGGCAGGGCGAAGGCCGCGCAGGCGATATAGGCCGCGCTCCAGCCGTACCGCGCCGCGACCACCAGGGCGAGCGCCCCCGCCCCGGCCGAGCCGATCCGCCAGCCGTACTGCGACATGCCCGAGCCGGTGCCGAGCTGATAGGGCTTGAGCGTCTCGATCCGATAGGCGTCGATCACGATATCGTAGGTCGCCCCCGCGATCCCGACGAGCACCGCGGCGACCACGGTGGCGCCGATGTCCGCCGCCGGATCGACCAGCGCCAGGTTCACCACCGCGGCGATCACCATGCAGCCCGCGACCAGCATCCACGAGACGCGCTGGCCCAGCCGGCCGATCACCGGCAGGTGCACGCCGTCGACGATCCAGGCCCAGAACACCTTGAGGTTGTAGACCAGGAAGGCGAGCGTGAAGGCGGTGACCGTCTTCTTGTCGATCCCGTCCTGCGCCAGCCGCGAGGTCAGCGTCGCCCCGATCATCGCATAGGGAAAGCCCGAAGACACCCCGAGGAAGAACGCCGCGAGCGATTCCTTCTCCAGATAGGGCCGAAG
>JASGGH010000133.1:0-4622 GCA_047605105.1 Novosphingobium sp. | reverse complement strand
TCGCTCTCGGGCATGCCGATCGTGTCGAGCAGGTGGCTGTAGGCGGCGATGTGGACCGTCTCCATGTTGGAGAAGGCGGCCAGCATCATCTTGATCTCGGTCGGCTTGAACACCCGGCCGTACTTCTCGTGATAGCAGTCCTGCACCTCGACGTCGGCCTGGGTGAAGAAGCGGAAGATCTGGGTGAGCAGGTTGCGCTCGTGGTCCGAGATCTTCTGCGCCCAGTCGCGGCAATCCTCGCCCAGCGGCACTTCCTCCGGCATCCAGTGGATCTGCTGCTGGCGCTTCCAGAACTCGTAGGCCCAGGGATATTCGAAGGGCTTGTAGGTCTTGCGGGCTTCGAGAAGGGGCATGGCGTCAGACTCCGGAACAAGCGGTCATATATAGGGAGCGGCGCGCGCGAATCGAAGCGCGGCCGGCCGGGGAATTGGGGAAAAGGGCGAAGGCCGCGGAAAAGCGGCTCATCGCAGCGCGCGTGCTTTTGGCCGGGCGGCGGCGTTGGGCACGGAACCGAACCCCGGCGGCGCCCTTTGCATGTTCAAGGCGAGCCCCGGGTCTCAAACCGTCCGCCCCTTGCCCACCGGATGCGCCGGGATCATGGTGATCGCCGCGCGGGCCGGCGCGCCGCTGTCGTTGCGCCAGGAATGGATGATCCCGCGGTCGACCAGCACGTCGCCGGCTTTGAGCGTGACCTCGCCGGTCTCGGTCTCGAACACCACCTCGCCCGAGAGCATGGCGATGTATTCGGTGGTGTCGGTGGCGTGCCAGAAGCCGGGCTGCCCAGGCTGGAACTCCATGACCATGAACATCGAGCCGCCCGAATGCATCATGTCGAAGCCGAAGGTCCCGCCGGGACAGTCCTCGCGGCTGGAATTGTCCGCCGGCAGCGCCTCGGTCCGCCAGACGAGTTGGCCCCCGCCGCCGCCCAGGCTCTTGAGCGGGCCGTCGATCTGGATGCAGCTCTTGCCCTCGGCGTCGAGGCCGGTGATCACGCGCCTAGTCATTTTGGGCGAGTCATATCGTTCGTCCTTGTCCAACGGGATGCGCCGGCAGGTTGACCACGGCGCAGATGCAGGGCTCGCCGTGCGGATTGCGCCAGCCGTGGAGCACCCCGCGGTCGACCACGCAGTCCCCGGGCCCGAGATCGGCCTCGCCCGCTTCCAGCACCAGCGTCACCCGGCCCGAGAGCACCACCAGGTAGTCGATCGTGTCGGTCGCATGCATGATCTCCTTCGCGCCCGCCGGAAACCGGCACACCGCGAAGTTGGAGCCGGGCGTGTGGAGCAGCTCGGTGGCATAGGGCACCGCAGTGTCGGCGCTGCCCGAATTGTCCGCCGGATGCCCCGCGGTCCGCCAGGCGAGCGCCACCGACATCGCATTGAACCGCGGGATCTCTCCGTCGATGATGACGCAGGACTTGCCTGAGGCGTCGAGCCCGGTGACCACGCGGCGATGGGCGAGGGTGTCCATGGTCGCTCTCCCTCCCTCTCCCCGCGCGAGGGGAGAGGGGCTACCCGCTCACTGGCAGGCGAGGCACTCTTCGTAGTCCGTCTGCGCGGCGAGCTCGATCACCGGGGCCGAGGCGGTGTTGTCCGCCTCCACGCCGCCGGCGAACCCGGCGCGCTGGACCGACTTCGAGCGCAGGTAGTAGAGGCTCTTGATGCCGCGTTCCCAGGCCTGGAAGTGCAGCATCATCAGGTCCCACTTGTCGACGTCGGCCGGGATGTAGAGGTTGAGGCTCTGCGCCTGGTCGATGAACGGGGTGCGGTCGGCGGCGAATTCGAGCAGCCAGCGCTGGTCGATCTCGAAGCTGGTCTTGTAGACCGCCTTTTCCTCCGGCGAGAGGAAATCGAGGTGCTGGACCGAGCCGCCGTGCTCGAGGATCGAGTTCCAGACGTTGGTCGAATCCTTGCTCTTCGACTGGAGCAGTTTCTCGAGATAGGGGTTCTTCACCACGAAGGAGCCCGACAGGGTCTTGTGGGTGTAGATGTTCGCCGGGATCGGCTCGATGCAGGCGCTGGTGCCGCCGCAGATGATGCTGATCGAGGCGGTCGGCGCGATCGCCATCTTGCACGAGAAGCGCTGCATCACGCCCATGTCGGCGGCGTCGGGGCAGGCGCCGCGTTCCTGGGCGAGCAGGAGCGAAGCCTCGTCGGCCTTGGCCGCGATGTGCTTGAACATCTTGAGGTTCCAGGCCTTGGCCATGGCGGTCTCGAAGCCGATGCCCTTCTGCTGCAGGAACGAGTGGAAGCCCATCACCCCCATGCCGACCGACCGCTCGCGCGCCGCGGAATACTTGGCGCGGGCCATCTCGTCGGGCGCGCGGTCGATGTAGTCCTGCAGCACGTTGTCGAGGAAGCGCATGACGTCCTCGATGAAGCGCTCGTCCGCGTGCCACTCGTCCCAGGTCTCCATGTTGAGCGAGGACAGGCAGCAGACGGCCGTTCTGTCGTTGCCGAGATGATCGACGCCGGTGGGAAGGGTGATCTCGGAACACAGGTTGGACGTGGAAACCTTCAGCCCCAGGTCGCGGTGATGCTTGGGCATCATCCGGTTCACCGTGTCGGAGAAGACGATATAGGGCTCGCCCGTGGCCAGGCGGGTCTCGACCAGCTTCTGGAACAGCGAGCGCGCATCGACCGTGCCGCGGACCGAGCCGTCCTTGGGGCTGCGCAGGCTGAACTCGGTGCCGTCGCGGACGGCTTCCATGAACTCGTCGGTCAGCAGCACGCCGTGGTGGAGGTTCAGCGCCTTGCGGTTGAAGTCGCCCGAGGGCTTGCGGATCTCGAGGAACTCCTCGATCTCGGGGTGTGAGACGTCGAGGTAGCAGGCCGCCGAGCCGCGGCGCAGCGAGCCCTGCGAGATCGCCAGGGTGAGGCTGTCCATCACGCGGACGAAGGGAATGATCCCGCTGGTCTTGCCGTTGAGGCCGACCGGCTCGCCGATCCCGCGCACGCCGCCCCAATAGGTGCCGATGCCGCCGCCGCGGCTGGCCAGCCAGACGTTCTCGTTCCAGGTTCCGACGATGCCTTCGAGGCTGTCGCTGACCGAGTTCAGATAGCACGAGATCGGCAGGCCGCGCCCGGTGCCGCCGTTGGAGAGCACCGGCGTGGCGGGCATGAACCACAGCCTGGAGACGTAGTCGTAGAGCCGCTGGGCGTGCGCCTCGTCGTCGGCATAGGCGTCGGCGACGCGGGCGAAGAGGTCCTGGTACTTCTCGCCGGGCAGCAGGTAGCGGTCGTCGAGCGTGTCCTTGCCGAAATCGGTCAGCAGCGTGTCGCGGCTGTCATCCGTGACGATCGTGAAGCGGCGCTCGGCGATGGCCTTCGAATCTTCCTTCTTGGAGACGGCCTTCATCGCGCCGGCCAGCGCATCGGCGCCCATTTTTTCGACTAGCGCCTTGGCGACGAGCTCTTCCGAGCCGGTATCGGTCTTCTCGGTCATGGCCACGGCCGGGCTCTCGCCCGCCTCCTTCTCGATCACGGCGCTGTCGCCGAACAGGGAGCCTTCGCCCATCATCTCATCCGTCTCGTTCGAGTTCCTGAAATCCACCGACTGCCCCCCACTTTATCCGGAGGCTTGTCCACCGCCGCTCCGAACCCTTGCGGACCCCCGTCCGTTCCGTTTTCGTTCGAATCGGCGAACAAGCGCCCAACATACCACAACCGGGTGCGAAACGAGGAAAACTTATCCCCTGTTTGTTCCCCAGGGGCGGCTTGCCGGGCTCTCTCGCCACCGTCCGAATCCGTCGCGGGCCGCAAACCTGCGCCTTTCGACTGAATCTAGGTCTAGAGGTGCCCCGTTACCCGCACCACTAGTGATAGTGCCCCATCCCGAGTCGGATACAAGAGGGTAAATTACGAAGTAACTTTCATGGCAGGCCGCTGGGGCCCTGTTCGCGCCTTCCGCATGGCAGCGACGCGCGGCAATCCGGGCACTCTTGAATCGCGCAAGAGTCAAAGTGAATCTGTGAAAAAAAATTTGCGCGGGGACTCCGGCGGCCGCGGATTGACTCGGGGGTGAATCGCGGCGGCGGCGAGCCCCCTGGCCACGGCTGCCTTGCCGGCCCGCTCCGGGCCTGGACCGCCGCACCTTCGGACAGGGCGGGATGCATGAAATCGACTTCTCTCCCAGCGCCTTTTACCGCAAAGCATGACCCGGCTTCGGGCGCGCTGGCGGGAAAGCGTCCATGATCCATCGCTACGGCGCGGGAACCGCGCTAGGCTAGGCGCGCTGAAAGACGAGAGGAAGGACGCATCATGCTCAACATCATCGGCATCATCATCAGCGGCCTGGTTGTCGGCGTGCTGGCGCGGTTTTTCTATCCCGGCCCGGTCGACATGGGGTGGATCTACACCATCCTGCTCGGCGTCGGCGGCTCGCTGCTGGCCGGGCTGGTGACCTCGGCCGGGACCGGCGGGATCGGCGGCGGGGTCAACCGCGCGGGCTGCCTCGCTTCGGTGATCGGGGCGATCGTGCTGATCTTCGTCGGCCGCATGCTCGGCTGGCACTGACCGCCGCCGGGCCGCTCGCGGTGCTGAGCTTCCCTCCCGCTGGCGGGAGGAGGGCTAGGTTCTGTCTGCATTTAACGTATCCAGATCATGGTGCAAGCGAGATGGACG
>JASGGH010000132.1:0-4637 GCA_047605105.1 Novosphingobium sp. | reverse complement strand
CATCATAAAAGTCGATGCCTTCCCCGTGATAGGAATGCTGATCGCCCGAGCGAAGCTGCCGATCCGCAAACGGCCATGCGACGTTCTTGCCCCAGGCATCGATGCCAGATCCCGACGGGGGCTCGGCCGCCTCCAGCGGTTTTCCATAGATGCGGTGCGCCGTGCGGTCATTCTCCCAAAGCAGATCGCCGTAGCGGTAGGGGGCGAGGACCGCGACCGCTTGCGCAGCGCGCTCCTCGGGCGGCGCCAGTGCCTGTTTGACCGGCGGCAGGTCAGCCGGCGGCACCTGCTGCGCCACGCCCGCCGCAGCGCAGGTGAGTAAAGCGAAAGTCAAAAATCGGCGTGGCCACGTTGGACCGATCGCGAAAGTTGCGGCGGCGAGGCGGTTCGTTGCGACCGGCATTCAGATCAGCCTCTCCGTTTTCTTGTTCTCGAGATCGTCGAATCCTCGACGAGTTCCAACGCAGCGTGACGCCAGCCCCTTGCGCGGTCAAGTCATATGATGTCTGATATATTGAAAATTGCGCAGCATCGTACGAGGATGTCGATGGCCGATCAAACTTCAGGGAAACCCGCCCCGCCCCTTTGGCGAATCGTCACAGCATCGGCCGCCGGCACGACATTCGAATGGTACGACTTTTTTGTGTTCGGCTCGTTGGCTGCAATCCTCTCCGACGCGTTCTTCGCCAGCCTCGGCCCGTCCCTACGGTTCATCGCGGCGCTCGCAACCTTCGCGATCGGCTTTGCCGTTCGGCCGGTCGGCGCCCTGGTCTTCGGCAGCCTGGGCGATCGCATCGGTCGCAAAAGCGCCTTCCTCGCCACTATCAGCATCATGGGGCTTTCGACCTTCGCGATCGGATTGCTGCCGACGTCCGCCACGGCAGGCATCGCCGCGCCGCTGCTGCTCATCGGATTGCGCATCCTGCAGGGCCTCGCGCTGGGCGGCGAATATAGCGGCGCCGCCATCTATGTGGCCGAACATGCGCCGCCGTCCCGGCGTGGACAACTCACGGCATGGATCCAGACATCGGCGGCATTCGGCCTGGCCGCAGCGCTCGGTGTCATATTCGTGACCCGCAACGCCCTTGGCGAGGAAGCCTTTCATGACTGGGGCTGGCGTGTGCCGTTCCTGCTATCCCTCGGCTTGCTGCTTATCTCGCTGTGGATCCGCCTGAAGCTCCAGGAAAGTCCGGTCTACCTCGCGCTCAAGCACGCTGGCCGGACATCGCCCCAACCCTTGTGCGAGGCGTTCGGCGAATGGGCGAGCCTGCGCCTTGTCCTCCTGGCGCTGTTCGGAGTGATGATCGCCCAAGGCGCGATCTGGTATCTCGCGCATTTCTACGCCCAGTTCTTCCTCGAACGCACGCTCAAGGTCGCACCGGCGACCGTGAACGCGTTGGTCGGGGCGTCGGTCGTCATGGGATCGCCGCTTTATATATTCTTCGGCTGGCTCTCGGACCGGATCGGCCGCAAGCCTGTCATGCTTTTCGGCATGCTGGTGGGCATCGTCGCGCCGTTTCCCGCCTTTTCGCTTCTGACGCACGCCGCCAACCCGGACCTCGCCAGCGCGATCGCACGAGCACCCGTCGCGGTCAGCGCGGATCCGGGGCGCTGCTCGTTTCAGTTCGACCCGATCGGTGGCGGCAAGTTCCGCACCTCATGTGATATCGCCAAGTCGGCGTTGGCCGCGGCC
Organism: Novosphingobium sp.; assembly: GCA_047605105.1. Lineage (GTDB taxonomy): Bacteria > Pseudomonadota > Alphaproteobacteria > Sphingomonadales > Sphingomonadaceae > Novosphingobium. The sequence goes on along the minus strand of JASGGH010000132.1, from coordinate 2,944 downwards.
GGCGTGCCCTATTCCAACATTCGCGCGCCGGCGGGCAGCCCGGCAATCGTGCATATCGGATCCGTCACCATCGTCAGCCCGGACGCAACCGACCTGGCGGAGCGCGATGCCCAGCGACTGCGGCTCGAAACCGGACGCCGTATCGGCGCTGGATTGGCGTCGATGGGCTACCCCAGCAGCGCACCGCCCGCTAAGGTCGATCCCGTCCTCGTGCTGGCCATCCTGCTTCTGCTGATCGTCGCAGCTACAGCATTGTACGGCCCCCAGGCTGCGGCACTGGCCGAACTCTTTCCGGCGCGCATCCGCTACAGCGCCGCGAGCCTGCCCTACAATATCGGCACCGGCTGGGTCGGCGGATTCCTGCCAGCGGCGGCCTTCGCGATCGTCGTGGCGACCGGCAATATCTACGCCGGACTCTGGTATCCCATCGCGTTCACCGCGGTGGCCTTTACCGTAGCGCTGTTCTTCCTTCCGGAAACCCGGTTCCATTCTCTAGGAGATGATGCGTGAAGAACCCTGAACCTGGGCGTTGCGCGGGCGCGCGAGCACACAGCTCCATGGTGTCCCGCCGCGCTGCGAACGTCCTTGTGTTGTCCGCGATCGCATCCCCCTTCATCGTGCCAACAGAGCTCGCCTTGGCGACCTTGCCCCAAGGTGCCGCGATGCGGCGCGCCCAGTTGGCGGACGGGTTTACCGGCATCTGGTACGAAATCGTCGACGACAACAATCCCGCCGTGGTCAAATATGGCGGCGGCTTTTCCACCTACCCGCAGCAGATCGAGCCCATGGCGATCTATGTAGCGTCTCGGCGCAAGACATTCTTTGCAACGTCCCTCGATCGCGGCGACGGCAAGATCGTTCATGCCGTGTCCTTTTATGACCACCGGACAAGGTTATTGGCGCGCCCGCGCATTTGGATCGAGAAGGGAACGGGGGATGCGCACGATGCGCCGGCGATCGCGTTCGACGCGAAGGGACGGCTGTTGCTGTTCTCGAACACCCACGGCGAGCACCGTCGGGCCAGCATCTTTCGGTCTGTCAAACCCTACGACATCGATAGGTTCGAGGAGTTGCTCGATCCCGCCGACCCCGCCGACTTTCGGACGTTCGGATCGCTCGACGCGGACGGACAACCGGTCCTCCGGTTCAGCTATGGCCAGCCGTGGAAACTGGCCGACGGGCGTCTGCTCTTCATTCATACGCGCTACACCCATCTCGACAGCGTTGTCGGCGGGGAACGTGACCTGTGGTGGACGATGGGCAGTGACGGCAAGCATTGGAGCGCGCCGCAGCGCCTGGCACACATCGAGCAAGGACAATATGCCGTATCCTGGCCTCGACCGCACGGCGCCGGGATCGGTGTCGCGTTCGATTACCATCCCGCCGGCCATCGCGGCGCGCCGCTCGACTGGCGCACAGACCTTTTCTATTTGCAAACAACCGACGGCCTGAGCTGGCAGAATGCCCAAGGGGAAACACTGGTCGCCCCGGAGCGCTGGTTGACCGAGCCCGCCAACCCGGCGCGCGTTTTCGACGCGCCAGGAGACCAGCGCGTCTATATCAAGGACATAAATTATACGCCGCGCGGGGAGCCCGTCATTCTCTTTCTCACCTCTCCGACACACCTTCCCTCGCCGGATCCCCGCCAGCTCAAGACCGCCTCGTTCAGCAAGGGAGAATGGACGATCCGCGACGTGCTGATCACCGATCACGACTATGACCACGGATCGCTCTATATCGAAGGGGACGTGTGGACCATTATCGGCGCGTTCCTACCCGGGCCCCAGCACGGCGCCACCGGCGGCAGGATCGGCGAGTGGCGCAGCACCGACTTCGGCCGAAGCTGGCAGGAAGTCCGCCGCTTCGAACACGCCGGAGAGCGTAACGACACCTATGTTCGCAGACCGCTCAACGCAGACCCGCAATTCTGGGCCTTCTGGGCAGACGGCGACGCCGAGAAGAAAAGCGGGGTGGATTTGTATTTCGCCGACCGCGACGGTCACCGCTATCGCTTGCCGCGATCTTTTCCATCGCAACAGATGTTCGCCGCGCCCGAACCGCTGGACGCCGCGCAATAAAAAGGGGCCGGCGCGCCGCGCCGGCCCCGGATACTCGCGCGCGTGGTACCACGCGCGCGATCAGAACACCATCGATGCCCCCAGGAACCAGCGGCGATCATCGACGGTGAGGCTGTAGATTCGATCAGAGTTTCCCTGATAAATGCGCATCCGGCCGCGCAGGATGTTCTGCACGTCGAGCGTCAGCTTGATCTTCGGGGTGATCGAGAAGGCGAGTGATCCATCGAGCGTGTCGATCTTGCCCGAATAGGTGTTGCCCGCCGCATTGCCGGTGATGACCCCCGCGGCGTCGCGCGTGGGAATTGTTTCCGAAATCAGGAAGCCGTCCCGATAGGTATAGGCCAGTCGGCCTTCCAGGCGGCCTTTGTCATAGTAAAGTATCCCGCTGTAGCTGTTCTTCGACAGGTTCGGCAAAGGCTGGGTTCCGGTGCCCAGGCTGTTGGGCGAACTGCTTTCCGCGCGTGTGTAGCTCAGCTGGTAACCGAACCCGTCCAGGGGCGATGGCAGGAACGTCAGCGCGTGCTGGTAGTTCGCTTCGAAACCATAGATCTTGCCATCAGTGCCGTTGACCGGTCGCGTGATCTGTAACGGCAGCGGCGCATTGTTCGGATTGGTGTAACCGGCAGGGGCCGGTGTCTCGACCACGCGGTTGATCGTGAAGGAATTGACTTTCTTGTAAAAGACGGCGCCCGACAGGATGCTGTTCGGCGCGAAATACCATTCGGCCGACAGGTCGGCTTGGTCCGCAAGGAAGGGACGAAGCGACGGATTGCCGCCCGCGCCAGCGTTGCTGATGACTGAAAAGGTGAAGCCCGAGCTGAGTAATCCCAGATCGGGCGTCGCCATCACGCGCGCTGTCGACGCGC
>JASGGH010000131.1:0-4644 GCA_047605105.1 Novosphingobium sp. | reverse complement strand
ACTTCATCATCAACAACCAGATCGGCTTCACCACCAGCCCGCAGTTCGCGCGCAACAGCCCCTATCCGTCCGACGTGGCGAAGGGCGTCCAGTCGCCGATCTTCCACGTCAACGGCGACGATCCCGAGGCGGTGACCTTCGCCTGCAAGCTCGCCATCGACTTCCGCCAGAAGTTCGACAAGGACGTGGTGATCGACATGTGGTGCTACCGCCGCTTCGGTCACAACGAGGGCGACGAGCCCAGCTTCACCCAGCCGCTGATGTATTCCAAGATCCGCGAGCATCCCCCGGTCAGCGCGATCTATGCCGAACGGCTGGTCCAGCAGGGCACGATCGAGGCGGGCTTCGTCGACGAGACCACCCAGGCCTTCACCGACCATCTCGAAGCCGAGTTCGAGGCGGCCAAGAGCTACAAGGCCAACGAGGCCGACTGGTTCTCGGGCCGCTGGACCGGCTTCAACAAGCCCAAGGACCCCGAAGGCGCGCGCCGCAACGTGCCGACCGGCATCGACAAGAAGCTGTTCGACAGCCTCGGCCGCACGCTGACCACGGTTCCGGACTCGGTCCGGATCCACAAGACCCTGGCCCGCGTGATCGACGCCAAGCGCGAGAGCTTCACCCGCGGCGACGGCTTCGACTGGGCGACCGGCGAGGCCCTGGCCTTCGGCTCGCTGCTGTCCGAAGGCTACAACGTGCGCCTCTCCGGCCAGGATTCGGGCCGCGGCACCTTCAGCCAGCGCCACGCGGTCTGGATCGACCAGACCGACGAGCACAAGTACGTGCCGCTGTGGAACGTGCCCCACGGCAAGTTCGAAGTGCTCGACAGCCCGTTGAGCGAATACGGCGTGCTCGGCTTCGAATACGGCTACGCGATGACCGATCCGAAGACGCTGGTGCTGTGGGAGGCCCAGTTCGGCGACTTCGCCAACGGCGCCCAGATCATCATCGACCAGTACATCGCCGCGGCCGAGGCCAAGTGGCTGCGCGCCAACGGCCTGGTGCTGCTGCTGCCCCACGGCTACGAAGGCCAGGGGCCGGAGCATAGCTCGGCGCGCCTGGAGCGCTTCCTCCAGCTCTGCGCGCAGGACAACATCCAGGTCTGCAACATCTCGACCCCGTCGAACTACTTCCACGCGCTGCGCCGCCAGATGCACCGCGGCTTCCGCAAGCCGCTGATCATCATGACGCCCAAGTCGCTGCTGCGGCACCCGCTGGCCAAGTCGGAGCTCGAGGACTTCATCGGCGAGAGCCACTTCCGCCGGATCATGTCCGACCGCACGCCGCCGGCCGACGAGAAGGTCAGGCGGCTGGTGCTGTGCTCGGGCAAGGTCGGCTACGACCTGATGGAAGCGCGCGACGAGAACGGCCTGGCGGACGTCACCGTGGTCCGGATCGAGCAGCTCTACCCCTTCCCCGGCGAGCCGCTGGCGATCCGCATCGGCAAGATGCCGAACCTCGAAGAGGTCGTGTGGTGCCAGGAAGAGCCGCGCAACATGGGCGCCTGGTTCTTCGTCGAGGAGCTGATCGAGCAATCGCTGAAGGCGGCCAAGTGCAAGGTCGCCCGCCCGCGCTACGCCGGCCGCAGCGCCGCCGCCTCGCCCGCCACCGGCCTCGCCAAGCGCCACGCCGCCGAACAGGCCGCGCTGGTCGCGGATGCGCTGGGGCTGTCCGTCCGTTCCGAAATTCGCCGTCGCAAGAAGGGCTGAGCATGTCCACCGAAGTCAAAGTTCCCGTCCTGGGCGAAAGCGTCACCGAAGCCTCCGTCGGCCAGTGGCTCAAGCAGCCGGGCGATCAGGTCCGCATGGACGAGCCGATCGCCAGCCTCGAGACCGACAAGGTCGCGATCGAGGTCAATGCCCCCGCCGCGGGCGTGCTCGGCGCGCACCTGGTCAAGGAAGGCGAAACCGTCTCGGTCGGCGCGCTGATCTCGACCATCGAGGACTCGGTCCCCGCCGCCGGGGCCGAGCCCGTCGCCAAGCGCACCGAAGCCGCGGTCCCGCCCGCTTCGGATACGATGCCGCCCAAGGACGCCGCGCCGGCGGCGGGCGCTTCCGGCGACGTCACGATGTCGCCCGCGGTGCGCAAGGCGGTGCTGGAATACGGCATCGATCCCTCGACGATCCAGGGCACCGGCAAGGACGGCCGCCTGACCAAGGAGGACGTGGTCGCCGCCGCTCAGGCCAAGCAGGCGAGCCCCGCTCCGGCAGCAGCCAGTGCGCCGCCTGCTGCGACCTCCGCCCCGGCCGGCGAGCGCCGCGAGGAGCGGGTCAAGATGACCCGCCTGCGCCAGACCGTCGCCAAGCGGCTCAAGGAGGCGCAGGAGACCGCCGCGCTGCTGACGACGTTCAACGACGTCGACATGAGCGAGGTGATCGCCGCGCGCGACCGCTACAAGGAGCTGTTCGAGAAGAAGCACGGCGTGCGCCTGGGCTTCATGGGCTTCTTCGCCAAGGCCGCCTGCCTGGCGCTGAAGGACATTCCCGCGGTCAACGCCCAGATCCAGGGAGACGAAATCGTCTATCACGACTACGTCGACATCTCGGTCGCGGTCTCGGCGCCGAACGGCCTGGTCGTGCCGGTGGTCCGCGATGCCGACCAGCTCTCCTTCGCGGGGATCGAGAAGGCCATCGCGAACTACGGCAAGGCCGCGCGCGAGGGCACGCTGACCATGGCCGACATGAAGGGCGGCACCTTCACCATCTCCAACGGCGGCGTCTTCGGCAGCCTCATGTCGACCCCGATCATCAACCCGCCGCAGTCGGCGGTGCTCGGCCTCCACCGCATCGAGGACCGACCGGTCGTCCGCAATGGCGAGATCGTGATCCGCCCGATGATGTACATCGCGCTCAGCTACGACCACCGCCTGATCGACGGGCGCGAGGCGGTGACGGCTTTGAAGATCATCAAGGACGCGATAGAAGATCCGACACGGCTCTTGATCGACCTGTGAGGCAAGCTATGGATTGGAAGGACCACATCTATTCGGACCCCGAAATCCTAGGGGGGAAGCCGGTGTTTCGCGGAACGCGATACAGCGTGGAACGGGTCCTCAAGCTCGTTGGCGCAGGCTGGACCGTCGAGCAGATCGGGGAAGAATACGAAGGCATCCTGCCGGTCCATGTCCAGGCCGCGGCGGCTTTCGCGGCGGGCCTGATGGAGGATGAGCGCTACGTGGCGATTCACCAGGCACGAGCCGCTTGAGGCTTTTGTGCGATGCCAACATCGGCAGCCGTCTCGCCAGAATTCTAGCGAGCGCCGGACATGACGTTGCAAGATCGATCCACAGCCTGCCCCATGACGCCCCTGATGCCGAGGTGCTTGCCCTTGCCGTCCGGGATGAGCGTATTCTGATTACCTGCGATGCAGATTTCGGGCGCCTGATCTTTCTGGAGGCGCAAGAGGTTCCGCCAGCCGTCATTTTTGTCCGATTCGAGCCGGAGGATGTGGAAATGATCGCGCCGCGCGTGATAGCCGTCCTCGAACGGCAAGACATCGAAGGCCATATCATCGTGATCGACGATCTCTTCGATCGATCCACCAAGTTTCCGGGGAAGCCATGATCAGCGAAGATAGATACGACCATCTCTTCCACCTTGCCGGCAAGAGCCACAAGCTCCTGCTGGCCCTCGCCGCCCTCACCCTGCTCGCCGGCTGCAGCGCGGCCAAGAAGGGTTTCGACGAGAACTTCGACAAGAGCTTCAAGGAATCGTGCATCGCCTCGGCCACGCGCAGCGGCGCTCCCGCCGCTGCCGCGAAGAGCCTGTGTGACTGCACGCTAACGAAGATCAATCAGCAGTTCAGCCCGACCGAGAAAGCGACCGCCGGCGAAGACAAGCTGAAGCCGATCATGGAAGAATGCGTGAAGAGCGTGGTGCAGAAAAATGGCTGAATACGACTACGACGTCCTCGTCATCGGCGCCGGCCCGGGCGGCTACGTCGCCGCGATCCGTGCGGCGCAACTCGGGCTGAAGACCGCCTGCGCGGAGAGCCGCGAGACGCTGGGCGGGACCTGCCTCAACGTCGGGTGCATCCCTTCCAAGGCGCTGCTGCACGCCTCCGAGCTCTACGACGAGGCCGCCAATGGCGGCCTGGCCAAGCTCGGGGTCAAGATCGACAGGATGAGCCTCGACCTCGCCACCATGCAGGGCCAGCGGATCGACGCGGTCAAGGGCCTGACCGGCGGGATCGAGTTCCTGTTCAAGAAGAACAAGGTCGACTGGCTGAAGGGCCGCGCCGCGTTCAAGGACGCGCATACCGTCGTCCTTCGGCAGGCTCAGGATGGCACGGACGCGGGCAAGGCCGTCACCGCGAAGAACATCGTCATCGCCACGGGCTCGAGCGTCACCCCGCTTGCGGGCGTCGAGGTCGACAACGCCAAGGGCGTGATCGTCGACAGCACCGGCGCGCTCGAATTCACCAAGGTGCCCGGGCATCTCGTGGTCATCGGCGGCGGGGTGATCGGGCTGGAGCTCGGCTCGGTCTGGCGCCGCGTCGGGGCCAAGGTCACCGTGGTAGAATTCCTCGACCAGTTGCTCCCCGGCATGGACGGCGAGGTCCGCAAGGAAGCCGCCAAGATCTTCAAGAAGCAGGGCATGGAACTGCGCCTGTCCACCAAGGTCACCGGGGCGGCGATCAAGGGCAAGA
>JASGGH010000130.1:0-4659 GCA_047605105.1 Novosphingobium sp. | reverse complement strand
GTCGATGTCGTTTCGCGATCCCTGGACATCCATCCCCGCACATTGCACCGGCGACTGCGAGGAGAGGCCACGAGCTTTCGCGCGCTGGTGGACGCGGTGCGCCGCCAGGCTTTGCTCTATTTCGTGCACGAGACCGATCTCGACATCACGGCGATCTCCGACCGCCTTGGCTTTTCGGAGCAATCGGCGTTGGCACATTTCTGCCGCCGCCAATTCGGCATGGCGCCGCGAGAGCTGCGAAAATCGCTTTGACGATACGTCGCTGCAATATGCGCGGGCGATATGGCCCTCGGCAGTGATCGCGGCCGCGGCTTCCTCCGCCCCGTGACCATCGACGTCCCACACCGCGACCTTCCCCGGTTCGGGCCAAGGCTGAGGCCGATACCCTTCGCTCCGCCGGTCACGATCGCTATGCGAGCATCCTGTGCCATGTTCTGATCGCTTTCTGGCCCTTGAGCTCCACCTGGCCCATTTGCCCGCCTCCTTCGATCCGATCGGGTTCGGCGCGGCGCCTCACGCCGCAATAGTCCCACATCACCATGTCGCCGATTTTCCACTCAACGGCAGAACTGCCGGGCTGCTGCGCCATCCCATGCGCTCGGCCAGCGGCAACTCATCTTCAAGATGCGGGCTTGGCGTCCGCCCCGCGTCGAGCCGGGCGTGAAACGGGGGTCCGGCCGCCGGCACCGCGCCGGCGGTCATGAACCGGTTCCCGGCAGGGATTGTCCCGCTCCTGCCTGTGACAGCTTCAACACGCTGCCTTCCGCGTCTCCCGAGAGATAGATCGATCCGTCGCTGGCGAGCGCGATGCCCGCGAAGGCGCCGAGCGGTCCCGAGAACGGCGGAGTGGCCAGCAACGGCCTTCGCGCAATGCCCGGCGGCGTGCCGAGCGGCAGGCCGCGTGCGATTGGCGACGAGTGCTTCGTCGCGAGATCGAATTGGACCAGCTGTTGACGGCCGGCCTCCACCACGTAGAGCATGTGGCCGGCGAGCTGCAGCCCCTGCGGCTCGATCATGCCATCGATCACCGTTTCGGCGCCGCTGTCGGTAAATTTGGTGATCCGTCCGGCGCCCGTCTCGGTGACGTAGATGGCGCCGCCGGGCGCGCACCGCACGCCCTTGGGCCGGTCCAAAGCGGAGGCGATCGTCCGCACCGCCCCGTCGCGGTAGGAGAGGATGCGGCCCGTTCCGGTCTCGGCGACGATGATCGCTCCATCGGGCGCGATGTCGACGCCGTAGGCCTGGTCGAGACCGTCGATCAGGATCTCGCTCGCCTGGTCGCCGGGGCGATAGGTCGCCACCTGGCCGCCGCCCGTCGTCACCACGAAAGTTCCCGAACCCTGAACTGCGATCCCGCGCACGGTCCCCGGATAGCCCGCTCCGAAGAGCCGCCCGAGCGGGGTCAAAGCGCCGCCCCGCGGCAGCCCATGCATCGCGATCCCATCCGCAACATAGACGGTGCCATCCCCGTCGATCGCGAGATCGAGCGGCCAGTTAAGCCCCCCGGGGGTCAGTTGTCGGGTGACCTGCTCGCCCAGCACCTCGTCGATCTGACCGTTGAAGTTCGAAACAAACAAGCGGCCGTCCGCGAAGGCCACGTTGTCGAGCCCGGGATCCAGTCTGGCCAGCACCGTCTTGGCGCCGCTGCGCGGATCGATCCGCAGCACCTCCCCACTCATTCCCTGCGGCGAGACGATGAAGCCCTGCGCGTCGAACTTCACCGCATCCGGCACGGCAAGATCGCCCACCACCCGTTCCGGCGCACCCCCATCGGGATGGATTCGCCAGATCTCGTTGGCGCCGATCACCGGAAAATAGAGCAGCCCGTCCGGCCCCGGCGCCAGCGCGTTGGGCAGAGGGATATCCTCGAGCAGGATGCGGGGTGCGCCGCCATTTCGGTCCAGTTCCATCAGGCGGCCCTGGGGGCGGCATTCGTCGACGAACAGTCGGCCCTGATGGAAGGTGATGCCGTTGGCGCCGGGCAGATCGTCCCGCAGCACGCGGCTGGTCCCGTTCTCCGCCAGCACGCTGACACGGCCTTGCGTGAACTCTGTCACGTACATCTCGCCGCCGACGTCGAACGCGAGATCGTCGGGCGAGACGATCTCGCTCCCCAGCGGACTGATCACCTCTATCGCGCCGCTGGCGAGATCAATCGCTGAAATCTGGCTGCCGATGAATTGGGCGACGTAGAGCCGCCCGTCCGAGCCGAGGCGCAGGCCATTGGCGCCAAACAGCGGAGTCGGCGCGGAGGCGCGCTCCAATTGCCAGCCTTGGGCGAGAGAAACCGGCGGTTGCGACTGCATTCGGCTCATTGCAATCAGTCCTGGGAAACCATGGCAAAGCTGTAATTGATGTGCTCGCGATGACCATGCAAGCCAAAGTCGAGGATCTCGGCCTTGTCCCTGATCCGCGGCATCGCGGCATCGACCTCGTCGATCGTCCACGACGGCCGGTAGATCCCCGGAGTCTCCGCCACGAACGCGCGGGCGAGGCGGCCGCCGATCGCGGAAAGCATCTCGCCGCTACTCGAACAGCGCTCGTGCGCCAACCAGGCGACCGCGGGAGCGACGAGTTCGGGGGCCATCGGCGGGTACTTCGATATGTCCAGACCCTCGGCCATCCGCGTCACGGCAGAGGGGAGGATGATGTTGCTCTTCACATCGAAGGGCTCGCCCTCGAGCGCAGCGACGTTGTTGAGGCCGATCATCCCGGACTTGGCGGCGCCGTAGTTCACGCAGCGATGGTTCCCGTAGAGTCCCCCGATCGACGAGGTGAGGACGATGCGCCCGTAGTTCTGCGCGCACATCAAGGGAAACGCCGGGCGCACCACGTTGAATGCCCCGATCAGGTGCACGTCGAGCACGGCCTGGAATTCCTCCAGGCTGATTTCCGACAACAGGCCGTAGCGGACGTTCCCGGCGTTGTGGATCACGGCGTCGATCCGGCCGAAACTGTCCAGCGCCGCCCCGACGATCGCTTGCCCGCCCTCACGCGTAGCGACCGAAGCGGTGGTGGCGACCGCCGCTCCTCCCGCTGCGCGGATCGCGGCAGCGGCGTCCTCCGCCGGGGACGCGTCGACACCCTCCCCCTTGATCGCGCTCCCGTTGTCATTGACGACCACTTGGGCGCCGAGCGATCCGAGCAGCATGGCATAGGCCCGCCCCAGCCCGCGTCCCGCCCCCGTCACAATCGCAACGCGCCCATCGAACCGCAGACCGCTCATGCTGAAAACCTTTCCGCTCGGCCCATTCGACAGCCGGGTTGAAGGCGTTCATTGGCGCATGATGGCGATCGAAACTTGATCCAAACCGACATCCGGCCCCATCGGAGAGCCGCTTTCGCTACGGTCCCGCCATTTTTCCGAAGCAAGGCATTTACTGATAGATAGATCAACATACTGTCCGCGACTGGCATTCAAAGCAGGAGATTAGGATAGACCTGCTGTTCGAGCGCGGGAGCGACATTTGCCACGAGACCGTGCGGTATTGGTGGAACCGCTTCCGCCCGATGTTCGCCGCCGACATCCGCCGGCAGCGGGTGAACCGGATGCGCGGCTTCCAGCACTGGCGCTGGCATCTCGACGAGATGTACGTGAAGCTGAATGGCGAGATGGTGTATCTGTGGCGCGCAGTCGACCAGGAAGGCGAGATCCTCGAGAACTACATAACCAAAACCCGGGACAAGGCAGCCGCCCTCACCTTCATGAAGAAGGCGCTGAAGCGTCATGGATCGCCTGAAGCGATCACGACCGATGGTCTGCACTCCTACCGCGCCGCGATGACTGCACTGGGCAATGCGGACAAGCAGGAGATCGGACGCTGGGCCAACAACCGGGTCGAGAACAGCCACCTCTCATTCCGCCGACGAGAACGCACCATGCTGAGATTCAGGCGGATGAAGTCACTTCAGAAATTCGCCAGCGTGCATACCAACGTCCACAACCACTTCAATCACGACCGTCACCTAGTCGATCGAGAAACCTACAAGGCCAAAGGGGAGCCTGTCCCGGAGGCAAACGAGTCCTTGCTTCGTCACCAGAGGCTTCGGGAGGTGCCCTATACTGAGGTGCCCGAGCTTCTGAAATTCATCGAGGGATCAACGCCGTTTGCAACTCAGCACAGCGTCAAGGGCGCAGAATTCGATAACGTGCTCGTCGTTCTGGGGGGCGGTTGGAACCACTACAACTGGCCGCGTTTCTTGGAACTGTTTGAGACGAAAGCCTTGGACAACAAGAACACGAAAGGATTCCTTCGGACTCGCAATCTCTTCTATGTCGCCGTTTCCCGGCCCAGAAAGAATCTGACTGTGCTTGCCACCCAAACATTTTCGGCAGCCGCCCTGAAGACGGTGGTCAGATTGTTCGGCGCTAATGGCGTCGAACAACTTCCACTAGAACAGCTTGGCAGTTAACTCGGCTCGGCAGGTTGCCGCAGCGATCTACACCTATTCCGAAACTACCAACCAAGACCTGCTTGCCTGCTCCCGGCTTAGTTGCAGTCGCTGTGTTGTCTGGTCGGGCAATCGCTGGGTGTCAGATATTGGCGAAGAACCTGCCGCTAAGCACGTCGCGAAAGAACGACTGGGAAGTCCTTAGAGCCCGATCGGAAAGTGGTTGAGCGATATCAGTAGGTTGTGCTTCAGCGTCGTTGTCGAGAC
>JASGGH010000129.1:0-4670 GCA_047605105.1 Novosphingobium sp. | reverse complement strand
ATCGCGTCACCTCGTCCAAAGTTGCCGCATGGTAGCGAGAGGGGGGAAGGGCGCAAGTTGGTTCAGAAGGGCTCGGGGTGACACCAATCGCGACAAAATCGCCGATTGACGCTTTTCCGCCCTCCACGCAGCCCCGTGCTCCTGGAAGGGACCGATGATCGAACGCGCAGCACCGCAATCGCAGCCCTCGCCGATGCGGCGATCGAGCAACCTCAAGTGCGCTAGAGCTTCGCGTAGAGCGCCAGCAGCCGCCTCCAGGCGCGCTCGGCCTCGGCCTGGTTGTAGGCCGGGCCATCGGGCACGCACCAGCCGTGGTCGGCGGCATAGACCTCGACCTCGGCCGGGCGCCTGGCGGCAAGGGCGGCGGCCTTGAAGGTGTCCTTGTCGGCGGGCGCCCGCTCGTCGTCGTTCTTGGCCACGGCGATCAGGTAGGCGGCCCGGGTCCCGGCCAGCAGCCGGTGCGGGCTGTCGGCCTCGGCGGTCACCAGCCCGCCGCCGTGGAAGCTGGCCGCGGCCTTGACCCGCGCCGGCGCCGCCGCGGCGGTGCGGATCGTGAAGGGGCCGCCCATGCAATAGCCCTGGGTGCCGATCCCGCGGCGCCGGTCGACGCTGCCCTGGGCATCGAGGAACCCGACGTAGGCCGCACCGTCGCTGGCGACCGCCTCGGCGGTGAGCCCTGCGCGGGCGGGGCCGAGCTTCGCCGTGCCCTCCGGGGTGCGGAACTGGGCGAAGGTGAGGCCGAGCTCGCCCTTGAAGGCGCGGTAGTAGGGATTGACCACCAGGACGGCATAGCCCGCCGCGGCGAGGCGGCGGCCCATCGCCTTCTTGACCTCGCGCAGGCCCAACACGTCGGGCCAGAGGATCACCGCGGGATGGCGGCCCCGCGCCGGATGCACGAAGAAGGCGTCGGCCTTGCCGGCCGGCGTGTCGATCTCGACCATGGCCTCGGCCAGGACCGGCGCAGTCGCCGCCATGGACAGCTTGGCGTAGCTCGCCACGGCCGCAGCGGCGCCGATCGCGGCGAATTCACGGCGGCTGAGGCCCTTGGCGGCCAGCGCCTCGCCTTCGCCCGCCGCGGTAAAGTCATCGCACATGCGCCTTGCCTCTCAAGCTTGTCCCCAGGCCCTCTGCGGGAGTAGCCTGCAGCCTCGGGCCGGAAAGGTCAACGACAGCGGAGAGACAGGGATGGCCGAGCCCGAGCAGATCGCCTGCTGGCAGCGGCTCGGCCCGCAGGTGACCACCTCGGGCCGGCTCCAGGCCGCCGACGTGGCCGCGCTGAACGCGATCGGCGTGCGCCACGTGATCAACCTGGCGCTGAGCGATTCGCCCGGCGCCCTGGCGAACGAGGCCGAACTGCTGGCGGCGCGCGGGATTCGCTACACCCATATCCCCGTGCCCTTCGGCGCGCCCGACGAGAACCATTTCGCCGCATTCCAGGCAGCCCTCGCCGCCGATGACGGCCCGGTCCATGTCCATTGCATCATGAACTGGCGGGTCTCGGCCTTCTTCTACCGCCGCAACCGGCAGCTGGGTATGCCCGAGGTCGAGGCGCGCGGCCTGATGGCGGCGCACTGGCTGCCCGAAACGAGCGCGAGCGCCGACGCCCCGGCCTGGGCACGGTTCATCGCTCAGGAATATTGAGCATTATCCCCACGGGGCGGGAATGGCAGGCAGCGGCCAGGACAAGGCCGCGATCGGCCCGTCAGTCGCCCGGGAAGTTCAGCTCGAGCGTCACGTTGTTGGGGTCGGTGATGAACACCTGGCGCAAGTCGCCGTACTTGCGGTCGTTTACCCGGTGCTCGATCCCAAGCGCCTCGCAGCGCTTCAGCGTCCCGGCGAAATCCTCGCAGGCCAGCGCGACGTGGTCGATCGAGCCGGTCGGCATGGTCCGCCGCTCGCCCTCGCCGTGGCGCCGCGGGTCGAGGGTCATGACGTGGATGATCGGGCGATCGTTGACATCATAGAACCAGCCGCCGGCGAAGTTCATCTCGCCCGCCCGCCCGCCATAGCGGAAGCCCAGGACATCTTCGTAGAAGCGCGTGGTCTCAGCCAGGTCGGCGGCGATGATGTTGACGTGATCGAGGCCCGTTACCGCCATCGCCCTAGCTCCTGAACACCACGGTCCGGCTGCCGTTGAGCAGCACGCGGTCCTCCAGGTGCAGGCGGACCGCTTCGGCGAGCACCCGCCGCTCGATGTCGCGGCCCTTGCGGACCAGGTCATCGGGGCGGTCGGCGTGGGTGATCGCTTCGACGTCCTGATGGATGATCGGGCCTTCGTCCAGATCGGCGGTGACGTAGTGCGCCGTGGCCCCGATCATCTTCACGCCCCTGGCATGGGCCTGGTGATAGGGCTTGGCGCCCTTGAAGCCCGGCAGGAACGAGTGGTGGATGTTGATGCAGCGGCCCGAGAGGAAGCCGGCCATCTCGTCCGAGAGGATCTGCATGTAGCGGGCGAGCACGACGAGCTCGGCGCCGCTTTCCCGCACGATCTCGCGAATCCGGGCTTCCTGGGCATCCTTGGTGTCCCTGGTGATCGGCAGGTGGTGGAACGGCACCTCGCCGATCGCCGAATGGGTCAGCGCCTCGCGCGGGTGGTTGCAGACGATCCCGACCACTTCCATCGCCAGCTCGCAGATCCGCACGCGGTAGAGCAGGTCGGCCAGGCAGTGGTCGAACTTGGAGACCAGCAGCAGGACCTTGCGCGCCCGGTCGCGGCTGCGCATGTTCCAGCGCATGCCCAGTTCGCCCGCCAGGGGCACGAAGCCCGCGCGGATCGCCTCGGGATCGGCCGGGCCGGGATCGAAGGCGACGCGCATGAAGAACTCGCCATCATCGAGGTCGTCGAACTGCTGGGCCTCGATGATGTTGCAGCCCTTGTCGAACAGGTAGCCGGTGACCCGCGCGGTGATCCCCGTGCGGTCGCGGCAGGACAGGGTCAGGATCTGGACTTCGCTCATCAAATTACCCCGTAACCCCAAACCGTCCGCCCTGAGCTTGTCGAAGGGCCGTTCTTTGCTTCGAGCGCTGCGTTAGAAGAAAAAGCGGTCCTTCGACAAGCTCAGGACGGACGGGTTTGGGGCGCTACCTGCGGCCCAAGGCCGCCTCGCTTTCGGCGAGCAGCTCGGCGATGATCGCGGCGACGGGTTCTTCCTTGCTCACCATGCCGACCGACTGGCCGGCCATGATCGAGCCGTTCTCGACATCGCCGTCGATCACCGCGCGGCGCAGGGCGCCGGCCCAGAAGTGCTCGATCTGGAGCTGGGCCTCGAGCATGTCGACCTCGCCCGCGTCGAGCAGCTTGGCGACTTCGACCTGCTTGGCGGTGAATTCCTCGGTGCCCTTGTTCTTGAGCGCGCGGACCGGGATCACCGGCAGGCGCGGGTCGACCTGGACGCTGGCCACGGCGTCGCGGGCATTGGCGCGGAAGAAGGCCTTCTTGAAGTCGGGGTGGGCGATCGATTCCGTCGCGCAGGCGAAGCGCGTGCCGAGTTGGACCCCCGCCGCGCCCATCTCAAGGTAGCCGGCGATCGCCTCGCCGCGGCCGATTCCCCCGGCGACGAAGACAAGGTGATCGTCGGCCAGTTCGGGAAGTATCTCCTGGGCGAGGACCGAGGTCGCCACCGGGCCGATGTGGCCGCCCGCTTCCGAGCCTTCGATCACCAGGGCGTCGGCGCCGGAGCGCAGGTATTTCTTGGCGAGCGCCAGGGTCGGCGGGATGCAGATGACCTTGGCCCCGGGTTCCTTGCCATTTCCGGCCTTGATCGCCTCGATCGAGCCCTTGGGCGGGATGCCGCCGGCGAGCACGACCAGGCCGATCCCGTGCTTCGCGCAGACCGCGATCAGGTCGAACAGCCCCGGGTGCATGGTGATCAGGTTCACGCCGAAGGGCTTGGCGGTCAGCGCCTTGGTCGCGGCGATCTCGGCGTCGAGGAGGTCGGGCGTCATCGCCCCGCAGGCGATCACCCCGAAGCCGCCGGCATTGGAGATCGCCGCGACGAGACCGCGTTCGGACACCCAGGACATCGCCCCGCAGAGGATCGCGGTCTCGCTGCCGAGGAATGCGGCGCCGCGCGCCATCAGATGCTGGGTCAAAGGGTAAGTCGTCATCGCGGTGTCGCTTAGGGCTTGGGAGCCCAAGCGGCAAGTTCCGCGATTAATCGCCATGGACACTCACAATCATCAAGTTTGATCGTTTTTAGCGATCAAACTGAGAGCCTAATCAGGCGTTATCAGATCACTGCGACCCGAGGAGATGGACATGGACACGAATAGTCAGGAAGCGGGCAAGTGCCCCGTCAATCATGCCAACGGTGCCAAGGGCAGCCCGCTGAGCGATCCCGCCAGGGAGCGCCCGACGCGGCGCTCGCTGCTGGGGCGGACCAACCGCGACTGGTGGCCGAACCAGATGACGCTCGACATCCTGCACCAGCAGGGCAAGACGGGCGACCCGATGGGCGACGGCTTCGACTATGCCGCCGAGTTCAAGACGCTCGACCTCGCGGCGGTGAAAGCCGATCTCACCGCGCTGATGACCGACAGCCAGCCGTGGTGGCCGGCCGACTACGGCCACTACGGCCCCTTCTTCATCCGCATGGCCTGGCACTCGGCGGGCACCTATCGCACCGGCGACGGGCGCGGCGGCGCGGGCGCGGGGCAGCAGCGCTTCGCCC
>JASGGH010000128.1:0-4715 GCA_047605105.1 Novosphingobium sp. | reverse complement strand
GCAAGCACGGCTGACGAACGCGTGGCCGACGTGCGGTTCGACGAGGATCGCCTGATCGTCGATTTGAAGGATGGCCGCACGATCGCCGTCCCGCTTGCCTGGTATCCGCGCCTGTTCGATGCGACGCCCGAGCAGAGGTTGAACTGGCGGGTGGCCGGTGCGGGTTATGGTATTCACTGGCCGGACATAGACGAAGACCTGAGCACCGAAGGCCTGCTGCGCGGCGCGCCTGCGCCGGGGTGGAACAGGGCGGCTTGAAGCATGGATATTGCTGGAAAAGCCGCGGCTTTTGTAAAGTCGTTCGGCCTTCTTCCAGTCGTTGTGGCATGTGTGGGACTGTCTTGGATGTTCTGGGATGGTGCAGTCACCTACCTTCATAGAAAGTCGTTGGAGGATGATGGTGTCGCGGTAAGTGCGCTTGTTACCGAGCGCATATTCAAGCATTGCTATGGCTTCCGATGTTCAAGTCCCGAATATTTTTCGGGGAAGATTGGTTCGGCAGAATATGATGCTTTCGATCGCTCGTGCGGAAAAGCCTGTTGGCGCTTGTTGCGCTATCGGCTGAGTTGGAATGGTCGCAGCTACGAAATTACCGAATCCGTGAAGTTTCGATAATTCGAGGCGACGTCGCCAGGTTCGAATGTCGGAGTATATGTCGATCGAAATGATCCGACCCGGTCGCAGATGATCGAATCCACCGCCAATGAAAGTGCGTATGCAGGACCGATCGTCCTTGGTGGATTTTGGGCCTTTCTCGCATTTATTGCATTCAGCCTGTACCTTGGAAAAAAGACACGGGAGCGGCACACGTTCGGAACCGGAGACTATTGATGCTGTGGTGCATCGCGCTGCGCCTGCGCCGAAGGCCGGGATGGATCGCGTCGTAGAGCGGATGGCGCAGAGCCGACAGGCGTAGCGCCTTGATGTCGGCAACCAGCGCCGCGACATAGCGTTTCGCCTGTTCGTTGCCCCAAGTACGGCGACTATAGGCCTCCACCTCGTCCAGATCGGTGAGGGCGTCGGGACGATAGACGAGCTTTCGCTTCATTCCTTGCCGAACTTGTCCTCGAACCAAGCATCGATATCGAACGGCCGGGCCGGGCCGCTGTCGAGCGATTTCTGGATCATCTGGCGCAGCGCCACGATCCGCGCATCCTCGGCCATGTACTGCCGCATCGCCTCGCGCACGACCTCGCTGGTCGAGCCGAATTCACCGGATTCGACCTTTTGCCGGGCGAAGTCGGTGAACGGTTTGCCGAGGGCGATCGAGGTGTTCTTGGCTGCCATGTGGAGAGGGTACCAAATCTTGGTACAAGCGCAAGCTACTGCCGCAAGTACGGCAGCAGGTGCCCGACATAGTCCGCCTTGCCGAGCGCGATCCCGGCATTCCGGAGGATCGCGTAGGCAATCATCACGTGGAAGTAGAACTGCCCGAGCGCCCAGTCGCGGGCATATTGCTCGGCGGTCAGGTCGAACACCATGCCGTTGGAGAGTTCGTGTACCACCGCGGTATCCGGGGCCATGTCGAGCGCGTCGGGGGCCAGGCCGCCCAGTAGTGCCAGCGTCTCGTCGATTCGGGCGCGGGCCTGGGCCAGCGAGCCGGGTTGCTCGCCCGCGTTGCGGCCTTCGTCCAGAAGTTCCTCGACCCGGGCGGGGAAGGGTAGGCCGCGCAGGCGGTGCGCGGCTTCGATCACCTGGACGCAGGCGAAGCGGACCTGCGTTGCCAGCGGAAACATGTCGGGGGCGAGGCGGGCCGAAAGCAAGGCCTCTGCTTCCCCCGCGCCGAACTGAGCTTCGGCCTTGTCGAGCCAGCCGCGCAGGGCGCCGAGCATCTGGCGATGGGTAGGGACGAGCAGGTTGGTCAGCGACATGAGAGGCTCCGGGTGATGGCTCAGCGCCCTTTCGTCTGCGCGAAGGCCCAGCGCAAGGTCCCGGCGACCGCCGTAGCTCCGCCGCGCACCACCGGCCCGGAGAGTGGCGGTAGGGCCAAGCGGTGCATCTCGCGCGCCCAGGGTGGGAGGATTTCGACCGCGGCCTGCATCAACAGGCGCTGCACCGGCATGGCCGCCAGCGACGGCGCGGGCTGGTTCAGCACCATCCGCGCAACCTCGCGGCTGCGGGCATTGGCGACGAGAGTTGGCTTGAACCTGGCGATCAGGGCCTCGGCCTCGGCGCGGGTCCGGGGGATCGGGTCGGCGCCGAGCGCGCTGGCGACTTCGCCGGCCTGGGCGAAATAGGTGTCCTGGTCGGCCAGCGGCATCGCCGGGTCGCCGAAGGCGAGCCAGGCGTCGAGGAAGCCGATCGCCTCGCAGACGTGGACCCAAGCGAGCAGTTCGGGATCGCCGGCGGCATAGGGCGTGCCGTCGGCGAGGACACCGCGGACGTGCTCGTGGACCTGCCGGACGCGCAGAATCGCCGCCTCGGCCTCGCTCCGCTCGCCGAAGGTCGTCACCGCGATGAAGCGGGCGGTGCGCCGCAGGCGGCCGAGCATGTCGTCGCGAAAAGTGCTGTGATCCCAGACCCCGGCAAGGGCCGCGGGGTGCAGCATTTGCAGGAGCAGTGCGGTGACCCCGCCGATCATCATCGTCGTGACGTCGCCGTGGACCCGCCAGATCACCGAATCCCGCGGATAGAGCGCGTGGTCCGAGCGCACCACCGGGCTTTCGCCGCGGGCGCGGTCGTTGAACACTGCCTGGACGCGCTTCACCAGCAGCCGGCGCAGCGGATCGGTGAGGGCGGGGAGGGGAGCAGCAGGCATGGCCGGCTTTGTCCGCACTCGGTGCGGTCCCGTCAATCCGCCCCCGGTAAAGCGTTCACCGCATGAAATGTGCGGATTGTCGCACGATTCCAGGGGGATGCGGTTGCGTGTTCGATCAGGACATGATTTGAGGGCGGAGGACGGGTCGCAGGCATAATGACAAAACGCATCTATCGCTCACAACTCAAGTCGCAGAGCGCTGCGCCCAAGGCGCCGAGCGGCGCGCGCAAGGCCTGGCGCTGGGGCTCGCTGGCGATCGTCGGCGCGGGCGCGCTGGCCGCGGCGATGTCGCTCAACGCCTCGCCGAACGGGATCGTGCGCATCGTGCTGGGCGGGGCGCGGGCCGCCGTGCCTGCCTTCCATGCCGATTGCAGCGCCTCGCCCGCGCCCCTCCAGGCGCAGCTCACCGCCCTGGCGAGAGGCTTCGACGGCGTCGCCGGCATCGCCGTCGCCAAGGCGGGCTGCGACTGGACGGTCGGCGAGCGCCTGACCGAGTTCTTTCCGCAGCAGAGCGTGTCGAAGCTGTGGGTCTCGCTCTCGGTCCTCGACGCGGTCGACCACGGGCGCATGACGCTCGACCAGCCCATCGCGATCACGCCGAACGACCTGACCCTGTTCAACCAGCCGTTGCGCGCCGCCGTGCTCGAGCATGGCCGGATCGAGCAGCCGGCAAGCTCGCTGATGTTCCAGGCCTTGTCGCATTCGGACAATACCGCCAACGACCGCCTGCTGTGGACGGTCGGCGGTCCCGACAGGGTGCGTGCGACGCTCAAGGCCAAGGGCATCGACGGCATCCGCTTCGGGCCCGGCGAGCGGTTGCTCCAGAGCGGGACTGCGGGGCTGACCTGGCGCCAGGACTATTCGCTCGGCCGCAATTTCGAGCAGGCCCGCGCCGCGCTGCCGATGGGCCTGCGCGAGGATCTGCTGGAGAACTACATCGCCGATCCGGTCGATGGCGCCACGCCGCAAGGCATGGTCGGTGCGCTGGGGCATCTGGCGGCGGGGCAGTTGCTGTCTCCCCAGTCGACCGCGGTGATGATGGACATGCTCAGCAAGACCCACAGCGGGCCGATGCGGCTCAAGGCCGGCGCCGGGCCGGGCTGGAAGGTGTTCCACAAGACCGGCACGGGCCAGGAGCTCGGCCGCGTGGCGACGGGCTACAACGACGTCGGCCTGCTCCAGGCGCCCGATGGTTCCTTTTATGCCATCGCGGTCATGATCAAGCGCACGACCCAGCCGATCCCGGTGCGAATGGAGCTGATGCAGGGCGTCAGTCGCGCCGTTTCGCAGTTCCACGACCACTTGTCCGCTCCCGCTTCCACGTAGTAATCGATCTGGTTGAATTCAGCAGGCATTGATTCGAGGGAGGTGCAAGCGTAGCGCGCGGGCCTTCGACAAGCGCAGGCCGAGCGGACCTTGGCTTGGCGATTGCATCGATCGCCTTTGGTTCAGCCGCAATCACCCCGCCCGCTCAGGCCGAGCTTGTCGAAGCCCGTGCGCGGCCGACCGGCCTGCTTACGATGCCAAACGCTGCGATTTCAGGCTGTCGCGTTCCTGTGAGAGCAGCATCGCCGCGACATAGTCCGGCACGGCGCGGCTGAAGTAATAGCCTTGGCCCAGGGTACAGCCGGCCTCGCGCACGGCCTCGACCTGTTCGACGGTTTCGAGTCCCTCGGCGACGATCGCCATGCCCAGCGTTGCGCCCATGCCCGAGACGGCGCGGATGATCGCGTCGCTCTTCTTGCCGACGTTGACGCCCGAGACGAAGGAGCGGTCGACCTTGATCTTGCCGAACGGATACTTGTGCAGGTAGCCAAGCGAGGAATAGCCGGTGCCGAAGTCGTCGAGCGCGAAGCGCACGCCCGCGGCGCCGAGCTCGTTCATGAAGTTCTCGGTGCTCTGGTTATGGTCGAGCAGCACGGTCTCGGTGATCTCCAGCTCCAGGCGATGCGCGGGC
>JASGGH010000127.1:0-5039 GCA_047605105.1 Novosphingobium sp. | reverse complement strand
GTCGAGACACTGCACGCCCAGTGTCTCGACTTCGCTCGACACGAACGGGTAGGGTTGGGACATGATCGAGGTTTTCGCGATGATCTATCTCTGGCTCAAGGCGGGCCACGTCATTTTCGTGATCTTCTGGATGGCGGGGCTGTTCATGCTGCCGCGGTTCTTCGTCTACCACCAGGAAAGCGCCCCAGGATCGCGCGAGGAGGCCGTTTGGGCCGAGCGGGAGGCCAAGCTCCTCAAGATCATCCTTTGGCCCTCCCTGGTCATCGTATGGGCCCTGGGACTGTCCCTGGCGGTGACCCTGGGCGCATTCTCGCAGGGCTGGTTCCACGCCAAGCTCGCACTCGTCCTGGCGCTCACCGCCTATCACGTCTGGATGGCCGGCTATGCCAAGGCCCTGGCGCGCGGCGAGCGCAAGCTCGATGGGCGCAGGCTGCGGATGATTAACGAGGTCCCGGGGATCGCGGCGGCGCTGATCGTCATCCTGGTGATCGTGAAGCCCTTCTGATCGCAAATGCGTTGACGTGAAGGCGGGCGAAGCCTATTTCGCCTCCGTCTCCGGCATGGGTCGCGCCGATCATTCAGCGACCAGGTCCGCTTTCTCCAAGCCCTTCAGACCGCCGGCCATCATCGCATCGACCTTATCTGGAATCCCCACATGCATCTGAAAGAGCTCAAGAAGAAAACTCCGGCCGAGCTGGTCGAGATGGCCGAGGAACTGGGCGTCGAAAGCGCCTCGACCCTGCGCCGCCAGGACCTGATGTTCGCGATCCTCAAGGAAGTCGCCGACGACGGCGAGGAAATCATGGGGGTCGGCACGATCGAGGTCCTCTCGGACGGCTTCGGCTTCCTGCGCAGCCCCGAGGCCAACTACCTCGCCGGGCCCGACGACATCTACGTTTCGCCCAACCAGGTCCGCAAATGGGGCCTGCGCACCGGCGACACCGTGGAGGGCGAGATCCGCGCCCCCAAGGACGGCGAGCGCTATTTCGCGATCACCAAGCTGACCCAGGTCAACTTCGACGATCCCGAGGCGGTCCGCCACCGGGTGAACTTCGACAACCTGACCCCGCTCTATCCCGACGAGCGGCTGAACCTCGACACGCTGGACCCGACGGTCAAGGACAAGTCGGCCCGCGTGATCGATCTCATCTCGCCCCAGGGCAAGGGCCAGCGCGCCCTGATCGTCGCCCCGCCGCGCACCGGCAAGACCGTGCTGCTGCAGAACATGGCCAAGGCGATCACCGACAACCATCCCGAGGTGTTCCTGCTCGTCCTGCTGGTCGACGAGCGGCCCGAGGAAGTCACCGACATGCAGCGCAGCGTGAAGGGCGAGGTGATCTCCTCGACCTTCGACGAGCCGGCCACACGCCACGTCCAGGTCGCCGAAATGGTCATCGAGAAGGCCAAGCGCCTGGTCGAGCACAAGCGCGACGTGGTGATCCTGCTCGATTCGATCACCCGCCTGGGCCGCGCCTACAACACCGTCGTGCCCAGCTCGGGCAAGGTCCTGACCGGCGGCGTCGACGCCAATGCCCTGCAGCGCCCCAAGCGCTTCTTCGGCGCGGCGCGCAACATCGAGGAGGGCGGCAGCCTCTCGATCATCGCCACGGCCCTGATCGACACCGGCAGCCGCATGGACGAAGTCATCTTCGAAGAGTTCAAGGGCACCGGCAACTCGGAGATCGTGCTCGACCGCAAGGTCGCCGACAAGCGCATCTTCCCCGCGCTCGACGTCGGCAAGTCCGGCACCCGCAAGGAAGAGCTGCTCGTCCAGAAGGACCAGCTCACCAAGATGTGGGTCCTGCGCCGCATCCTCATGCAGATGGGCACGATCGACGCGATGGAATTCCTCCTCGACAAGATGAAGGATTCCAAGACCAACGAGGACTTCTTCGCGACGATGAACCAGTAGGGCGATCAGCCTTCAGGCTTGCCGAGGAGGCCGACCGCGTCCTTGTCGTCGAGTTGCAGCTTGGGCGTAGCGGCCTTGAGACGTTTTTCCACCTGCCGGATGTGCTCGGCGGGTGGGATCGTTTCGGGCATCTGCCCACCGATCCGGTGGATCGCCTCCCGAACCTCGCGGCCCACGCTTTCATGCGCCGAGATCGCGTTCGATTGCGACCTGATCCTCTCCCGGGCCAATTTGTCGCGGGTCTGGGTCATGCGAAACTGGTTGGCCGCCAGTTCGGTGGCGTTCATGCGGTCCATCAGATTTTCGGATTCGGCGATGCCCTTGCGGCGCTTGATCGCTTCGTTGCCGAGACCGTCGTAGAGCCCCTTGTATCCGGCGTCGTGAAAGACGCCGAACATCCGGTTCTCCACACCGGCATTTCTCGCCGCGCCCGAGAGCTGCTTGAATTCCTCCTTGGCCTGTTTCCGCATTTCCAGGCGTTCGAGGTCGGCGGCATGCTGCTCGGACAGTTCTTGCCGGCGGGTCTGCACGGCGAAGTACTTCTGCGCGGCCGCGATTGCGGGCTTCCGGGGATCGCCGTTCTGGGCGATCAGGTAGCAGGCGAAGCGCGACAGATGGTAGTCTTCGACGTTCCGTACTGCGCCTTTGCCCGTATCGATCATTTTGCCGGCGCCGGCAAAATGATGTCCCGATTTGTTCCCCGACTGCTCGCAGGAGATTATGGCGCGCTTGATCGCATCTTCGAAACGCCGCCATTGGGCATACCCCAACAACGGCTGGAGATCGCGGGCGCTCCAGTATTCCGCACCGAACTCGTTGCACGACTTCAGCGCTTCGAAATTGGTCAGTTGCTTAGCGAGAGGATCGTTGGTCATCATCCGACTCCAATGGCCGGAACATGAGAACATAACAAAAACAAAATGTCTATAAGGTCGTTCCGGACGATCCTACGGGATCAACACGGTCGAACCGGTCGTGCTCCTCGCCTCCAGCGCGCGATGGGCATCGGCGGCCTCGGTCAAGGCAAAGCGCCGGCCGATCGTCGCCGTCACCACGCCGCGGCGCAGCCGGTCGAACAGGCGCTCGGCGGTGTGGGCCAGGTCGTCGGCGCTCGCGATGTAATCGGCCAGGGTGGGGCGAGTCACGTAAAGTGACCCGCCGCGCATCAGTTCCAGCAGCGAGATTGGCGGGACCGCGCCCGAGGCATTGCCGTAGCTCGCCATCAGGCCTCGCCGCTTGAGGCAGGCGAGGGAGGCGCTCCAGGTGTCCTTGCCGACGCCGTCGTAGACCACGTCCACGCCGAGCCCGCCGGTGAGCTCGCGGACCCTGTCGGGCAACTCGTTGAAATCGCAAGACAGGCGGTGATTCGCGGCGACCCCGGTAAGCTTCCCGGCCGAGCCGGCATGGGCGATCACCGCCACGCCCTTGTCGCGCAGCCAAGGCACCAGGATCGAGCCGACGCCGCCCGCGGCCGAGTGGACCAGGGCGGTCTGGCCCGGTTTAAGGGCGATCGCGTCCTCGGCCAGATAGCAGGCGGTGAAGCCCTTGAGCATGGTCGCGGCGGCCGCCTCGGCGCTGATGTCGTCGGGCAGCCGTACCGCGCGGTCGGCGGGGATGCGCTGGTGGGTGGCATAGGCGCCCGGCGCGCTGACGCAGCCGACGCGGTCGCCCGGGGCGAAGGTGCTCACGCCTTCGCCCACGGCTTCCACCCGGCCTGCGCTCTCCGAACCGAGGGCCAGGGGCAGGGGGGCGGGATAGAGCCCCGTGCGGTAGTAGGTGTCGATGAAATTTAGGCCCACCGCCTCGACCGCGACGAGCAGCTCGCCCGGGCCGGGCCGGCCGGGATCGAAGCTCTCCCGCTCGATGACTTCCGGCCCGCCGAAGGCGCGGGCGACCATGCGATAGGGGGACTGGGACATCGGGCCTCCGGTGCGCAAGCATGCTTCGACCAGCTCGGCATGAGCGGGTCAAGGTTCTGAATTCAAGACACCATCGGCTCGGCGCGCGCCGTCATCCCACGGTGGCCGCGAAGAACTCCTCGGTGCGCTGGTCGGCGATCCGCGCGGCGCTCTCGTCGCGGCGGGCGCCGAAGGTATCGGCGAAGCCGTGGTCGAGGCCGTCGTAGTCGTGGATCGTCACGTGGGCGTTGTCGTCCAGCCCCGCATGCATCGCCTGCTGGGCCGCGGCGGGCACGAAGCCGTCCGCGGTCGGCACGTGCAGCAGCAGCGGCTTGGCGATCGCGTGGCTTTCGCCCAGCATCTGGTCGATCCCGACGCCGTAGTAGCCGACCGAGGCGTCCACGTCGGTGCGTGCCGCGGCCATGTAGGCGATCTTGCCGCCCATGCAGAAGCCGACCAGGCCGACCTTGGCCACGCCCTGGTCACGCCGGATCCAGTGGATCACGGCTTCGACATCGCGGATCCCCACGTCGAAATCGTGCTTCATCATGTAGCCGATGGCCTGTTGGAATTCCTCGGGGACGTCGGGGTCGAACTCGAGGCCCGGCTCCTGGCGCCAGAACACGTCGGGCGCGACCGCGAGATACCCCTTGCCCGCCCAGTCGTCGGCCTTCTGCTTGATGCCGTCGTTGATCCCGAAGATCTCCTGGATGACGATGATCGCGCCGCGGGGCGCGCCCGCAGGCCTGGCGACGTAGAGCGGGATGGAGCCTGCGCCGTCGAGAGTGGGGGCTTGGTCGTTGGTCGGCATGGCGCGCGCTCCTTGAGTCTGTTGCTGCGGCGAACTAAGCCGCGCCGATGGACTTTGCCAAGGGGCTGTGTCAGCCTGTTTTCAGCGGAACAACGGGGAGCATGCCATGAAAGTGAATGTCGAGATCGATTGCACCCCGGAAGAAGCGCGGCGCTTCCTCGGCCTGCCCGATGTCAGCGCCGCGAACGAGGCCTATGTCGAGGCCATGACCAAGGCGGTGAAAGGTGTCGGCTCGATCGAGCAGCTTCAGGAAATGGCCAAGCAGATCGCCCCGATGGGCGAGATGGGCATGAAGTTCTTCCAGCAGTTCCTCCAGAACGGCATGGGCGGGATGGGCTCCAAGAAATAGCCTGCCCGCCCCCGGCATGACCGATACGATTTTTGCCCTGCCCGGTCACCGCGGAAATACGGTGGCGCG
>JASGGH010000126.1:0-5077 GCA_047605105.1 Novosphingobium sp. | reverse complement strand
GCTGGCGCCTACCCGCTTCAAGCTGGCATGAGCGTCGCGTTCCGCCGCGAAGGCGACGACGAGCACCTCGAGCCCAAGTTCGAGCTGCCGATTCCGCCGGGTCCCAACCTGGTCACCGCCCGCGGCCTCGCGTTGATCGGGCAGCGCGTCGCCGAGCTGGAACACCGCATCGCGGGCCTCGCGCCCGATGACCCCGGCCTGGCCGCGGCCAGGCGCGACCTGCGCTATTGGCACACCCGCCAGACGACCGCCGAACTGCAGCCGATCGCTTCAGGCAAGACCGCCGAATTCGGCACCCGCGTCACCTTCACGCTGAAGGGCAAGCGCCGCGCCCTCAGCATCGTCGGCGACGACGAGGCCGATCCGGCCGGCGGCCTGATCGCCTTCTCGGCCCCGCTGAGCCGGGCGCTGATCGGCGGCGAAGTCGGCGACATCCTGCCCTTCGCCGATGACGACGAAGCCATCGAAGTGCTGGAGATCGCCATCATCTGAGAGCTGGAGCGGGTGAAGGGAATCGAACCCTCGTATTCAGCTTGGGAAGCTGCTGCTCTACCATTGAGCTACACCCGCATTTTCGACCGATCGGCTGGCGGCTGGCGCCGTCCTGCCCCGGGCCTGCGGCCAAGTCGAAGCGATGCCTCTCGCATGCGGCCGCGGGGGGCGTCAACCGTCTCTTCGCGCCGCCCGGTCCCGGGGCGGGCTCAGCCGAGCCAGTAGGCGGTCAATGCGCGGTATCCGGCGCTCGCCTCGGCCGCGCCGGTGAAGCCCATCGGCAGGGCCACGAGCTGGCCCGGCCCGAAGGTCTCGCGCCCGTCCTCGGCCTGCAGGGTCAGGGTTCCGTCGATCACGGCGACGATCTCGTCGCGCACCGCCCGCACGGTCCATTCGCAGGCCCCGGGCAGGTATTCGGTCGCGACCGCATAGCGCCCGCGGTGAACCTCGCGCCGGCCCGGCCCGTCGTGGAGCGTGATCGGCTGCGGCGCCCGGCCGCTCGGCAGGGCATCGCAAGCGGAATCGAAGTAGTCGTGAGGCACGATTCCCACCTGGCGATACCAGCGCCCCGCCGGCAGGGCCCGGCACAGGCCCGCCCAGCCTTGCGGGATCAGCACCGCCTCGCCCGCATCGATTCGCAGTTCGTGGCCGGTTTCCTCGGTGGTCAGGACCAGCGTCCCGCCGAGCACCAGCACGACCTCGTCGGCGCTCTGATGCCGTCGAGGCACCGCATCGCCCGCGACCTGGGCGACATCGACCAGGAATTGCCCCGCATAAGCAATGAGATGGCGGGGCTCTTCGCCGCCCAGCCCGGCACCGCTGCACAGGATGCCGATCTCCCCGGGACGG
The DNA here is from genome assembly GCA_047605105.1 of Novosphingobium sp. Classification (GTDB taxonomy): domain Bacteria; phylum Pseudomonadota; class Alphaproteobacteria; order Sphingomonadales; family Sphingomonadaceae; genus Novosphingobium. The sequence goes on along the minus strand of JASGGH010000126.1, from coordinate 3,736 downwards.
TAAGGCTCAAGGCCCTCCCCCTGCAGAACGGCGGGCGGAACCTCGGTCCAGCGCAAGGCTGGCGCGATCGTGGCCATACGGCGCTCCTCTCTCTCCCGCGGCCGAGTTTTCCGCCAGATCGCACGCGAGTCAATGGCCGCCCGCCATTGCCGCGGCGCGCGAAGCGGCTATGCAACCGCGAAACATGGCGACGAGAGGATTGGCGCATGACCAGCAGACCGGCCGAGACCGGCCCCATACCGACCGACATCGCCGCGCGCGAAGCCCATGTGCTGGGCGCGGGCCCGCGAATCCCGGCCGTTCCCGATGCCGAGGTCGATCCCCGGTCGCGCGCGATCGTCGATGCGATCCGCGCCTCGGCCGGGGCCGGGCCCGCCGGGATCATCCCCGAGTACATGCGCGTGGTGATCAAGCATCCGGAGATCTTCCGCTGCCAGATGGACCTCGGCACGGTGCTGTTCAAAGGCGAGATCTCCGCGCGCGAACGCGAGCTGGCGGTGCTGCGGGTCGGCTGGCTGACCCAGTCGCCCTACGAATGGGGCCAGCACGTCGAGATCGCCAAGCGCTACGGCCTGACCGCGGAGGAGATCGAGCGGGTGATGGCCGGCTCGTCCGCGCCGGGGTGGAGCGAGCACGACGCGGCGGTGCTGCGCGGGACCGAGGAACTGCTCGCCGACTATGCCTTGTCCGACGCGACCTGGGAGGTGCTGGCGAAGAGCTGGAACGAGGCGCAACTGATCGAATTCCCGATGATGGTCGGCCAATATGTCGCCACCGCCTTCGTCCAGAATTCGCTGCGGATTCCCTTGCAGGAAGGAAACACGGGGCTGAACCGCCGCTAGACCTTTTCGCAGCCTGCGGTAGGATCGCGGGCCATGGGCGAGCAGGAACCGACCGAGCCAAAGGGCGGCGATCTGGTCCGCCGGCACCGGCTGTCGACCCGCGTCTGGCACTGGGTCAACGCGCTCACCTGGGCAATCATGACCATGAGCGGGCTGATGATCTTCAATGCCCACCCGCGGCTCTACTGGGGGCACTACGGCGCCAACCCCGATCACGCCTGGCTGGAGATCGCCGAGACGAACGGCGTCGCCATCCCCGGCTGGCTGACCCTGCCTTCGACCTACGACCTCGCCGACGCGCGGATGTGGCACCTGGCCTTCGCCTGGGTGCTGGCTTTCGGACTGCTGGTCTACCTGACGTGGTCGCTGTTCAACCGACATGTCGCGCGGGACCTCCACGTCACGCGCGAGGAGTGGCGCACCGCGCATGTCCTCCACGACGTGAAGGACCACGCCCGCCTGCGCTTCCCCACCGGCGCAGCGGCGCTGAAGTACGGCGTGCTCCAGAAGCTCGCCTATTGCGGAGTGCTGTTCGGCCTGCTGCCGCTGGTGATCCTGACCGGCCTCGCCATGTCGCCGGGAATGGACGCGGCCTGGCCCTTGCTGATCGACCTGTTCGGCGGCCGGCAATCGGCGCGCTCGCTGCATTTCCTGGCGATGGCCGGACTGGCCGCCTTCTTCGTGGTCCATATCGCCATGGTCCTGCTGGCCGGTCCGGTCAACGAGGTCCGCGCGATGATCACCGGCTGGTATCGCCTGCCGGAGGAACGGCCGTGATCCGCCGCCGCAATGTCCTGGTCGGCGGGGCCGGGCTGCTGGTCGCGGGCTGCAACAAGCTCAACGAGAACCCCGCAGTGCGCGGCCTGCTGCAAGGCGCCGCCGACCTGCACATGCCCGCCCAGCGGCTGATCACCGACCGCGCCGCCCTCGCCCGCGAGTTCAGCGAAGCACAGATATCGCCGAACTTCCGCGCCAACGGCAATGCCGAGGTCGAGGACTCCGCCTACCGCGACCATGTCGCCACCGGCTTCGCACAATGGACGCTCAAGGTCGACGGGCTCGTCCGCCACCCGCTCGCCCTGCCGCTCGCCGCGCTGCAGGCGGTGCCCCAGCGCAGCCAGGTCACCCGCCACGACTGCGTCGAGGGCTGGAGCGCGATCGGCAAGTGGCAGGGGCCGCAGCTCGGCACGGTGCTGGCCCTGGCCGGCCTGCTGCCCGCGGCGAAATACGCCGTGTTCCACTGCGCCGACCGCTTCGCAGGCGTGCCCTATTACGAATCGATCGACCTGATCGACGCCTTCCACGAGCAGACCATCCTGGCCTGGCGGATGAACGACCGGCCCTTGCCCGTGGCCCACGGCGCCCCGCTGCGGCTGCGCGCGGAAAAGCACCTCGGCTACAAGCAGGCCAAGTACGTGATGCGGATCGAGCTGGTCGCCAGCCTCGAGCGCCTATACGGCGGCAAGGGGGGGTACTGGGAGGATCAGTCCGGCTATCAGTGGTACGCGGGGATTTAGCTCGCCAGGCGCAGCTCCGGCGCATCCTCGATAGCCTTGGGCTGATCCGGCCAGATGCCGCGAGTGTCGTAGACCAGCTTGTCCGCCCGCTCGGCCAGCGGCACGACGCGGAAGACGTCGTGGTCGACCAGCACGATGAGCAGGTCGCACTCCTCCAGCGCGGTATCGACGTCGATCAGCGTGGCGCCGGTGTCGGTGAACTCGATCGGCAGTTCGCTCGCGTAAGGCTCGACCACCTGGATGCGGGCGCCGAAGCGCCTTGCCAAGGTCGCCGCGACCAGCCGCGCCGGGCTTTCGCGGAAGTCGTCGATGTTGGCCTTGAAGGCCAGGCCCAGGCAGGCGACCCGCGCGCCCGGATTGGCCTCCACCAAGGCTTCGGCCTGGCGGATCACGTGGCGGATCTTGCCGTCGTTGACCCCGCGGGCGGTGCGGATCAGCGGGGTCTCCTCGGGCGCGCCGTGGACGATGAACCACGGGTCGACCGCGATGCAGTGCCCGCCCACGCCCGGGCCGGGCTGGAGGATGTTGACCCGCGGGTGGCGGTTGGCGAGGCGGATCACCTCCCACACGTCGAGGCCCATCCTGTCGGCGACGATCGACAGCTCGTTGGCGAAGGCGATGTTGACGTCGCGGTAGGCGTTCTCGACCAGCTTGGTCATCTCGGCCGAGCGCGCGTCGGTGGTCACGCATGCTCCACGGACGAAGCGCTTGTAGAAGGCGAGAGCCTTGCGCGCGCAGCGCGGCGTGATCCCGCCGATCGAGCGGTCGTTGCCGGTCAGCTCCTCAAGGATCTTCCCCGGCAGCACCCGCTCGGGGCAATAGGCGATCGAGAGGTCGGGCGTCTGGCTGGTGAGCCCCGGCACCTTCAGGTCCGGGCGCATTTCGGCGATCATGTCGCGCAGCGCCTCGGTGGTGCCGACCGGCGAGGTCGATTCCAGGATCACCACGTCGCCGCTCTTGAGCACCGGCGCGATCGCCTGGCCCGCGGCGAGGACGTAGGAGATGTCGGGCGCGTGGTCCTTGTCGAACGGCGTCGGCACGGCGATCACGAAGACTTCGGCCGGGGCGACCTCGGTCGAGGCCGAGAGCAGGCCGCGTTGCACCACGCCCTGGACCAGTCCGTCGAGGTCGACCTCCTCGATGTGGATTTCGCCGCGGTTGATCGTCTCGACGACCTTCTCGGAGACGTCGACGCCCAGCACCTTGCACCCGGCCCGGGCGATGATCGCCGCGGTGGGGAGGCCGATATAGCCGAGGCCGATGACCGCAACGTCAGGCTTGGTTTCCGATTTCACGCGCAAAAATCCTATCTCAAAACCCAACCCGTTCGTGTCGAGCGAAGTCGAGACACCGTGAGGGTGCACGCTATCGAGAGGC
>JASGGH010000125.1:0-5126 GCA_047605105.1 Novosphingobium sp. | reverse complement strand
GGATCTCGCGCAGCTGCATCTCGCCGTTGTTGAGCGCTTCGGACCACTGGATGATCGCGTGGAAGGTGATCGGGCTTTCGCAGAGCCCGAGGATCATCGTGTCGCGCCCGGCCTCGATGCGCTTGGCGATGGCGATCTCGCCCTCGCGGCTCAAGAGCTCGACCGCGCCCATCTCGCGCAGGTACATCCGCACCGGATCGTCGGTGCGCTCGACGGTTTCCTTCTTCTTGACCAGGTCCGGGCGTTCGCCGACGCCGTCGGTATCCTCGACCTCGTCGGCTTCCTTCTCCTCGGGATCGACCGCGTCCTCGTCGCTCTCGACGATGTTGACGCCCATCTCCGAGATCGCGGACATGATGTCCTCGATCTGGTCGGTCGAGTACTGGTCCTGCGGCAGGGCCTCGTTGAGCTCGTCGACCGTGATGACGCCGCGGCGCTTGGCGCGCGCGATCATCTTCTTGATCGAGGCCTCGTTGAGATCGATCAGCGGAGCATCGCCGCCGTCAGCCTTGTCGCCGTCGTTGAATTCTTCGTCCATCATTCCGCCATGGTCTTGGGGGCGTTCCCCGAAGGGTCGGCCGCTCGCGCGCTGGCCATTTGCCGCAGACGCGCATCAAATTCCAGTTTTCTCTTTCGCAAGCGCTCATGTTCCAGCCTGGCCTCGTCGGTCAGGTCGGCCTCATACCGCTTCATCGCTTCCGCCAGCGCCGTTTCCAGCGCCGGTTGTTCCACCAGAAGGCCCACCGCTTCACGCAACGCCCGCCGCGCTCCGTCTGCATCGTGTCCGTCTATGACGAAGGGCAGGCGGAGGCGCGTCTGGTCATCCTTTGAAGGAAGCGAAATGCCTTTGCTCGCCAATATGGAGGCCATCGCCGCGCTTTCAAGCTCGCCTTCCCGCTCAAATGCCTCGAGCAGCAGATCGATCCGCGAATCTTCCGCGGCGAGGGTGGCCAGCGGCTCGGCGAGCGCACCGATTTCGGCCGGCCAGCGGACCAGGCCGGCGACCACCGCATCGATCAGCGGCTGGCGGACGCCATGCGCCGCGACCTGGCGCAGGCGCTGGCTCGGTGGTCGCTCCTGGCGGCGGCCTGGTACGCCACTGGCTGCCCGGCGCGGCGGCTGCCAGGGGCGCTCCTCGCGGCGCGGAAAGGCGAAGTCGGAGAAGCGCTCCAGCAGTTCGCGGCGATAGAGCGCCTTGATGTCGGCATCCCCGATCGCCTCGACATGGGCGAGCAGGCGGGCCTTCAGTCCGGCCTTGTCCTCGGGGGAGGCGAGGGGCTGGGCATCGCGTTCATGGGTCCACAGCGTGTCGAGCAAAGATCGAGCTTCGCCAAGGACTTGTTCCATGCCCTTCACGCCGTCTCGCTTGACCAGGTCGTCGGGATCGAGCCCGGCAGGCAAGCGGACGATCCGCAGGCTGTGCGCCGGGCGGAGCAGGGGCAGGGCGCGGGAAATCGCCCGCATCGCCGCCCTTTGCCCGGCCGCGTCGCCATCGAAGCAGAGGATCGGCGTCTCGACCATCCGCCACAGCAGTTCGAGCTGCCGCTCGGTCAAGGCGGTCCCCATCGGCGCGACGCATTCGGGGATTCCCGCGGCGGCCAGCGCGATCACGTCCATGTAGCCTTCGACCACGATCACCCGCCCGGCCTGGCGGGAGGCGGGCGAGGCGCGGTGCAGGTTGTAGAGCGTGCGGCCCTTGTCGAACAGTGGAGTATCTGGCGAATTCAGGTACTTGGGAGCATCCGTTTTGTCCTTGTCGAGGATGCGTCCCCCGAAGGCGATCACCCGTCCGCGGGCATCCTCGATCGGCAGCATCAGCCGCCCGCGGAAGCGGTCGTAAGGCTCCTTTTCCTCGACGGCTATGCGCAGGCCGGCCTCGACCAGGTCCCTGGCTTCGACCCCGGACAGCGCCTTGGGCAGCGCCTGCCGCCCTTCCGGCGCATAGCCGAAGCCGAACCGCGCGATCGTGTGCCGGTCGAAGCCCCGGGTCGCCAGATAGGCCCGCGCCTTGGCGCCCTCCGGCGAGGCGAGGTTCTCCACGAACCACTTCTGCGCCGCCGCCATGACGTCATGCAGCGAGCTCTTCTGCTCGGCGGCCCGGGCGGCGCGGGGATCGGGGGCGGGGACCTCCATCCCGGCCTCGGCGGCCAGTTCCTTCACCGCGTCCATGAAGCCCAGCCCGCGCTGGTCGGTCATCCAGCGGATCACGTCGCCATGCGCGCCGCAGCCGAAGCAATGATAGAACCCCTTCTCGTCGTTGACGGTGAAGCTCGGGCTCTTCTCGTTGTGGAACGGGCAGCAGGCCTTGAACTCGCGCCCCGCCTTGGTGAGCCGCGTGGTGCGGCCGATCACGCCGGACAGCGAGATGCGTGCTCGCAATTCGTCCAGCCATTGGGGAGAGAGGCTCATAAAGCTTGCCTTCCCACACCCTTGCCAACCCCGTTCGTGTCGAGCGAAGTCGAGACACGTTCACGCGGCGGCCGAGCAAAGTAAGAGAGCCGCTGCCAGTCGCTCGCGGCCAAAGCTTCCTTCTTGGCCTTGGACCATTTCTTGATTTGCAGCTCAGCACTCAGCGCTTCGTACCTGGTGGGAAAATCACTCGCCCAAATCAACTCGACCGGTCTGCGCCGCGAGGTGAAATCGCAATAGCCGCCAGTGTGATGCTGCGCGATCCGGCGTTCCAGGTCGTCGGTGTAGCCGGTGTAGTACTTTCCGTCCGCGCAGCGCAGTATGTAGGCGTAGAAGGCCATGTCAGCGCACGGTGTCTCGACTTCGCTCGACACGAACGGAGGTGGTTTTTGGCATCAGGCGAGCGCCGCCTTCACCAGGCCGCTGGCCTTGCTCATGTCGAGCTGGCTGCCGTGGCGGGCCTTGAGCTCGGCCATGACCTTGCCCATGTCCTTGATGCCCGAGGCGCCGAGCTCGGCCTTGATCGCCTCGATCGCGGCGGTGGTTTCGGCTTCGCTCATCTGCTGGGGCAGGAAGGAATCGATCACCGCCAGTTCGGCCTTCTCGACCTCGGCGAGTTCCTGGCGGCCGCCTTGCTCGTACATGGCGATCGATTCGCGGCGCTGCTTGCCCATCTTCTGCAGGACTTCGACCACCAGGGCATCGTCATCGGGCTGAGCGGAAGCGGTGCGCAGCTCGATGTCGCGGTCCTTGAGCTTGGCGAGGATCAGGCGGACGGCGGAAAGGCGCGCCTTGTCGCCGGATTTCATGGCCGCAACCTGCGCGGACTTGATCGAGTCGCGAAGCATTCGTGTAGGATTCCTGCTGATAGCCGCCGAAGCGGGGGAAAGGCGCGAGCCTAGCGGGAAAATTCCCGGTTTCCTAGGTTGACGCTGGGGTGATAGGGGTCTAGCCGCCGCCCCTTAGCACCTACTGCCGGAAACCCTAACGGAGCGCCCTATCCATGGCCGACGCCGCCCTTTCGCACGCACCTCAACCCAAGGGGGCGACGGGCGTATTGGTGCTGGCGAGCGGCCAGGTCCTGTGGGGCCACGGCTTCGGCGCGGTCGGCAATGCGGTGGGCGAGGTCTGCTTCAACACCGCGATGACCGGCTACCAGGAGATCATGACCGATCCGTCCTACGCGGCGCAGATCGTCACCTTCACCTTTCCGCATATCGGCAACGTCGGCGTCAACGACGAGGACGTCGAGGCCGCGGTCGACGGCGCGGTCGGCTGCGTGGTGCGCGAGGATGTCACCCAATCGTCGAACTTCCGCGCCCGCGGCGAGTTCGGCGACTGGCTCAAGGCCAAGGGCAAGATCGGACTCTCCGGCATCGACACCCGCGCGCTGACCCGCCTGATCCGCCTGTCCGGCGCCCCCAACGCGGTGATCGCCCACGATCCCGAGGGCAAGTTCGACATTCCCGCACTGCTCCGCCGCGCCCGCGACTGGCCGGGCCTAGAGGGCATGGACCTCGCCCGCGTCGTCTCGCGCCACGGTGACGAGAACTGGCAGGGCGGCGTCTGGTCGCTCGGCAGCGGCTATGCACGGTCCTCGCGCGATCCGAAGCCGCATGTCGTGGCGATCGACTACGGCGCCAAGGACAATATCTTCCGCAACCTCGTGAAGGCCGGGGCGCAAGTCACTGTCGTGCCCGCGCAAACCCCGCTCGAATCGATCCTCGAGTTCAAGCCCGACGGCGTGTTCCTCTCGAACGGCCCGGGCGATCCGGCAGCGACCGGCGCCTATGCCGTGCCGACGATCCAGGGCGTGCTGGAGAAGGGCATCCCGATCTTCGGGATATGTCTCGGCCACCAGATGCTCGGCCTCGCGGCCGGCGCCAGGACCACCAAGATGCACCAGGGCCATCGCGGCGCGAACCACCCGGTCAAGCGGCTCGAGGATGGCGTGGTCGAGATAACCTCGATGAACCACGGCTTCGCGGTCGACAACACGGCGCTGCCGGACAACGTGGTCGAGACCCACGTCTCGCTGTTCGACGGCTCGAACTGCGGCATCGAGATCAAGGGCAAGCAAGCCTTCGGCGTGCAGTACCACCCCGAGGCGAGCCCGGGCCCGCAGGACTCCTTCTATTTGTTCGAACGCTTTGTTGGGATGCTCAAGAAATGAACGACCTCACCGATCTCCAGCAGGCGGTCCTCGCCTATTTCCTCGCCGGCGCGGCCAACGACATCAACATCGCCGGGCGGTGGTATCCCAAGAGCGAGGTGATCCTGATCATCGACGACAAGTTCCAGCAGGCCGTGCGCAAGTTCGGCATGAAGGCACGCTCGGCCACCAAGCCGGCCGCGACCGCCTTCGTCGAGGACATGATCGCCAAGGGCGGTTGGGCCACCAAGGAAAACGAGTTCGGCGGCACGATGCAGCAATGGCAGATGGACGTCTTCCGCAAGGAGCTCAGGGAACTCCAGGCTGCGAACCCGCTGGTCCAGGGCGCTGCCTCGGGCGGCGAGACCTACTGGGCCGACGTGTTCGCCCCCCTGACCGCCTGATTGCCCCGATACCCTCCGGCCAGATACCCTTCGGAAAGACCTGATGCCCAAACGCACCGACATCTCCTCGATCCTCGTCATCGGCGCCGGCCCGATCGTCATCGGCCAGGCCTGCGAGTTCGACTATTCGGGCACCCAGGCGATCAAGGCGCTGAAGGAGG
>JASGGH010000124.1:0-5135 GCA_047605105.1 Novosphingobium sp. | reverse complement strand
CTCAGCCATCCAGCCAGGCGGCGAGGCCATCCAGCGTTTGCAGCCCATATTCCACCGCACCGAAGCCGATGACCACCCGACGCCGCTCGGGGCTGGGGTGGAGTTGGCGCATGGTCAGCACCGTCTTGCCGTCAGACTGCTCATCGAAAGTCACGATGACGCGAAAACGGTCGGGATCGTCTGGGGCGGGTGTGCCGTGGTCCATCACGATCCGCTCGTTTGGCACGATCTCCAGGAAGCGCACGAGATTCGGGAATCGCTGCTCGCGGCCCTCGAAGTGGCCCGCCATGTCGAAACGCCAAACGCCGCCTTCCCTTATATCGGCCTCGTACGTCTCAATGTTTAGGTCGGTCGGACCGAACCATTGGCCCAGCGCCGTGGGGTCCATCCAGGCGGCGAACACCTTGGCTCGCGGGTGGTTCAGCAGCTTGACCAATACGATTTCGCGGTCGAGCGACCAATTCTCTAACAGGTTAGTCATGGTTTTCCTCCGTCTTGTCCAGATAGGTTTCCAGCCGATCCAGCCGCTCGGCCCAGCGTCGGCGCTCTGCCTCCATCCAGTCGGCCGCCTCATCGAAGCGCGTCTGCACCAGCCGGCACCACCGGCTGCGCCCGCGCTTCTCACTGGCGATCAGTCCACTGTCCTCAAGCACCTTGAGATGCTGAGCAAAGGAAGGCAGCGCCATATCAAACGGCTCGGCCAGGACGCTGACCGGCACCTCACCGTCAGCCAGCCGTGATACTACTGCGCGGCGGGTTGGGTCGCTTAGAGCGTGAAAGGCAAGATCGAGGGGGGCAGAATGATAAGGCATATACCTTAGTAAGACGGGTGGTCGCGCCGGTCAACAATAATAAGGTGCTTGCCTTAGTGTAGGATTTTGCAGGGAGGGGCCGTCTATGGCGCAACCGCGAAAGTCAGGATATGCGCGCCGTTCAATTCCATCTCGCTTCCAGCATCGTGAGTGAAGGTGAACAGAGGGCTGCGATGCTACGCATCGAGCCAGCAATTCAGACACACACACACACACACACACCACGCACGGGTGCATAATGGTTTTCTGCCGCTTTCCGAGGATGCCTATTAGCATCCACTTGAACGGGAGGTTTGAAAACTGGCGGATTTCAGCCGTTTTTCAAGAGTGCTATCCGCACCCTCGCCTTGACCGCTACCGCCGTGAGTTTGCCCACCGGGCTTACCCCCACACTTGGCTTCGGTTGCCGGCAAACAGCAACGGACACAGGGGGACGATGGCGGGATAATACGCTAGGTTTTCTGCGATTTCCAGGGACTTCGGCGGACGTCGCCGGAAAGGATGGTGGTGGACAGGGCTGGATTCGAACCAGCGTACGCTTGCACGGGCAGATTTACAGTCTGCTGCCTTTAACCACTCGGCCACCTGTCCACACCAGATAACCAGCGACGAAACGTGGGTTTCGCTAAAGCCCCGAGCGGGGCCGTCTGGCCGAGAGGCGCGCTCATGGCGAAGGCGGCCCTGCCTGTCAATGCCCGGCTGTCTACGGTTGCCTGCAATTGGGGCGGCTGGCAGGAGCGTGGTTCAGGCATGGAAGGAATGAAGATGGCGAAGCGCGGTGACGGCGACAACCGGGGCAAGCCCTCGCGCGCCTTGCGCGGGCGCGCGGGGCGGATGCAGGGCGGGCGCGGCAGCGGCCAGGCGAGCAAGGGCGCGGTAAGGCTGTGGGGGCGCCATGCCGTGGAAGCCGCGCTCAAGAACCCGGATCGCCGGCACCGCAAGCTCTGGGCGACCCGCGAAGGCGTCGCCTCGCTCGACGGCGAACTGCCCGCGAACTTCCCGGTCGAATATGCCCAGGGCGTCGACCTGGCGCGCTTCGTCGCCAAGGATGCCCCGCACCAGGGCCTCGTGCTCGAATGCGACGGGCTCGAGGACATCTACCTCGAAGAGGTGCTGACGGGCGATCCGGGCCGGCCGCTGATCGTGCTCGACCAGGTTACCGACCCGCATAACGTCGGCGCGATCCTGCGTTCGGCGGCGGCCTTCGATGCCTGCGCGATCCTGACCCAGGACCGCCATGCCCCGCCCGAATCCGGCGTGGTCGCCAAGAGCGCCTCGGGCGCGCTGGAGATCGTGCCGTGGGTCCGCGTGGTCAACCTCGCCCGCGCGCTGGAGGAAGTGGCCGAGGCCGGATACTGGCGAATCGGCCTGGCCGGAGCAGGCAAGGCCACCCTCGCCGAGGCGCTTCCCGCCGGTCCCGTGGCCCTGGTGCTCGGCGCCGAGGGCGAAGGCATGCGCCACAACATCATGCAGCACTGCGATGCCATAGCCCGCCTGCCGATCGGTAACGCGATGGAAAGCCTCAACGTGTCCAATGCCGCGGCGATCGCCCTCTATGCGACCGCAACGCGCGAAACGGGAGAATGATGCGATGACCCTGCGCCGAATCTCGGGAGCCGCCGCGCTGGCCGCGCTGTGCCTGACGCTCGCCGCCTGCCTGCTCTCGCCGGGCAGGTTCGTCTCGCACCTCGACGTGCGCCAGGACGGCCGCTTCAGCTTCTCCTACTCGGGCGAGGTCTATCTGCTCGCGCTGAGCAAGCTGGCCGAAATGGGCGACAAGCCGGCCGCGTTCGAACCGGAGGACTGCTACCGCCCCGGCACGATGGTCAGGCGCCCCTGCACCGCCGCCGAGACCGCCGAGCAGCGCTCGCGGTGGCAGGAGAGCCAGGGCGCCTCCACCGACAAGAAGAAGCGCGATGCCGAAGCGATGAAGGCGATGCTCGGGGGCATCGACCCTTCGAGCCCCAAGGCCGCGGAGGAGCTCGCCGCGCGGCTCCGGCGCCAGGAAGGCTGGCGCCGCGTCGACTACAAGGGCGACGGGCTGTTCGACGTCGATTTCGCGATCTCCGGCACGCTCGACCGCGATTTCAGCTTTCCCTCGATCGAGCGCTTTCCGATGGCCAATGCCTTCGTGACGATCAACCGCCACAAGGACGGCACCCTGCGGCTCGACGCCCCGGGCTTCGCCACGGCGGCGGGCAACGAATCGCTGCGCTCGCTGATGCTGCTGGGCGGCGCGGGCAAGGAAGGCGCACCGACGCTGCCGGTCACCGAGGGAACCTTCACGCTGACGACCGACGCGGCGGTCCTGGCGAACAATACCGACGAGGGCCCGCAGCAGGACACCGCCGGGCAGCGGCTGGACTGGGCGGTCAACGCCCGCGCTTCGGCGGCGCCGACGGCGCTGCTGCGGTTGGGGAAGTAGGCGGCGAGGTTACGGCCGGGGCCTTCCCCAAAAGGAAAACGCCGCCCCGGGTCTCCCCAGAACGGCGCTGAATCCCTGTCCGGGCCGCGAGGCGTCAGCGGCCCGGGCCAGGAGGCGCGTCTTAGTTGACGGCGTCCTTCAGGCCCTTGCCGGCCTTGAACTTCGGCTGCGACGAAGCCTTGATCTTCATCGGCTCGCCGGTGCGCGGGTTCCGGCCGGTCGAGGCCTTGCGCTTGGCGACCGAGAAAGTGCCGAAGCCGACGAGACGGACTTCGTCACCGCTCTTCAGCGCGCCGGAGATGGCTTCGAAAACGCCTTCGACAGCCTTGGTGGCATCGCTGCGGGTAAGGCCGCTCGACTCCGCGACAGCACTGATCAGATCGTTCTTGTTCATAGGATAAACCCCCTACCTTCTGTGAAACCGGAGTTGTGTGGATTCGCCTCTCGGGTGGCGCGGAATTGAGCGAGTTTTCTGCGGCCTGTCAAAGGCAAATAGGGCCAAAATCCCGCCGCCATCCCCTATTTTCCGCCCTTTTTACGACGAACCGCAAGCCAAGCGCCAGTAACGGCGCCGCGAAGGCGATTCGCGACTCGAACCGGCGTCCGAGTCGCGGCACCGCAGCATTTTCAATGTGCAGTCGCGGAAGGCCCTCCCGCGGCGATCGCGGCCGGCCCCGGCACGCTCGCCAGGTCGTCCGCCTCGGTCCATTCGATCGCTTCGAGCGGCTGGGTCAGCGCCCGTGCCAGGACCTCGTCGACATGGCTGACCGGCACGATTTCCAAGCCCTGCTTCACGTTGTCCGGGATCTCGGCAAGGTCCTTGCGGTTCTCCTCGGGGATCAGCACGGTCTTGATGCCGCCGCGCAGCGCGGCGAGCAGCTTTTCCTTCAATCCGCCGATCGCCAGCACGCGGCCGCGCAGGGTGACCTCGCCGGTCATCGCCACGTCGGAGCGGACCGGAATGCCGGTCAGGGTCGAGACGATCGAGGTGACCATGCCCACGCCCGCGCTCGGCCCGTCCTTGGGCACCGCGCCCTCGGGCAAGTGGATGTGGATGTCCTTGCGGTTGTAGATCGAAGGCTTGATCCCATAGGCCGGGCTGCGCGCCTTGACGAAGCTGAAGGCGGCCTGGACGCTTTCGCTCATCACCTCGCCCAGCTTGCCGGTGGTCTTGGCCGCGCCCTTGCCGGGCACGGTGACGCTTTCGATCGTCAGCAGTTCGCCGCCGACCTCGGTCCAGGCCAGGCCCGTCACCGCGCCGACCTGGTTCTCCTCGTCCGAGACGCCGTGCTTGAACTTGCGCACCCCGGCATAGTCGCCGAGGTTCTCGGGCGTGATCGTCACGGAGGCTTCCTTGCCCTCGAGGATCTTGCGCAGCGCCTTGCGCGCCAGCCGCGCGATCTCGCGCTCCAAGGTGCGGACGCCGGCCTCGCGGGTGTAGTAGCGGATCAGGTCGCGCAGGCCGGCATTGGTGAGCGTGAACTCGCCCGCCTTCAGCCCATGCGCCTCGATCTGCTTCTCGATCAGGTGCCGCTCGGCGATCTCGACCTTCTCGTCCTCGGTATAGCCCTCCAGCCGGATCAGCTCCATGCGGTCGAGCAGCGGCTGGGGCAGGTTCAGGCTGTTCGCGGTGCAGACGAACATCACGTCGGACAGGTCGATATCCAGCTCCAGGTAGTGGTCCTGGAACTTGGCGTTCTGCTCGGGATCGAGCACTTCGAGCAGGGCCGAGGCCGGATCGCCGCGGAAGTCCTGGCCGAGCTTGTCGATCTCGTCGAGCAGGAACAGCGGGTTGCTGGTCCCGGCCTTCTTGAGGTTGGTGACGATCTTGCCCGGCAGCGAACCGATGTAGGTGCGGCGGTGGCCGCGGATCTCGGCCTCGTCGCGCACGCCGCCCA
>JASGGH010000123.1:0-5175 GCA_047605105.1 Novosphingobium sp. | reverse complement strand
GCTAAATGCTTTATCTGCTCGCCGACTGGTTCAACTTCCCCGGTCTGGCCAACCTCATCCGCTATCAGTCCTTCCGCGCCGGCGCGGCGCTGACGACCGCGCTGATCATCGGCCTGATTATCGGCCCGCGGTTCATCAGCATGCTCCGGGTCCGCCAGGGCAAGGGCCAGCCGATCCGCGAGGACGGCCCGCAGTCGCATCTCGCCAAGCGCGGCACGCCGACGATGGGCGGGCTGATGATCCTGATCTCGCTGGTCATCTCGATGCTGCTGTGGATGGACCTGACCAACCCCTTCGTCTGGGCCTGCCTGGCGGTCACGCTCGGCTTCGGGGCGATCGGGTTCATGGACGACTACGACAAGGTCACCAAGCGCAGCCACAAGGGCGTCTCGGGCCGGGTGCGGCTGCTGCTGGAATTCGCGGTGGCGGGCGTGGCGGCCTATATCATCGTCAGCCAGATCAGCACCAACCTCTACATTCCGTTCCTCTCGGGCCGCGCGATCCCGCTGGGCCCGCTCTACTACGTGTTCGCGGCGGTGGTGATGGTCGGCGCGGGCAATGCGGTGAATCTCACCGACGGGCTGGACGGCCTCGCGACCATGCCGGTGATCATCGCCGCCGGGACCTTCGCGATCATCGCCTACCTCGCCGGCCGCGTCGACTATGCGCACTATCTCGGCATTCCCCACGTGCCCCGCGCGGGCGAGCTAGCGATCCTGTGCGCTGGCATCATGGGGGCGGGCTTGGCATTCCTGTGGTTCAACGCCCCGCCCGCGGCGGTATTCATGGGCGATACCGGCAGCCTCGCGCTCGGCGGAGCGCTCGGGGCGATCGCGGTGGCCGCGCATCACGAGATCGTGCTGGCCATCGTCGGCGGGCTGTTCGTGCTTGAGGCCGCCTCGGTCATCATCCAGGTGTTCTGGTTCAAGCGAACCGGGCGGCGCATCTTCCGCATGGCGCCGATCCACCACCACTTCGAGCAGAAGGGCTGGGCGGAATCGACCGTCGTGATCCGCTTCTGGATCGTCTCGATCATCCTGGCGGTGATCGGCCTGGCGACGCTCAAGCTCAGGTGATCGGGGGATGATCACTTCCCCCGCCTTTTCCGGCAAGCGCTATGCGGTCCTCGGCCTCGCCCGCTCGGGCATGGCCGCGGCCGAGACGCTGCTGGTGAGCGGGGCGCAGGTCACCGCCTGGGACAACCGCGAGGAACCGCGCAACCTGCTGGCCGGGCGCGCCGAGCTGGCCGATCCGACCTCGATCGACCTGAAGGGCTATGCCGGGGTCGTCGTGTCGCCGGGGGTTCCCCTCAACCGCCACTCGATCGCCGATCATGCCGCGAGCTTCGGCGTCCCGGTGATCGGCGACATCGAGCTCTTCGCCCAGGCCCGCGACTATCTGCCCGCGCACCGCGTGGTCGGGATCACCGGGACCAACGGCAAGTCGACCACCACCGCGCTGGTCCATCACCTGCTCGAGAGCGCCGGGGTGCCGGCGCGGATGGGCGGCAACATCGGCCTGCCGATCCTCAGCCAGAAGCCGCTGCCCGCTGGGGGCGTCTATGTGCTCGAACTGTCGAGCTACCAGATCGACCTGACCCGGAGCCTCGCCTGCGAGGCCGCGGCGCTGCTCAACATCACTCCCGACCACCTCGACCGCTATGACGATTTCGCCGGCTATGCGGCCTCCAAGGCGCGCCTGTTCGCGATGCAGCGGCCCGATCAGCACGCGGTCTTCGGGATGGGCGATGCGGAGACCGCCGCGGTCGCCACGCGCGAGCTGGCCCGCCGGGCGGTCCAGTACGTCCATGTCGTCACCGGCGCCGACCTGGTCGAGCTGCAGCCCGACTGGCCCTCGCTGCAGGGGCCGCACAACCTGCAGAACGCCGCGGTCGCCGTGGCGATCGTCACGGCCCTGGGGCTGACCGAGGCGCAGTGGCGCCCGGCCCTGCGCACCTTCCGCGGCCTGCCGCACCGGATGGAGCGCGTCGCCGAAGTGGACGGCGTGGTCTTCATCAACGACAGCAAGGCGACCAATCCGGCCTCGGCGGCGCCGGCGCTCGCCGCCTTTCCGCCGCTGGTCAGCCCTTACGGTCCCAAGCGGCGCATCCACTGGATCGTCGGCGGGCTGCCCAAGGGTGACAACCTCGACGAATGCGCGCCCTGGTTCGGCAATGTGGCCGCGGCCTATACCATCGGCGATGCCGGGCCGCGCTTTGCCGAGATCCTGACGCCCTATACCGCGGTGCGCCGCAGCGAGATGATGATCGAGGCGGTCCGCCAGGCGATCGAGGCCGCCGGGCCCGGCGATATCGTCATGCTCTCGCCCGCCTGCGCCAGCTTCGACCAGTTCCGCGACTACGAAGCGCGGGGCGACAATTTCCGCCAGATCGTCGAGGCCCTGACGGCCCCCGATAGTCCCGGCGAGCCGGAGGAAGCCGCCTGATGGCCAGCAACCCGCCTTATGTTCCCGGTTCGCTCCGCCCCGCCACGGGCACGAGCCTCCAGCTTCGCCGCAGCCGCCGCGCCGAAGTCGGCGTGTGGTGGCGCGAGATCGACCGCGTGCTGCTGGCCCTGGTCCTGACGCTGATGGCGGTCGGCACGGTCGCGGTCGCCGCCGCGTCCCCGGCCTCGGCGCGGCGGCTGTCGACCGCGGCGGTCAAGCTCGACGACCTGCACTTCTTCGTCCTGCACGTCCGCTGGCAGATCCTCGGGCTGGTCACGATGATCGGCGCCTCGTTCCTGCCCAAGGAGCTGGCGCGGCGGCTCGGCATCCTGCTCGGCTCGGCGATGCTGGTCGCGCTGATCCTGGTGCCGCTGGTCGGCAGCGAGGTGAACGGCGCGCGGCGCTGGCTGAACCTCGGCATCTCGCTCCAGCCGAGCGAGTTCCTCAAGCCCGCCTTCGCGATCGGCCTGGCCTGGATACTGTCGTGGAAGGTGCGCGATCCCAAGCTGCCGGTGATCGCGGTGGCGACCTGCGTGATGGGGCTGGTCGGCGCGCTGCTGATGCTGCAGCCCGATTTCGGCTCGACCATCCTGTTCGGCGGGGTCTGGTTCGTGCTCGTCCTGCTCAGCGGCCTGCCGATCAAGCGCATCATGGCGGCCGGCGCGGCGGGGGTTGCGGGGCTCGTCGCGGCCTATGTGTTCTACGACAATGCCCGCCACCGGATCGACGCCTTCCTGGGCGGCGGCACCGCCTTCGACCAGGTCGACCTGGCCGAGCGCACGCTGCTCTCGGGCGGCTGGACCGGCTCGGGCCTGTGGCTCGGCACCCGCAAGCTCGGCCTGCCCGAGGCGCATACCGACTATATCTTCTCGGTGATCGGCGAGGAGTTCGGCCTGCTGGTCTGCGCGGTGGTGGTCCTGCTCTACATGGCGGTCGTGTTCCGCGTGCTGCTGCGCCTGGTGGAAGAGGACGACCTGTTCACCGTCCTCGCCGCGACCGGCCTCGTCGCCCAGCTCGGCGGGCAGGCCTTCATCAACATCCTGGTCAATCTCCAGTTGTTCCCCTCCAAAGGCATGACCCTGCCGCTGATCTCCTACGGCGGCTCCTCCACCATCGCCCTGTGCCTCGGCGTCGGGTTCCTCCTGGCGATCACCCGGCGCAATCCGTTCCTCAAGCGCGATCCCTTCACCCTGCGTCAGCTGGAGGCGCTGAAGTGAGCGTGACGCGCCATTACGTTCTCGCCGCCGGCGGCACCGGCGGGCACCTGATCCCGGCCTTCGCGCTGGCCGTGGAGCTGGAGAAGCGCGGGCACCACGTCGCGCTCATCACCGACGCGCGGGGCGCCCAGATCCCCGGCAAGCCCGAGACCCTGACCGCTCACGTGCTTCCCGCCGGGCGCTTCCAGGGCAGGAACCCGCTGTCGTGGATCAAGGCCGGCAAGGCGATCCTCGAGGGCCGCTCCATGGCGCTGCGGCTGTTCGAGAGCTTCGAGCCGAGCGCGGTCGTCGGCTTCGGCGGCTATCCGGCGCTGCCCGCGCTGCTGGCGGCGACCTCGGCCGGGATCCCGAGCCTGATCCACGAGCAGAACGCGGTGCTGGGCCGGGTCAACCGCCTGCTCGCGGGCAAGGTCGATGCCATCGCCACGGCCTATGGCACGGTCGACCGGCTGGCCGACAGGTTCAAGGCGAAGGTCCATCTGGTCGGCAATCCGGTGCGCGAGGAACTGCTCGCCCTGCGCGATCAGCCGTTCCCGGCCTTCACCGCGGACGGCCTGCTGCGGGTCCTGGTGACCGGCGGCAGCCAGGGCGCCAAGGTGCTGTCCGAAGTCGTGCCCGACGGCCTCGCCATGCTCCAGCCCGCGCTGCGCACGCGCCTGCAGGTCACCCAGCAGTGCCGGCCCGAGGACATCGAGGCCGTCCGCGCGCGCTATGCCAGCCACGACATCCCCGCCGAGCTCGGCACCTATTTCGAGGACATGGCCACGCGGCTTGCCGACGCGCACCTGTTCATCGGCCGGGCCGGCGCCTCGACCATCGCCGAGCTGACCGCGGTGGGGCGTCCGGCGATCCTGGTTCCCCTGCCGATCGCCACCGACGACCACCAGGCCGCCAATGCCCGCGAGATGGCCCAGGCCGGGGGTGCGCGTTCGATCCGCCAGGACCGTTTCACCGCGATCGAGCTGGCCAAGCAGATCCAGGCGATGGCCCAGCGCCCCGAAACGCTGGGCAATGCCGCCCACGCCGCGTGGAACTGCGGGCATCCCAATGCGGTGAGCGATCTCGCCGACCTGGTCGAAAGCTTCGGCGGCGCGCCGCTGATGGACGTGATCAGCGTGGCCCGCGGGGTGTCCGCGCAGGGGCAGGGCGCGCTGGTCGCGGAGGGCGGGGCATGATTTGGGTTGGCGTTGCGCGCGTGCTTCGACAAGCTCAGCATGAGCGGATGTTGTTTGTGCCGCATACTCTAACCCCGCTCAGCCTGAGCTTGTCGAAGCATGTTCTGAGCTTCGTCGAAGGGGCCGCACGCGACCTTGGAGCCACGCAATGAAGGGCGTCGGCACCGACATCGGGACGATCCATTTCGTCGGCATCGGCGGCATCGGCATGTCCGGCATCGCCGAGGTCATGAAGAATCTCGGCTACGACGTGCAGGGCTCGGACATCGCCGAGGGCTATGTCGTCGAAGGCCTGCGCAAGCGCGGCATCCGCGTGGCGATCGGCCATGCCGCCGAGA
>JASGGH010000122.1:0-5647 GCA_047605105.1 Novosphingobium sp. | reverse complement strand
TAGCGCACCGCCTCGATGATCTCGCGCACGTCGTCGACGCCGGTGTGGCTGGCCGCGTCCATCTCGATCACGTCGATGTGGCGGCCCTCGGCGATCGCCGTGCAGGGCTCGCAGGCCCCGCAGGGATCGATCGTCGGCCCGCCCTGCCCGTCCGGCCCGACACAGTTCAGCGCCTTGGCGATCAGCCGCGCAGTCGAGGTCTTGCCCACCCCGCGCACCCCGGTCATCAGGAAAGCATGCGCCAGCCGCCCGCGCTTGATCGCATTGGCCAGGGTCTGGACCATCGCGTCCTGGCCGATCAACTGGCCGAAGGTCTGCGGGCGGTACTTGCGCGCCAGCACCCGGTAGGGCTGCGCGCCCTGCTCGGCGGGCGCGGCTACCGGCGCGGGCGGCGGAGGCGCAGGCTCGGGCGCGCCGAACATCGAGCTCTGGCCGGCGGCCTCGAGCTCCGTTGCAGACGGCGCGAGGTCGTCCTCGTCAGGCTCGGTGCCGAAGATGTCGGGGGAATCGCCCATGGCGCGATTAGGTAGGGCCTAGCGGTGCGATTGTCAGGGATAAAAGGAGCCGGCCGACCCGCCGCAACCCGTTGTGGCTGCTTCCTTCCGGACCTGACCAGGTTGGCGGACGCAAGCGCCCGACCGACTCCCGGTGCGGCATATGGCCGCGCCCGAGAAAAACCGCAAGGCCCGAAGGATCAGGTCAGCGGAAGTTGTCGGCGTAGGCCTGGAGCTTCAGCCGCCGCGGCGGGGTCTGCTGGACGCGGGCTTCGATGCCGTATTTGTCGGCGTACGCCTGGGCCTCGGCACCATCGGCGAAGGTCAGCACGACCTGGCCCTGGGTGTCGCCCGAGCCGGCCCAGCCCATCAGCGGGTCGGGGCGCTTGGCCTCGGCGGGGGCGAATTCGAGAACCCATTGCTCGGTGCGGGCCTTGCCCGACTGCATGGCATTCTTGGGGCGCTGGTAGATGCGAGCGGTCATATCCGCGCTTTCCTGCGAATCGCTTCGGGAATCAAGAGCGTCTGGACGCCTCGAAGGCATTCTTGGTCTTGAGGCTGGGGTCCTCGGCCCAGGGCTCGTCGGGCCAGCGGTGCTTGGGATAGCGGCCCTTCATGTCGCGCACCACGTCGCGCCACGAGCCGCGCCAGAAGCCGGGGAGGTCACGGGTGGCCTGGATCGGCTTGCCGCCGGGCGAGGTCAGCTTGAGCAACAGCGGCTGCGCAGGGCTACCGAAGCCGGGGTGCCGGTCGAGCCCGAACAGCGCCTGGACGCGGACTTCCACGCTGGGGCCGCCGTCGTCGGCATAGTCGATGGCATGGCGCGAGCCTGCCGGGCTGACGAATTCGGCCGGGGCGAGCTTTTCCAGTTGCTGGCGCTCGTTCCAGTCCAGACGGTCGAGCAGCGCCTGATGCAGCCGCCCGGGCTCGATGGCGTCGAGCCGGCGGCCGAGCAGCGGAGCGAGCCAGTCGAGATCGGCCAGCAGGGCTTCTTCGGTCAGCACCCCGGCGTAGTTTCCACGCTTCAGCAATTCGCGGCTGGCACGCGAAAGCGGCAACAGATCGAGTCCGTCATTGCGCACCTGCTCGGCCAGGAACCGGGCGATGGCGGCAGGATCGGGCGACGGGTCCGGTCCCTTGGCGATCAGCACCGCGCCGAGCCGCTGTTCGAGGAGCGCCTCGGCCCGGCGCTCGGCGGCGATCCATTTGAGCGTGGTGCGCCGCTCGATCCGCGGGGCGAGCCAGCGCAGGACCTCCGCTTCGGTCAGAGCGATCGCCCCGGTGATCCGCGCGCCCTTGGCCATGCCCTGGGCATCTCCGACCGCCAGCCATTCGGCGCGGGCGAGCGGGCTGGCGGGGTCGAGCTTCAGCCCGCGGCCGCCCACCGCCAGCCAGTCCTCGCCCGAAGCGTCGCGGCGCTTGGCCAGGTTGTCTGGGAAGGCTTCGGCGAGGAGGATGCCGGCGGGGACCTGCGCGCGGGCTTCGACAGGCTCAGCCTGAGCTTGCCGAAGGCCGCGCGCCGCCTTCGCCCAGCGCCTCGCCAGTTGCCGCGAGCTTTCCGCGCGCGCCGACCGGTCCGAATTCCACCGATCGAGCCGCTGCAACAGGTCCTCGCTGCGCCCGCCCAGCCCGCGTTCCTGGAGCAGCAGCGCGATCCTCGCGCCGAGGTCCTCGGCGCCGTAGAGCAGCATATGGGCCAGCGCCGGCTCCATCGGCAGCCTGGCCATGGCGCGGCCGTGCTCGGTGATCCTGCCCTCGCCGTCCAGCGCGCCGAGCGAGACCAGCCCCGCCCGCGCCGCCGCAAGGCCTGCGGCAGGCGGCGGATCGAGCCAGGCCATCGCCGTGACGTCGCCCGCGCCCCACTGGGCGAGCGTCAACGTCAACGGACCAAGATCGGAAGTCAGCATCTCGGGCGGATCGAATGCCGCCCGCCCGGGATGTGCGGCTTCCTCCCACAGCCGGTAGGCGACCCCCGGGGCCTGCCGCGCGGCCCGGCCGGCGCGCTGGGCGGCGGCGGCCTGGCTGGCGCGGTGGGTGACGAGGCGGGTGACGCCCGCGGCCTTGTCGAACTCGGCGCGGCGCGAGAGACCGGCATCGACCACCACCGAGACGCCGTCGAGAGTCAGCGAGGTTTCGGCGATCGCCGTGGCCAGGACGATCCGGCGGCGGCCCTGGGGATCGCGCTTGATCGCCGCGCGCTGGGCCTGAGGCTCGCATTGCCCGTGAAGCGGCAGGACCAAGGCGCCGGAGAGCTTGTCCGCCAGCCGTTCCTGCACCCGGGAAATTTCGCCGACGCCGGGCAGGAAGGCCAGCACATCCCCCGTTTCCTCGCGCCAGGCGGTCAGGATCGCCGACGTCATGGCGTCCTCGAGCTTCAGCTCCGGCCGCGCGCCGAGCCAGCGGATCGTGAGCGGGAAGGCCTTGCCCTCACTCTCCACCACCGGCGCGTCGCCGAGCAGCCGGGCGAACCGCGCCCCGTCGATCGTCGCCGACATGACCACGATGCGCAGGTCCTCGCGCAGCACCTGCTGGCTCTCGATCGCCAGGGCCAGGCCGAGGTCGCTGTCGAGGTGGCGTTCGTGCGCCTCGTCGAACAGCACGGCGGAAACGCCCGCCAATTCGGGATCATTGAGGATGGTCGAGACGAAGATCGCCTCGGTCATCACCAGGATGCGCGTCCCCGCGCTGCGCTTGGAGTCGAGGCGGGTCAGGTAGCCGACGGTCTGCCCGGCCTGCTCGCCCAGCAGTTCCGCCATCCACTCCGCCGCGGCCCGGGCGGCGACGCGGCGGGGGCTGAGCAGGATCACCGTGCCCGCGCACCAGTCCTCGCGGATCAGCGCCGGGGCGACCGCGGTGGTCTTGCCCGCGCCGGGCGGCGCGATCAGCACCGCGCTCGGCCCCGCGCGCAGGGCGGCGAGCAGATCGGGCAGGACGGCGTGGATCGGGAGGCCCACCGGACCGTCTCCCTACCTCCGTTCGGGTCGAGCGAAGTCGAGGCACATGGCGCGCGGCGTCTCGACTTCGCTCGACGCGAACGGGTGGGTTTGGAATGCCGTCACGAAGCCTTCGCCGCCCCCAGCACCGCCCCGACCTTCTCCGAGATCTGCTGGACCGAGAACGGCTTGGGGATGAAGTGCATGTTCTCCACGTCGATCTCGCGGCGCAGGTGGTCCTCCGCATAGCCCGACATGAACAGGATCGGCAGGCCGGGCGCCAGCTTGCGGATCGCGCGGGCCATGGCCGGGCCGTCCATGTTCGGCATGACCACGTCGCTGACGACCAGGTCGAACCGCCCGCCCTTGGCCACCTGTTCCAACCCCTCCTCGCCGTCGGCGGCCGTGGTGATCGTATAGCCCGCGCGGGCCAGCGCGCGCTCGGCGACCAGGCGGACCGTATCCTCATCTTCGACCAGCAGGATGCGCCCGCCGCCGGCCCATTCGGCCTGCTTTTCGGGAGGCTTGGCGAGTGCGGCCACCTCGCCCGGCTGCGGGCGGTGGACGGGCAGGTAGACCGTGAACCGGGTGCCCTTGCCGATCTCGCTGTCGGCGAAGATGAACCCGCCCGACTGCTTGACGATCCCGTAGACCGTGGAGAGGCCCAGGCCAGTGCCTTTGCCCTGTTCCTTGGTGGTGAAGAACGGTTCCCAGATCTTGGCGAGATGCTCGGGCGGGATACCGCTGCCGGTGTCCTCGACGACCAGCGCGGTATAGTCGCCCTGCGGCAGGACCTCGCTGCGCATCTTGCGCACGTCGGCGGGGGTGACCCGGCGGGTCATGATCTTGAGCTTGCCGACATCGACCTTGCCCGCCATCGCATCGCGGGCGTTCACCGCCAGGTTGACGATGACCTGCTGGAGCTGGCTGGGATCGGCGCGGACCGGGCCGAGGTCGCGGTCGTGGGTGACCGTCATCTGCACTTTCTCGCCGATCAGCCGCTTGAGCATCTGCGAGACGTCGGTGACCACGTCGGGCAGTTGTAGCACCTCGGGCCGCAGGGTCTGCTGGCGCGAGAAGGCGAGCAATTGGCGGGTGAGCGAGGCCGCCCGGTTCGAATTCGCGCGGACCTGCTGGATGTCGTCGTAATCGCTGTCGCCCGGCGTATGGCGCAGCAGCATGAGGTCGCAGGTGCCGATGATCGCGGTCAGGATATTGTTGAAGTCATGCGCCACGCCGCCCGCCAATTGGCCCACGGCCTGCATCTTGGTGGCCTGGGCGACCTGGCGCTTGAGCCGGGTCTCCTCGGTCGAATCGGTCAGGCCGAGCAGGACGGCCGCCTCGCCCAGCCCGCGGACCCCGGCCAAGCTCAGCGACACCGGATCGTCGGCCTGGGCGACCAGCCGCACCGCGAGATCGCCCGAGCTCGCCGGGCCTTGGGCAAAGCGCCGGATCGCGTCGGACAGTGCGCCCTTGTCCTCACGGACCACCAGATCGGTGGGATAGGTCGGCATCCCGTCGTGCTCGCGGCCCGCGGCGCGGAGGAACGCGGCATTGGCGAAAAGCAGCCGCCCGTCGCGATCGGCCATCGCCAGGCCGAGCGGAAGCTGCGACAGCAGCGCCTCGAGATGGGGCGAGGCCGCGGCGACTTCGGTTCCTCCGCCCAGGCCGATCCCCGAATCCGCGACCAGCATGAGCGAGGGGGTGGTCTCGGGATCGGGCTCTCCCACCACGTCGGGGTCGGCGACGGGGATGTAGTACATCGTCACCGGCTGGCCGCTGCGCCCGTCGCGGGCCCAGGTGATCTGGCCGCTGTCGTCCTGGCGGAGCAGCGAGACGAAGTCCTGCCCCGTCAGGACGGCACCGACATCGCCCACCCCGCGCAGGGCGAGGCCCGCGCTGGCGGTGCGGATCTGGCCGTCGGGATCGACGATCGCCGCCGCGAAGCCCGCGCGGTCGAGCGCGCGGCCCAGCTTGCCGTCGAGCTGGCGAACGAGCTCCGCGACGGGGTCCGAGGCCAGCAACTGGGTGAAGCGCCAGACCAGGAAGTCCTCGCCGCGGCCGGCGCGCACCGCCTCGCCGCGCCATCGCCGTCCTTCGGCATCCTCGATGAGGTCGGCCCGTCCCTGCCCATCGCGCCAGCCGGCGCGGGCGGCCTTGGCCAGGCGCTCGAGCGAGGCTTCGTCGGCAGGCAGGCGCGGGGGCGCGAAGGCCGCGCCG
>JASGGH010000121.1:0-5665 GCA_047605105.1 Novosphingobium sp. | reverse complement strand
CATGCCGATTGCGGTAATCGCCCGTCCGGGTTATGATGCCGCTGCTATTGCGAGCCCTGCAATGGCCTGGCTGCGCCGCTACCGGCGGTCCGCCGCCGGTTTTCGCAACCGGGCAGAATGGAGTTCGCCCGCGCTGGTGCTGTTGCGTTTCGATCCCGATCAGCGGTCGGCGACCGCGCTTCGCAAGGCCGATCCGCTTTGGTCAGAAAAGCTGACCCCGCAGGCAATGCGCGACTCCGTCACACGTCGTCCCATCCCGGCAGATGCCCGTTGAGGCGCCGTTTCGCCTTGCCGGTTGCACCACAGGAGCCAATCCCAGCTACATGACCCAGGCCCAAACCCAGCCGGCCGAGCCCGGCGACCAGGCCGCCACGCCGCTGCCCAGCGCCGAACCCGGCTCGCTCCACGCGCTCGTGCTGCAATCGCTCGACGACGACCAGGCGCAGGAGATCGTTTCCATCCCGCTCGAAGGCAAGACCGCGATCGCCGATTTCATGGTGATCGCCTCGGGCCGCTCGACGCGCCAAGTCACCGCCATGGCCGAAAAGCTCGCCGAGCGCGTCAAGCACGGCGGCTTCGGCCATTCGCGGATCGAAGGCCTGCCCGCCGCGGACTGGGTCCTGGTCGATGCCGGCGACGTGATCGTCCACCTGTTCCGCCCGGAAGTGCGCTCGTTCTACAACCTCGAGCGGATGTGGGCCTTCGGCGACGCGCCTGCGGCGGGCGCCGCTTGATGGATTCCGGCCTGACGGCTGGGTGCGGCACCGGCCCACTCCCCCGGCCCGACCACCCATAGTGTATCCTGTCGGGTGGCCGGGCCGGGGGAGTGGACCGGCGCCGCGCGAGGTCATGCGCCGGCATGACCGGACCACGCACTGATGCGCCTCCACGTCATCGCTCGCGGCAAGATCGGCCGTTCGCCCGAGGCCGAGCTCGTCGAGCGCTATGCAAAGCGGATCACCTGGCCGTTCAGGATCACCGAGCTGCCCGATACCGGCGGAACCGTTCCGGCCGCGCCGACCCCCTGCCGCGAAGTCCTGCTCGATGAGCGCGGCCGCCTGCTCTCTTCGGAGGAGTTCGCCGCGCTGCTGGGCCGCTGGCGCGACGAAGGCGTGCGCGAGACCCGCTTCCTGATCGGCGCCGCCGACGGTCACGGCGACGCGGCGCGGGGCAAGGCCGACCTGCTGCTCGCCTTCGGGCCGATGACCTGGCCGCACATCCTCGCCCGCGCACTGCTGGTGGAGCAATTGTGGCGCGCGACGAGCATTCTTGCTGGCCATCCCTATCATCGTTCGGGATAGATGGGGGCCATGACGTCACTGCGCGCGCTGCGTGTTCCGCTGCTATTGCTGGCCTTGACCGGCGCCGGCCTGGCCGTGGCCCAGCAGCGCCAGGCCTATGACGACGTCGCCCAGACGCAGCGCGCGCTGGAGGAGGCCAGGTCCCAGGCCAAGGCCGCCAGCCTGCGCGGCGAGAAGCTCGAGGCCGAGGCGGCGCGCGTGGTCGAAGCCGCCGACCGCACCGCGCAGCAATCCGCCGCGCTCGCCGCGCGAATCCAACAGACCGAAGCCGAGATCGCCGGCCACCAGGCGCAGATCCGCCTGATCGCGCACCAGCGCGAGGCCCTGAGGATCGCCCTGACCGCGAAGCAGCGCCCGCTGATCGAGCTTACCGCCGCCTTGCAGCGGCTGTCGCGCCGGCCGGTCGTCTTCGCCCTCCTGCGCCCGGGCTCGGTTCATGACGCCATGCACCTGCGCGCGATGCTCGCGACGATGATGCCCGAGGTCGAGCGGCGCACCGCCGCGCTGCGCGGCGAGCTCGCGCGCTTTCGCCTGCTGCAGCAACAGGCCGAGGCCGCGGCCCGGAGCCTGCGCGCGAGCAAGGGCGAGCTGGCCGCCCGGCGCCAGGCGCTGGCCGGCCTCGAGACCAGTCAGCGCCTCGCGGCGCGTCATGCCGCCGGCGTGGCCGACCGCGAGAGCGAGAACGCCCTGGCGCTCGCCGAGCAGGCCCGCGACCTGACCGGGCTGGTCGCGGAACTCGGCAAGTCCGCCGCGCTGCGGGACCAGCTGGCGCTCCTTCCCGGCCCGGTCATGCGCCCGCCGCAGCCCGAACGGGCCCAGCCCGAGCCGGTCCCGCCGCCACCGCCCGTCCCGGTCCTCGGCCTGGCGCGCTACACGCTCCCCGTCGACGGGCGGCTCGTCGGCGGGTTCGGCGATCCGGGCTCGCGCGGGATCGCGATCGCGGCCCGGGCCAATGCCCAGGTCGTCGCGCCCGGCGGCGGCCGGGTGGTCTTCGCCGGGCCCTATCGCGGCTACGGCAAGATCGTGATCATCGAGCATGTCGGCGGCTGGACCTCGCTGGTCACCGGGCTGTTCCAGCTCGACGCACGGGTCGGCGAGGTGCTGATCGCGGGCGCGCCGCTGGGCCTTGCCGGCCCCGGCCAGCCGGTCCTGACGCTGGAGCTCCGCCATGCGGGGACCCCGGTGGACCCGCTGCAACAGCTACGCAATCTCTAGCGAATCGGCTGTCGCAGATAACTGGCGTTAATCCCGTGCTGCCTATAGAACGGCCCGAGCACTGAAAGGCCTACGATGCGTACCACCCTCGCTTCCCTCACCCGCGCCGGCCTGCTGGTCGGCGCCGTGGCGCTGCTGCCCGTGACGACCGCGGGGCTGGCCGCGGTCGATGCGCGCACGACGCCGCAGCTCGGGCGGCTGCTGACCGTGTGGCAGTTGATCAAGGCCAACTACGTGGAAGCCGTCGACGACGAGAAGATCGAGAAAGGCGCGATCGAGGGCATGCTCTCCGCGCTCGATCCGCATTCGGCCTATCTCGAGGGCGCCGCGCTGCAGCGCCTGGATACGATGATCGACGGCAGTTATTCCGGCCTCGGCCTCAGCGTCGCGATGGACGACGGCGCGGTGAAGGTGATCTCGCCGATGCGCGGCAGCCCGGCGGAGAAGGTCGGGGTCAAGGCCGGCGACTTCATCACCCACCTCGACGGCAAACTGATCTACGGCAACGAGCTCGACGACGCGGTCCGCCAGATGCGCGGCGAGGCGGGGACCTCGATCCGCCTGACGATCTTCCGCGTCGGCCGCGACGAGCCCTTCGACGTCACCGTGACCCGCGGCGTGATCGATCTGGAGCCGGTCACCTGGAAGCTCGAGGGCAGCCTCGGCGTCATCACCGTCAACGAATTCTCGCGCGACGTCGGCAGCGACGTCAACGGCGCGATCCTGGCGATGAAGCGCCAGAGCGCGGGCAAGCTCGGCGGCCTGGTGCTCGACCTGCGCTCCAACCCCGGCGGCTCGCTCGACGAGGCGGTGGCCCTGTCCGACCTGTTCCTGGACAAGGGCGACATCGTCTCGCAGCGCGGGCGGATCGTCAGCGAGAACGAATACTACCGCGCCGAATCGATGTTCCGCGGCGATGCGGCCAAGGGCCTGCCGGTGGTCGTGCTGATCGACGCGGGCTCGGCCTCGGCCTCGGAGATCGTCGCCGGGGCGCTGCAGGACCAGCATCGCGCGCTGATCATGGGCGAGCGCAGCTTCGGCAAGGGCTCGGTCCAGTCGATGATCCGGCTCGACCGCACCCACGCGGTCAAGCTGACCACCGCGCGCTACTACACCCCGAGCGGCCGGTCGGTGCAGGAAGGCGGGATCGAGCCCGACATCCGCGTGCCGCAGATCTCGGACCCCGATGCCCGCAAGCGCGCCGAGATGTCCTACCGCGAGAGCGACCTGCGCCGCCACCTGGTCAACGAAGCCGGGCTCGACGACAAGAAGCTGGAGACCGACAAGCAGGACGATCCCCGCTTCAAGATGACCGCGGATCAGCTCAAGGCCAAGGGCATCACCGACTTCCAGCTCTATTATGCGCTCGAGACGCTGCGCCGCGCCGCGGCGACGACGCTCGCCGCCGCGCCCAGGCGCAAGTAGCCGGATGCGCGACCCCGCGACCGCCGCGCTTGCTTCGGGCCGCCTGCGCACGGCGCGGCTGATCGCCCTGGCCGCGCCCGTGCTGCTGCTCGGCGGGGCCTATGTCTCGCAGTACCTTTTCGGGCTCTACCCCTGCGAGATGTGCTGGTGGCAGCGCTACGCCCATTTCGCCGCGCTGCCCTTCGCCCTGCTCGCCTTCGCCCTGCCGCGCGCGAAGTGGCCGATCGCGCTGGCGGCCCTGGCGGTGCTCGCCTCGGGCCTGATCGGGGGCTATCACGCGGGGGTCGAGTACAAGTGGTGGGAAGGCCTGACCGCCTGCACCGCGACCGGCCTGGGCGGCGGCGGCAATCCGCTCGATGCGATCATGAACGCGCCGATCATCCGCTGCGACGAAGTGCAATGGAGCCTGCTCGGCATCTCGCTCGCCGGGTTCAACTTCCTGATCTCCACCGCCGCCGCGCTGGCGGCCTTCGCGTGCCTCCGCGGGCGCCGGCGGTGAGGCGCCGCTCCCCCTCCGACGCCATGCTGCGGGTCGACCAGGCCGGCGAATACGGGGCGACGCGGATCTATGCCGGGCAGCTCGCGGTCATGGGCAACCGGGCGCGGCATGCCCCCGACATCGCCGCGATGGCCGCCCAGGAGGCCGATCACCGCGCCCGCTTCGACGCGCTGATGGCGGCGCGGGGCGTGCGGCCGACCGCGCTGCAGCCGGTCTGGCGCGTCGCGGGCTTCGCCCTGGGCGCGGCGACCGCGCTGATCGGCCCCGAAGCCGCCATGGCCTGCACCGCCGCGATCGAGGAGGAGATCGACCGCCACTATACCCACCAGATCGAAGCGCTGGGCGATGCCGATCCCGAGCTGTCCGCGATGATCGACGAGTTCCGCGCCGACGAGCGCGAGCACCGCGAGACCGCGCTTGCCGCCGGGGCCGAGCGCGCGCCCGCCTTCCCGCTGCTGTCGGGCGCGATCCGCCTCGGCTGCCGCCTGGCGATCCGCCTCTCGCAGCGGATTTGACGCCGTGGCGGCGCCGGCCCGGCCGCCCCCTGCCCCGGATCGAATTGCCCGGGATCAAATCGCCCGCCCGCGCGCTTCAGCTATCATTCACGGACGCCGATCCCTATATCGGGACCGCAACCCAAGCAGGAGCCGACCCGTGCGACATAGCCTTGCCCTCGCCCTAGTTCCCCTGGGCCTCGCATTCGCGCCCGCGGTTTCGGCCCAGGACGCCGGCGAGAAGGTCAACCAGCTGATCGTCTACGGCGACGATCCCTGCCCGGCCTCGACCGAGGGCGAGATCACCGTCTGCGCGCGCAAGAGCGAGAGCGAGCGCTATCGCATTCCCGCCCCGCTGCGCGAAACCGGCGACCTGCAGAAGAACGAGAGCTGGAACAACAAGGTCCTGGCTTACGAGACGGTCGGCAGCAGCGGCACCCGGTCGTGCTCGCCGGTCGGCGCGGGCGGCTGGACCGGCTGCGCGAACAAGCTGATCGACAACGCCTATGCCGAAAAGCGCGAATCCACCGACGTCCGCTTCGGCGAGCTGATCCAGGCCGAGCGGGAGCGGCGCCTGGCCTCGATCGACCAGGAGGCCGCCGAAACCCAGAGCCGCGTCGAGCAGGCCGAAAAGGAATACGAGGCCCGCCAGCGCGCCGCCCAGTCCGCGCCGGCGAGCGACGAGGCCCCCGCCGCGCCGTCGCCGGCCACCCCGCCCCCGGGTCCATGAG
>JASGGH010000120.1:0-5772 GCA_047605105.1 Novosphingobium sp. | reverse complement strand
CACCCCTCCGGCTTTTTTCTGTGGGTGGCGGGGGGGGGCTCCGGGCCGGTGCCGCCTTGAAAATCGCTCTTTCGCGATTTTCCAAACGGTCTCTCAGAGACTCTCTGATTGGGGCCTCGTTGCCGATCTCGGTCATCACGCGCCCAGCGCCCGCGCCGCCGCGACCACCTTGGCGGCATGGTCGCGCGGGGTCACGCCCGAGCGCAGCAGGTCGAGCCGCGGCACTTCGAGGCCGATCTCGCAGGTCTCCGGCAAAGCGGCGACCCATTCGCGCAGGGGCAGCTCGCCCTCGCCCGGGATGCCGCGGCCGAACATCGCGGTCATGAAATAAGCGTCGTCGTGAGGCGCCAGCTTGCCGTCGCACATCTGGGCATAGCCGATCCAGTCGGGATCGACCGCCTTCAGCTTCTCGACCGTGCCGCCGGTGCGGAAGAAATGCATCGAATCGACCAGCACCCGGGCCTTGCCCTGGCCGATGTGCCGGCACACCTCGAGCGCGCGCTCGAACGAGTTGATCCCGTGCGGCGGGGTGAACTCGATGGTGAAGGCCATGCCGCGCTCCGCGGTCAGCTCGGCCATGATCGCCAGCTGATCGTGGGCCGAACCGTCCGCGAACATGGCCTCCTCGAGGCAGATCGCATTGATCCGCACCGCGCCCAGCTCGGCCATCAGATCGAGGTCGCCGGCGAAGTCGCGCGCGTCGCCGTCCGGCCTGGCGCGAAAGCCTTCGCCGAGGCCGATATGCACCCCGGTGTCCTTCATCGCCGCGATCGTCTCGCGCCGCAGCGCGGCATCGTCGCGCAGCGACCACATCGGATAGGGCGCGAAGTCGGTGATGCCGAACATGGTCAGCGGCAGGCCGGTCAGGCCGCTGGAGATCGCCACGCAGCCCAGCTCGGCGGCGGTCTTCACGTGCTCCACCGGCGGCATGCCGAGCAGCGTGAGCATTTCGATGCCCAGCCGGTTCAGCGGGGGACGGCTCATCGCTTCGCTCCCGCTTGCGCCAGCCGCGCCTTGAACTCGTCGCTGACCCGCGGGCGGCCGGTCTCGCCGCCGGCGAATTCGTCGATCTTGCCCTTGATGAAGCCCTCGGGCGAGGCCGCCCAGGACTTGACGATGTCCCAGGCCGCCGGGTCGGAGGGGATCATCACCTTGCCGTCGCGCATCGCGTCGGACAGCACCACCGCCACGTCCTCGGGCAGCATCAGGTCCAGATCGGCGCCGGGCCCGCGCATCTGGCAATCCTCGGTCCAGGAGGTCATCGTCGCGAGCACGCCGGTCATCACCGGCCCCGGCAGCAGGCAGGTCACCCGCACGCCCTGCGGCTCGAGGTAGAGCGCCAGGTTCTGACTCATCGAGATCACCGCCGCCTTGGACGCGGCGTAGGGAATCCGGCTCGCCGCGAAGGGATAGAAGCCCGCGAACGAAGCCGTGTTGACGATATGCCCCTTCCCCCGCGCCAGGAACTTGGGGATGAATGCCTTCACGCCCCGGACCGCGGCGAAGTAGTTGATCTCCATGATCCGGTGCCATTCCTCGATCGGGATGTCCTCGGGATGGCCGTTGAGCATGCCGCCGACGTTGTTCATCACGATGTCGATCTCGCCCAGCGCCGCCTCGGCGGCAGCGGCCGCGGCGGCCACCGATTCGTCCTTCAGGACATCGGCGGCAATCCCCACCGCCTTGCCGCCGGCAGCCTCGATCTCGGCAGCGGTTGCCTTGGCGGCCGCCTCGTCGATGTCGGCGACGGCCAGCCGCGCGCCGCGCTTCGCCCATTCGAGGGCAACCGCCTTGCCGATACCCTTGGCCCCGCCGAACAGCAGGGCATTGGCCCCGGCGAAGGGGGCATTGGAATCGGACATCGGCATTCTCCCGGGCTTTGGGCCTGTCTGGCGGGAATACCGGGGACCGTCAAAGCGCTCCTGCGATCAATCATGCGCGGTCAGGCGAGAGGCGTCGGCGCCTGCGGATAGGCCGCCCGCGGCGCCTCGCGCGCCGAAATCACCGCC
Source organism: Novosphingobium sp. (assembly GCA_047605105.1). GTDB lineage: Bacteria > Pseudomonadota > Alphaproteobacteria > Sphingomonadales > Sphingomonadaceae > Novosphingobium. The sequence goes on along the minus strand of JASGGH010000120.1, from coordinate 3,763 downwards.
CCCTCCCCTGCCGCACTCCCTCTTGCCGGAGCGGACGGGCACAGGCCCGGCGCGGCAAAGGAAGCGCAAATGCCGCAGCCGAATTCCGTCACCGCGTTGCCACCGGCGCGAAACTGCGGCAGGCGGATCGCCGTGACCGCGATCCGCATCCTCGTCGACGCCGATGCCTGCCCGGTGAAGGAGGAGATCTACAAGGTCGCCTTCCGCCGCAGCGTGCCCGTGCGGATCGTCAGCAACACCCGCATCCGCATTCCCGAACATCCGCTGATCGAGCGCGTCGTCGTCTCCGACGCCTTCGACGCCGCGGACGACTGGATCGCCGGGGAGGCCGACGCGCGCGCGGTCGTCGTCACCGCCGACATCCTGCTGGCCGACCGCTGCCTGAAAGCCGGGGCAACGGTCATCGGGCCGGGCGGCAAGCCCTTCACCGCCGCTTCGATCGGCGGCGCGATCGCGACCCGCGCGATCATGGCCGACCTGCGCGCCGGGGGAGAGGCGATCGGCGGCCCGGCTCCCTTCGCCAAGGCCGATCGCTCGCGCTTTCTCCAGGCGCTGGACGAGGCGCTGGTGCGCCTCGAGCGGGCGCGCTGAGGGACCGTTTGGAAATGCGCCTTTCGGCGCAAGCCGGCACCGGCCCGCTCCCCCGCCGCAGTTCGATAAGACTTTGCGAATGTCATTTTGCGCGTATAGTTTTCGCCCGCATACTTCCCCCAATGGTCTGATGATCGGAGCCCGTCATGAAGAAACTGGTCCTGGCATGTGCGCTTACCTTCTCCGCGGCGGTGGCCGGCGGAGCGCTGATGACTCCCGTATCGGCGCAGCCCTGGGACGGCGGCGGGAACTGGAACGGGCTGCCCGACGGATCGTGGCGCGAAAGCTGCCGTTATCCGCAAACCCGCGGCGGCTATCTCTCGGCCGAGTGCCGCACTACCTACGATCGCTGGGTCCGGACCTCGATCGACACCAACCGCTGCCGCGGCAACGTGGCCAACAACGACGGCCGCCTCGTCTGCGAGCGCTCGGGCGGCGGCTGGTATCCCGGCGGCGGGTGGAACCTGCCGGGCGGCTCCTATCGCCAGTCCTGCCGCTATCCCACGATGCGCGGTACCTATCTCTCGGCGCAGTGCCGCGATGCGAACGACCGCTGGATGAATTCGCAGATCAACGTCCGTTCGTGCCGCTCGGGCAATTTCGAGAACGGCAACGGCCGGCTGTACTGCGAAGGCAGTTGGGGCGGCGGCAACGGGGGCTGGAACGGCGGCATGCCCGGCGGCTCCTGGCGCGACAGCTGCCGCGATGCCGACGTGCGCGGCGACCAGCTCTATGCCCAGTGCCGCAACGGCAGCGGGTACTGGAACGGCTCGAGCATCAGCCTGCGCAATTGCCGGTCGAACCGCATCGCCAACCGCGAAGGCCGGCTGGTCTGCGAATACTGAGCCGGCCTGGCCGCTAGGCCAAGCCCCCATCGGCTGATTCGGGCGGGCTTGCCGGGGCGACCCGGCAGGCCCGTGCCGCTTCGGGAGCCCGGCTTGCCCCCGCACCGGAACCGCGCCGAGTTCCATTAACTTTTGGTTCATGCCGCCAGGCGCTGAGTTCCATTCCTCCTTTTCGGATATTCGTTCAGCGGGGCTGGGCGTCCGAAAGGAGCTGACCGCCGATCGGCCTACGGCGAATATTGGGACCCCGCTCCAACCTCGAAGGGAACATGACCATGCTCCGACCCAAATTGCTCATCGCATCGCTCGGCGTCACTGCGCTGTTCTGTTCGACGGCAGCCCTCGCGGTCACCGCTTCCAATTCCGCTACGGCGACGCCCAAGCCGAAGGCCAGCGCCCATCCCGCGCCGACGCCGGCGCCGCATGCCTCGCTGGCTCCCCACGCCGCGCCGAGCCCGCATGCGACGCCGACCAGCCGGGCGACCCCCGCCGCGCACCTCTCGGCCTCCGCTCCGGCCGCCAAGGCCGCCCCGGCAGCCCACCCCGCGCTCGCCGCAACCCCGGTGAAGCCCGCTGCGACGCATTCTCCCGCCGCTGCGCTCACCGCCAGCGCCGCCAAGGCACCGGCCGCGCGCAAGGCCGCCGCGCCCGCCGCGGCAGGCGGCAATGGGCCCGACGGCGCGACCGCGCGCTGCAAGGACAACAGCTATTCGCACTCGGCCAACCGCACCGGCACCTGTGCCGGGCATGGCGGCGTGACCCAGTGGTATTGAGCTAGCGTGGTATCGAGCTAGCACGAACCGCCGTGCGGCGAAGCCGCCGCCGCACGGCCCCGGTTCAACGATCCGCTCGAGCCTGGCTCAGGCCGGCTGAGCCTCGGCTTCGGCCAGCAGCTTGTTGAGCACCACGACCCTTGCGCGCTCGGCGGTCAGGTCGTGTGACGGGTGGGCCGCGATATGGCCGAGCAGCAGGCGCAGTTCCTTCTGCCATTCGCTCTCGAAGGTGTCGGGCTTGAAGGTGTCGGGCATCGTCGCCTCCTCGATAGCAAGGTCAGCGGCGGGCCGAAGGGGCTGACCCGCCGCCTTGTGCCCTCAACGCCTCAAGTCTCGTTCGGGTCCCGCTCCGGATTGCCGGAGGTCTCGCCGGGGCTGAGCAGGAACCGCCAGATCCCCCCGCCGAGCACCGCGCCCAGCAGCGGCGCCACCCAGAAGGCCCAGAGCTGGCCCAGCGCGCCGGTCGTGGCGAACAGCGCCACCCCGGTCGAGCGCGCCGGATTGACCGAGGTGTTGGTGACGGGAATCGACACCAGGTGGATCAAGGTCAGCGCCAGGCCGATCGCCAGCGGGGCGAAGCCCGGAGGCGCCGCGCGGCTGGTCGAGCCCAGGATCACCACCAGGAAGCCCGCGGTCAGCACCACTTCGGCGATCAGCGCCGCCGCCAGCGAATAGCCGCCCGGCGAGAGATCGCCATAGCCGTTCGACGCGAAGGAGCCGGCCGCGAACCCGGCCTTGCCCGAGGCGATGGCATAGAGCACCGCCGCGGCGGCGATCGCGCCGGCAACCTGCGCGATCCAGTAGGGCGCCAGATCCTTCCACGAGAACCGCCCGGCGATCGCCAGGCCGAGCGAGACCGCCGGGTTGAAGTGCCCGCCCGAAATCCCGCCGACCGCATAGGCCATGGTCACCACGGTCAGCCCGAAGGCCAGCGAGACGCCGGCGAAGCCGATCCCGAGGTCCGGAAAGGCCGCCGCCAGCACCGCCGATCCGCAGCCGCCCAGCACCAGCCAGAACGTCCCGAAAAACTCCGCTGCAATGTTTCTCATGCTTTCTTCTCCTCCTCATCACTCTCGTCACACGCCCCGGGCCGGAGGCTAGCGCCGCGGCGGCGGAGAGCAAGACCGCTGTTTCGGCGCGAAGGCGGCGAGGATCGGGCACGGCCCGCCGCTTGTGGAAGCGCAGTCCGCCGCGAGCGCAGGAATATGGAAGGTGGGCGCAATATCGCTGTTGCGAATATTCTTGTGCTGTGGCGAAGTGGTTCGCTCCACTTCTACGTAGCGGAGCTCAAAAACAGAAAACTGCTGCCACCGCGCCAGAAACGACGGCCGGTCGTCGCCTTGTTCATTTGCGTTTTGGTGCTATCTTTCATCCCACATCGATTGATCGCGGCATTTGCAAAATCCATGACGGAACCGTCTCCCATAGTTCGATTCTCGACGAAGCTACTACAGCCGCATGACCGGCTTACGGTATTCCGGGAAATGTTCGCGCGCGGCGCGGCGAACGCCGACATGATACCGCTTGACGACGAAATCTATGCGAAAGGAATAC
>JASGGH010000119.1:0-5842 GCA_047605105.1 Novosphingobium sp. | reverse complement strand
CCGGTAGCGGCGCAGCCAGGCCATTGCAGGGCTCGCAACAGCAGCGGCATCATAACCCGGACGGGCGATTACCGCAATCGGCATGGCGCGGGCGAGCCTGCGCCAGTCGCGCCAGCGGTGGAACTGGCCGAGATTGTCGGCCCCCATCAGCCAGACGAACCGGCACTTCGGCCAGCGATGCCGGATGTCGCGGAGCGTATCGACGGTATAGCGCGTGCCCCGCTCGCGTTCGAGCGCGGTCACGCGAATCGGCGCGCGGCGGGCCTGGATGCGAGCGGAGGCGACGCGCGCGGCGAGCGGCGCCATGCCCGCCCTGGGCTTCAGCGGATTGCCCGGCGAGACCAGCCACCAGACCTCGTCGAGCCCCAGCGCCGCGATCGCGAACAGGCTGATCCGGCGATGGCCGCCATGCGCCGGATTGAAGCTGCCTCCCAAAAGGCCGATGCGCAGGCCGATCCGCGTCAGGGCCGGGTCTGCCCCGTGCCGCGGACCTGCCACTTGTAGGTGGTCAGCCCTTCGAGCGCGACGGGCCCCCGCGCGTGCAAGCGCCCCGTGGCGATGCCGATCTCGGCGCCGAGGCCGAATTCGCCGCCATCGGCGAACTGGGTCGAGGCATTGACCATGACGATCGCGCTGTCGACCTCGTTCAGGAACCGTTCGGCCGCCGCGGCATCGCCGGTGACGATCGCGTCGGTATGGGCGGAACTGTGCGCGGCGATATGCGCCAGCGCCGCGTCGAGGCCGTCCACCACCGCGACCGACAGGATCGCGTCGAGGTATTCGGTATCCCAGTCGTTGGCGCTCGCGGGCAGGATCCGCGGATCGAGGGCGCGGGCGCGGGCATCGCCGCGCAGCTCGCAGCCGGCATCGAGCAGCGCGCCGACCAGCCCTGGCGAATCGCTGAAGGCCGTATCGAGCAGCAGCGTCTCCATCGCCCCGCAGATCCCCGTGCGGCGCAGCTTGGCATTGAGCGCGATCGCCCGCGCCATCGCCGGATCGGCGGCCGAATGCACGTAGGTGTGGCAGATCCCGTCGAGATGGGCGAGCACCGGCACCCGCGCGTCGGCCTGGACGCGTGCGACCAGGCTCTTGCCGCCGCGCGGCACGATCATGTCGATCAGGCCCGCCGCGGTGAGCATCGCGCCGACCGCGGCGCGGTCCTGCGTGGGGACGAGCTGGACCGCATCGGCCGGCGCGCCCGCGCTCGCCAGGCCTTCGGCCAGGGCGGCGAGGATCGCGCGGTTCGAGTTCACCGCCTCGCTGCCGCCGCGCAGCAGCACGGCATTGCCCGAGCGGAAGCACAGCGCCGCAGCGTCGGCGGTCACGTTGGGGCGGCTCTCGTAGATGATCCCGATCAGCCCGATCGGCACGCGGACCCGGCTGAGCGCCAGGCCGTTGGGGCGTTCGCTCGAATCGATGGTTTCGCCCACCGGATCGGGCAGGCCCGCGACCTGCTCGACCGCGTCGGCGATGCCGCCGAGGCGCGCGGAATCGAGCCGCAGCCGGTCGAGCATCGCGCCGGTCAGGCCGTTGGCCTCGCCCGCGGCGACGTCGCGCGCATTGGCCGCGAGGATTTCCGGCTCGGCGGCGCGCAAGGCCGCGGCGGCGGCGCGCAGGGCCGCGGCCTTCTGCGGGCTGCCGAGCCGCGCGAGCTCGCGCTGAGCCGCGCGGCCGGCCTGGGCGAGGCGTTCGACGAGCTGCTCGGCGCTTTCGCCGGCGGCGGGCTCCACGGAAAGGATTTGGGCGGACATCGCGGCGCCTTAGCATTCGCCGGGCCGAATGTCAGCGCCTGCGTGAGAACGAACGAATCGGGTACAAATCCTGCTTCAAAACCTTTCGGGACCATCGTTCCCGCATGCCGAAACGACTCATCGCGCGACTCGTCCGGCTCAACGGGATTCGGTTCGCAGAGTCCCTTAACCGATTCGCCCTGGCCGGGAACACCTGCTAGCCGCCCCGCAACCTATAATGGGTTCTACCTAAAGGGGTCGACTTGCAGAGACTTTCCGCTGGCGGGATTGGGGATCGCCTGCGAACCTGGTTTCCGGATCGCGAATTCTTCATGCGATCGCAGGGCCAGGTCCGCTTTATCAAGATTTCCTCGCGCATTCAGATGATTGCGGCAGGGGTGGTCGTCGCGCTGACGGCCGCCTGGCTGTTGACCATGGGCGTGATGCTCGTGTCGCAATACATCTCGACGCGCGACCGGCTGTCGCTGCTCGACCGGGAAGCCAGCGTCGCGTCGTCGGAAAGCCGAGTCGCCAGTTACCGCAGCAATCTTGCCGGGCAGGTGTCCGAAATCCAGAAGCGCCAGGACGTGATCGACCAGTTGGTCGAGGCCCATCTCGGCGATCTGCCGACCGACAGGCGGGCAGGCGAAACGGTATCGGATTCGGCGGGCGAAGCGGCCCGGACCGTCAAGAAGATCAGTGCCGCGATTCCCGAGGCAGCCGGCCTCGCCCGGGTCGAGGCCCGCCAGCTCGCCTTCGTCGAAGCCCTGACCCGCCTCGCCGACCGCCGCTCGGCCCTCGCCTCGGACGCCATGCGCAAGCTCGGGCTCGATCCGCAGATGGCGCTGCATTCGCTGGAAGACCGCACCGCCCAGGGTGGTCCGCTGGTCCGGCTCGCCACTTCGGCCGACGGCTCGCTCGATCCGCGCTTCCAGCGGCTCGGCCTCAGCCTGGCCCGGATGGAAGCCTTCGAGCGCGGGCTGAAGGGCATTCCCCAGGTCCTGCCCGCCAGCCTCGAGTTCATCTCCTCGGGCTTCGGCTATCGCAGCGATCCGTTCAGCGGCGAAGGCGCATTCCATGCCGGGCTGGACTTCAAGGGCCCGATCGGCGCGCCGATCTATGCCGCCGCCGAAGGCACGATCACTTTTGCCGGGGTCAAGCAGGGCTACGGCAACTGCATCGAGATCAGCCACGGTAACGGTTTGGTGACACGTTACGCCCACATGTCGGCCTTCCGCGCCTCGCTCGGCCAGAAGGTCGCCGCGGGCGCGATCATCGGCGCGATCGGCAGCACCGGCCGCTCGACCGGACCCCATTTGCATTTCGAGGTGCGGATCAACGACCGTCCGGTCAACCCGCGCCCCTTCCTGGAGGCAGCGCCCCATGTTCTTGAAGAAGCCCGCGGCCACACTGGACCTGCCCCAAGCGCCCCGGCCCCAAAGCAGCCGTCAGGGAGGTAATGCGATGAGTGGAGGAACCTTCTCGGTGCTCGGCGCCGACGTCGTGATCAAGGGCGACATTTCGGCCACAGCCGACCTGCACATCGACGGCCGGGTCGAAGGCGACATCGTCTGCGCCGCGCTGGTCCAGGGCCAGTCGAGCGAAGTCGTCGGCGCGATCCGCGCCGAGACCGCCCGGCTCTCCGGCTCGGTCCGCGGCTCGATCACCGCGAGCGAGCTGGTGATCCTCAAGACCGCGCATATCGAGGGCGACGTCTTCTACGACGCGCTGACGATCGAGCAGGGCGCCGAAGTCGATGGCCGCTTCGCCCACCGTGTCCACGCCGCACCCGCCGCCGGCGAGCCGGCCTTGCCGCTGCCGGGCGACGACGGCGAACCCCGGCTGACCCTGGCGAGCTGAGCCGCAAGGCCGCGCGCGGCCTTCGCCAAGCTCAGGCTGAGCGGGAGTAGTGGCGCTTGCCGCACGCTCCACATCCGCTCGGGCTGAGCTCGCCAAAGCCCGCGCGCCACGCTCGGCTCAAGCGCCGGCCGCGACCTCGGCCCGCAGCGCTTTCCGATCCAGCTTGCCGATCACCGTCTTCGGCAGGGCGTCGCGCACCACCACGGCATCGACCCGCTCGTGCTTGCCGATGCGCGCATTGAGCCAGTCCTTCAGCTCGTCGCCGCCGGCGGCCGCATCCGGAAGCAAGGTCACGAAGGCGCGCGGGACCTCGCCGTGATAGGCGTCGGCCACGCCGATCACGAGCGCCTCGTTCACCGCCGGGTGGGTCAGCAGGACCGCCTCGACCTGGCTGGGGAAGACCTTGAAGCCGCCGACCGCGATCATGTCCTTGCTGCGATCGACGATCCGCACATAGCCGTCGGGATCGAACGAGGCGATGTCGCCGGTGCGGAGCCAGCGCTCCCCGTCGCGCAGGGCGAAGGCGCCGGCCTCGGCATCGGGCCGGTTCCAGTAGCCCTGCATGATCTGCGGGCCGAGGATCGCCAGTTCGCCCGGCTCGCTCGGCGGAGCGTCGAGCGCCGGGTCTTCCTTGTCGAGCAGCCGGAGCCGGGTCGCGGGCAGTGGCTGGCCAATCGTGCCGGGGCGATTCTCGCCGTGGAGCGGATTGGTGGTGACCACCCCGCTGCCTTCGGTCAGGCCGTAGCCTTCCACCACCTTGGTGCCGGTGGCCTGCTCGAACCTGTCCTTGACCGGCAGCGGCAAGGGCGCCCCCCCGGAAATCACCTCGCGGATCGAGGAAAAGTCGGTGCGCGCGATGTCCGGATGGGCGAGCAGGGCCTGGAGCATCGTCGGCACGGCGAACAGCGCGGTCGGCCTGACCTGCCCGACCTTGGCGAGCGCCTGCTTCGCATCGAAGCGCGGGAGCATCGAAATGCAGCCGCCGTTGAGCACCGTGCGATTGAGAACGCAGGTATTGGCGAAGACATGGAACAGCGGCAGCACGCCCAGGACCATGTCGCGCTTGCCCTTGTCGGGATCGATCGCGCGGATCTGCCGGGCATTGGCCGCCAGGTTCTGATGGGTGAGCATCGCCCCCTTGGGCGTCCCGGTCGTCCCGCCGGTATATTGCAGCAGCGCCAGATCGCGCTCGGGATCGATCGGCACCGCGGCGGGCGGCCCCTCCGCCAGGCAATCGCTCCAGACGCAGATGTCCGCCTGGCGCGGCACCGGGGTCAGCTTGCTTCGGCCGACCAGGCGGATCGCCAGGCGCTTGAGCGGCGGCAGGCAATCGGCCAGCCGGACGACGACGAGCTGTTCGAGCGGCGAATCGCGCAGCACCTCGAGCGCGGTCGGCAGCAGCGCGGGCACGTCGAGCGTCACGAGCAGCCGCGCGCCCGAATCGATCACCTGCGCTTCGAGCTCGGCGGCGGTGTAGAGCGGCGAGAAATTGACCACCGTGGCCCCGGCGCTCAGCGCCCCGTAATAGGCGGCGACATAGGTCGGGACATTGGGCAGGAACAGCCCGACCCGCTCGCCCTTGACGAATCCGCGCGCCTGCAGGCCGGCGGCGAAGCGCCGGGCTTCGGCCCACAGCTCGGCATAGCTGAACTCGCGGCCTTCGAATTCGACCAGCGGGCGATCCGGATGCGCGGCAACGCTGGCCTCGAACATCGCGGTCAGGGACAGCGGGGGGAATGCCTCATCCCACGCGCAGGCATGCGCGTAATGGTCCCGCCAAGGCTCTCCCAAACCGCTTACATCCATGTAAGCTAGCTTGCCCTGTCATGTCGAAAAGGGCAAGCCTCGCCGCGCGACAATCACGCCTGGCCTTCGGCCTCCGCAGCGCGCTTGGCTTCGAGCCAGGCCTGGGCCTCGGCTTCCTGCGCGGCTTCGCCGGCGGCCTTCACCGCGGCGACGCGTTCGGCGCGCAGTTCCTCGATCAGCGCCTCACGGTCGTCGCCCAGGCGCGCGTCGTCGAGGCCGTCGTCGGCGATCCCGGCCTTCTTCGCCGCCTTGGCGACGATCGCGTCAAGCTCGCGCTGCGAGCAGAGGCCCAGGGTGACCGGGTCCTTGGCCTGGATGTTCGAGATGTTCCAGTGGCTGCGGTCGCGAATCGCGGCGATGGTGTTGCGGGTCGTGCCGATCAGCTTGCCGATCTGCGCGTCCGAGATCTCGGGGTGGTTGCGCAGGATCCAGGCGATGCCGTCGGG
>JASGGH010000118.1:0-5885 GCA_047605105.1 Novosphingobium sp. | reverse complement strand
GCCCCGGCTCTTCTCGGAACCACCCTGCTCCTCGGCTCGGCAGCAGCGATCGCCGATCATCGCATAGGGAAAGCCCGAGGACAGCCCGAGGAAGAAGGCGGCGAGCGACTCCTTCTCGAAATAGGGCTTCACCGAATCCCACAGGCTCCGCGGCGGCGCATCCGCTGCGCTGACCTCTGTATCCATAGTGCGATCCCTCCGTCCCTCGAAGCCGGGAGATTAGCGCCCGGCCCGGCGTTGGAAAGGGTGGATGGCGCGCCCTTCAACAGCTAAGGCGCGGAAATGAACGGTCCCCCGCAGAAATCGAGTGCTTCCGAGCCGCGCGCCGGCGAACGCATCGCCAAGCTCCTCGCCCGCGCCGGCGTCGCCAGCCGCCGCGAGGTCGAGCGGATGATCGAGGACGGCCGCGTCGCGCTGAACGGCGAGGTGCTGACCACCCCGGCCACGATCCTGCCCGGTCTCAAGGGAGTCACGGTCGACGGCAAGCCGGTCAAGGCGGCCGAGGCGGCGCGGCTGTTCGTGTTCCACAAGCCTTCGGGCCTGCTCACCGCCGAGCGCGACTATTCGGGCCGGCCGACGATCTACACCGCGCTGCGCAACGCCCTGCCCGCCGGCACGCCGCGGATGATGCCGGTGGGCCGGCTCGACTTCAACACCGAGGGCCTGCTGCTGCTGACCAACGATGGCGAGCTCAAGCGGGCGATGGAGCTGCCCTCCTCCGGCATCCCCCGCACCTACCGCGCCCGCACCTTCGGCGCGGTGACGCAGGAGCAGCTCGAGGAGCTGAGCGAAGGCGTGGAGATCGACGGCATTCGCTACGGCTCGATCAACGCCGACCTGGAGCGCTCGGCCGGGCGCAACCAGTGGATCGAGGTAACGATCACCGAGGGCAAGAACCGCGAGGTTCGCCGCGTGCTGGAACACCTCGGGCTGGAGGTCAGCCGCCTGATCCGCACCAGCTACGGTCCGTTCGAACTGCTCGACCTGCCGCGCGGCATGGCGGTGGAGATCCGGCCTGCGGACGTGGAGAAGTTCGCCAAGGCTCTCGGCAGCGGAAAGACGAGCGAGATCAAGGTCGAGCGGGTGGCGCCGGCGCCCAGGCCCTCCCCCGCCGGAGGAGGTGGCGCGCGCCCTGCGGCTTCGCTCAGGACAGGCAGCGCCTTCGGCGCCGCGCGTGACGGCAGGGACGCGGCGCCCGCTGCCTCGGCGCCCGCCCGCACCGTCGCCGCCACCGCTTCGCGGCGCCCCCCCTCGCCCGAAAGGGGCGGATCGGAACGCCCTGCCAGACCTCCCCGCAAGTCCGACGACCGCGATCGCGGCGAGAAGCTGCTCGACCGGCCCAAGCCCCAGCGCAAGCCCGCGGGCTGGGCCAAGGCCAAGCCGAGGCCCGGCAAACCCGGAAAGCGCAAATGAGGATCATCGCCGGACAATGGCGGGGGCGCCCGCTGGTCGCGCCGCAGGGCGACACCACCCGCCCGACCTCCGACCGCACGCGCGAGACGCTGTTCTCGATGCTGGTCAGCCGGCTCGGCTCGTTCGAGGGCCTGGCCGTGGCCGACCTCTTCGCCGGATCGGGGGCCCTGGGGCTCGAAGCGCTGTCGCGCGGCGCGGCAAGCTGCGTCTTCGTCGAAGCCGATGCCCCCGCGATCCGCGCGCTGCGCCAGAACATCGCCAACCTGCGCGCCCAGGCGCAATGCGACGTGCGGGCGAGCTCGGTGCTGGCCCAGGGCGTGGCCAAGGCACCGCTCGACCTGATCCTACTCGACCCGCCCTATGGCACCGGCGCCGGGGCCGTCGCGCTGGAGAAGCTGAACAGGCTCGGCTGGATCGGCGAGGCGACCTGGATCAGCCTGGAGACCGCCTTCAACGAGGAGCCCAAGCTCAAGGCCTTCGACATTGTCGCCGAACGCAAGGTCGGCAAGGCGCGGATCACGCTGCTGCGGCTGAAGTCGGAAGACTGATGTCGCACGAAGCCACGAAGACACGAAGACGTCGCGCCCCGCCGAAGGCGTAGCCCGAAATCGCAACGATGGTTATCTCAAAGCGGCTTTGCCGCTGGCGCCGGACCTTCGTGGCTTCGTGCGAGAAACCTATTTCGCCGGCTTCGCCAGCACGATCCCGAGCAGGCTCAATGCCCCCGCCACGGACAGCAGCAGGCCGGCCCTCGCCCCCAACCCCTCGGCCGCCAGCATCTGCGCCAGGATCGGGGTCACCGCCCCGCCCAGGATGCCGCCGGTATTGAAGGCCACCGAGATCCCGCTGTAGCGCACGGTCACCGGGAACAGCGTCGGCAGCCAGGAACCCAGCGGGCCATAGGCATAGCCCATGACGAACAGCGCGGCGGACAGGGTGAGGAAGACCGTCCATAGCGATCCCGAGCCGAGGCCCGGCCCGAACAGGAAACCGAGCACGAAGGTTCCCAGCGCTCCGGCCAGCAGGGCGTAGCGCGGGCTCCTGCGGTCGGCATGGATCGCCGCGACGACGATCCCGAAGGCGAGGAAGCAGTTGGCGGCGAGCTGGACCGAGAGGAAGGTCTCGCGCGCATGGCCGAGCGGCCCGGTCCCCTGCGCCAGGGCATAGGCCGTGGCGAGGTAGAAGATCGCGAAGCAGGCCACCACGCCCGCGGTGCCGGCCAGCGTCGCGCCGAGGTGGCGGGACAGCACCGTCGCCAGCGGAACCATCGGCGGCGGGGCCTTCTCCAGCGCCTCGCGGTACGCGGGCGTCTCGCCGATCCTGAGCCGGATCCACAAGCCGATCCCGACGAGGACCGAGCTGGCGATGAAGGGTATCCGCCAGCCCCAGGCCTTGAAGTCCGCGTCGGACAGCCACAGCCCGAGCACCAGGAACAGGCCGTTGGCCGCCAGGAACCCGACCGGCGCGCCGAGCTGCGGCGCGGAGCCGAAGCGGGCCTCCCAGCCCTTCGGGGCGTTCTCCACCGCGAGCAGCGCCGCCCCGCCCCATTCGCCGCCCAGGCCGAAGCCTTGGCCGAAGCGCATGATGCACAGCAGGACCGGGGCGACCCAGCCCACCATCGCATAGGTCGGCAGGAAGCCGATCAGCAGCGTCGAGGTGCCCATCAGCAGCAGCGAGGCGACGAGGGTACTCTTGCGGCCGATGCGGTCGCCGAAATGCCCGAAGGCCACGGCGCCGACGGGCCGGGCGATGAAGGCGATGCCGAAGCTCATGAAGGCGAACAGCGTCTGCGCCGCCGCGCTTTCGGCCGGGAAGAACAGCGGGCCGAAGACCAGCGCCGCCGCGGTCGCGTAGATGTAGAAGTCGTAGAACTCGACCGCCGTGCCGACGAGCGCGGCGGTCAGGATGCGGGCGTTTTGGCGGATCGGCTGCATGGGCGGCGTGGCTCGCCCGCCGCGCCGCCCGTGTCAATCGATTCCGCTTCAGCCCTTGAGGCGATAATAGGGAATCGCCCGCGAGCGTCCGGGCGCACCGCTCTCGCCGCGGTTCTGGCACGCATCGGTCACGGTCTTGCTGCAGAGCGGATAGGCCTTGCCCATCGCCTCGGCGGGCGGCGCCGTCAGCGCGCCCTTGTAAGGGCCGGCCTGGTAGCTCGGATCGGCCGGCTGCGCGGGCGCGACCGGCTCGCTCGCCGTGCTCGGGTTCGGCGGGGTCGCGGTAGGCGTGCCCTCGCCCGGAGGATTGGCCTGGGTCTGTACGACCGGTGCGTCCGCCGGCTGGGCGAAGGCCGCCGAGGAACCAAGCGCGAGCACCGCGGTACTGGCTATGACGAGGATGTTTCGCATGAGAAGTCTCCGGGTGTCAGACCGTCCGCTGGGAATTACGCCCCCGCTGCGAATGGGTTCCGCGGGCCGGGTTGCGCCGCGGCCCTGTGTTCCCTAGTTGTTCACGCGTGACCCTGCCCCAGCCTTCCTCCGCCGATTCCGACCTTGCCTGGCTCGACGGCCTGAATCCACCGCAGCGCGAGGCCGTGCTGACCTCCGAAGGCCCGGTGCTGATGCTGGCCGGGGCCGGCACGGGGAAGACCGCGGCACTGACCGCACGCCTGGCCCATCTCGTCCGGTCGCGCCGCGCCTGGCCGAGCGAGATCCTTTGCGTCACCTTCACCAACAAGGCGGCGCGGGAGATGCGCGAGCGGGTCGGGCAGATGATCGGCCCGGCGGTGGAGGGCATGCCCTGGCTCGGCACGTTCCACTCGGTCGCGGCGAAGATGCTGCGCCGCCATGCCGAGCTGGTCGGGCTGCAATCGAACTATACGATCATCGACACCGACGACCAGTTGCGCCTGCTCAAGCAGTTGATCCAGGCCGAGAACCTCGACGAGAAGCGCTGGCCGGCGCGGCAGCTCGCCGGGCTGATCGATCGCTGGAAGAACAAGGGGCTCAATCCCGCCGACCTCGATCCCGGCGAGAACGAGGCCTATGCCAATGGCCGCGGGCAGCAGTTCTACCGGCTCTACCAGGACCGGCTGAAAGCGCTCAACGCCTGCGATTTCGGCGACCTCACGCTGCACATGCTGAACCTGTTCCGCCAGCACCGCGACGTGCTGGAGCAGTACCAGCAGCGCTTCAAATACGTCATGGTCGACGAGTATCAGGACACCAACCAGGTCCAGTACCTCTGGCTCCGGCTGCTCGCGCAGGAGCGCAAGAACATCTGCGTGGTCGGCGACGACGACCAGTCGATCTATTCGTGGCGCGGCGCGGAAGTCGCCAATATCCTGCGGTTCGAAAAGGATTTTCCCGGCGCCAAGGTGATCCGGCTGGAGCAGAACTACCGCTCCACGCCCGACATCCTCGCCGCCGCCTCGGGCCTGATCGATGCGAACAGCCAGCGGCTCGGCAAGACGCTGTGGACCGAGGTGAACGGCGGCGACAAGGTCCGCGTCATCGGCGTCTGGGACGGCCCCGAGGAAGCCCGCCGCGTCGGCGACGAGATCGAGCGGCTGGAGCGCGAGGGCGCCGCGCTCGCCGGCGTCGCGATCCTGGTCCGCGCCCAGTTCCAGACCCGCGAGTTCGAGGAGCGCTTCATCGCGATCGGGCTCAACTACAAGATCATCGGCGGCTTCCGCTTCTACGAGCGCGCCGAGATCCGCGACGCCCTCGCCTATCTCCGGCTGATCGCCCAGCCGGCCGACGACCTCGCCTTCGAGCGGATCTACAACACGCCCAAGCGCGGGCTCGGCGACAAGACGCTGGAGAAGCTGCATCGTCATGCCAGGGCGCGCGGCCTGCCCCTCGCAGCCGCGGCGATCGACATCGCCGATACCGACGAGCTGCCGGCCCGCGCCCGCAACACCCTGGTCTCGCTGATGCGCGACTTCGCCCGCTGGCGCGAGCTGTCCGCCACCCTCGCCCCGGCCGAGCTGGCGCGCACGGTGCTCGACGAGAGCGGCTATACCGCCGCGCTCCAGGCCGAGCGCAGCGCCGAGGCCTCGGGGCGCCTCGACAACCTCGCCGAGCTCGCCCGCGCGATCGAGGAATACGATACGCTCGGCGACTTCCTCGAGCACGTCAGCCTGGTCATGGACAACGACGCGGCCGACGACGCCGAGAAGGTCACCATCATGACCATCCATGCCGCCAAGGGGCTGGAGTTCGACAACGTCTTCCTGCCCGGCTGGGAGGAAGGCGTCTTCCCCTCGCAGCGCGCGCTCGACGAAGGCGGGCTCGCCGCTCTGGAGGAGGAGCGCCGGCTCGCCTATGTCGCGATCACCCGCGCCCGACGCCGCTGCACGATCCTTCATGCGGCGAACCGGCGGATCTACGGCCAGTGGACCAGCTCGATCCCCTCGCGCTTCATCGCCGAATTGCCCGACGCGCACGTCGAGGCCGAGACCACGCTGAGCGGCGGGGCCTCGCTGTGGCGGGCGCAGTGGTCCGAACATGCCGATCCCTTCGCCGAGGTCGCCC
>JASGGH010000117.1:0-6042 GCA_047605105.1 Novosphingobium sp. | reverse complement strand
CATCGAGTTCAAGGACACGATCGTCACCCTGCTGATCGACAATTCCGGCTCGATGCGCGGGCGGCCGATCTCGATCGCGGCGATCAGCGCCGACGTCATGGCCCGCACGCTCGAGCGCTGCGGGGTCAAGACCGAGATCCTCGGCTTCACCACCCGCGCCTGGAAGGGCGGGCAGAGCCGCGAGGCCTGGCTCGCCGGGGGCAAGCCCGCGCAGCCCGGCCGGCTCAACGACCTGCGCCACATCGTCTACAAGAAGGCCGACGAGCCCTGGCGCCACGCCCGCCGCAATCTCGGCCTGATGATGCGCGAGGGCCTGCTCAAGGAGAACATCGACGGCGAGGCGCTGCTCTGGGCGCACCAGCGCCTGATCGCGCGGCAGGAAGACCGCCGCATCCTGATGGTCATCTCCGACGGTGCCCCGGTCGACGATTCGACCCTCTCGGTGAACAGCGCCGGCTACCTGGAGGCGCACCTGCGCCGGGTGATCGACTGGATCGAGCGCCAGTCGCCGGTGCAACTGGTGGCGATCGGCATCGGCCACGACGTCACCCGCTACTACCGCCGCGCCGTGACCATCATGGACGCCGAGCAACTGGGCGGGACGATGATCGAGCAACTGGCGGGGCTGTTCGAGGAGGAGTGAAAAGGATTGCAGTAACGCCGCCGCCGGTCCAGTATCGGACGAACAATTGGGGGTGGATCGGTGTTGCTGGCAATTGGAGCCTCCTTGCTACTTGCTCAGGCTACAATTACCCCACCTTCCTTTCCCGAAATTCACTCCGTTTCGGAGATAAAACCGGGCAATCCGTCGGCTGGCGATGCTGACCAGAAAATTCCTGCGCATACGTCCATCGAACTCTCGATCGAGCAAGACGTGGGGAGCAAGCTCAGCAAGAGCGGTCAGACTTTTCCGATTCGACTAGCCAAGCCGATCGTGATCGATGGCAAGGAAATGGTCGCCGTTGGCGCTGGCGGACAAGGCGAGGTGGTTCACGCCAAGAAGGGGGGCGGCAGCGGTGCGCCGGGCGAACTCATTCTGGCGGCTCGCTATCTTGAGGTCGGCAACCGGCGCCTGCCGCTGCGGTCGCTTCGGCTCAGCGGTATCGGCAAGGACAATATCGCTGCGGTCGATGGCCTGGCGGTTGCTTCGGCAGCCAGCCCCGTGCCTGTTGCGCTGATCGGCTTCATGATCACCGGCGGCGAGAAGACCGTCGCCAAAGGCAGTCTGGCTACCGCCAAGACCGCTGCGGAATTTTCGCTTGATGGGGCATCAGCCGCTGAAACTTTGCCAAATCCGGCACCTTCGCCGGACCAGACAGGAGGGAAAGTCGAATGAACAGGTTCATCATTGCTGCCGCCGCGGTCGCGGCGACCGCCACGGTGCCGGCGTTGGCTGCGGAAAAGCCGGCAGGTCTGGTGGCCTCATCTGTTCCCGTGGTGCTTCCCGCGCCACCTGCGGGCAAGGGTCAGATCGTCTTCTTCCGCTCGGGCTCGATCATGGGGGCGGCGATGGGGTGCTCGGTCAACGAGAACAAGCAGAAGGTGGCCTCGCTGGGCGCCGGGCGCTATTTCATCATGGTCACCGATCCGGGCCGTCACGAATTCATGGTCCAGAGCGAGGCCAAGGATGTTCTGGCGCTGGAAGTGGAGGCTGATGAAACGCAATTCGTCGGTTGCAAGATCAAGATGGGCATGATGGTCGGTCGCCCGGATATTCGTCCGGCCACCGAGGATGAGTTCCGCAAGCTCAAGAGCCCGAAGATGGTCGACGCCGACGACATGGGGCCGGGGCCGGGGGCCTTGCGGCCGAACGAAGTCGCGGCAGCCTTGTCCAGCGGCCCGGCTCCCGCCGCGGCCCCAGCAGGGGGCGCGGACACTACCGTGCAGTGAGCCGCGGCACTGACAATTTGCGACACGAATCCGCGTGACAGGAACGGCGTTCCCGCGCAGATCGGATGCGGATTTTGGGAGGTTGTCTTATGCGTTCACTCGTCCTCACCGCCGCCATGGTGGCGCTCGCTGCGCCGGTCGCGGTCTATGCCCAGGCGGCCAGGTTCTCTACCTCTACCTCGACGGTCGATGAGCTGCTCGCCAATCCGGAGGCCAAGGCCGTGCTCGTGAAGCACATCCCGCCGGTCGTGGACATGGCTGGCCAGATCGGCAGCCAGACGCTGAAGTCGCTCCAGGCGATGGCGGGCGATCGGTTGCCCGACAGCCTGCTCGCGGCGATCGATGCGGATCTCGCCAAGATCAAGTAACGGCTTCAAGCGGGCGCGGTTCGGGCCGCGCCCGCTTGACCTTTGCCCGCCCCCGCGTAAGTCCGCGGGCCTATGTCCGATCCGCATCCGCTAACGCTGTTCAACAGCCTGACCCGCCAGCTTGAGCCGTTCCGGCCCGTCCACCCCGGTGAGGCGCGCGTCTATTCCTGCGGGCCGACGGTCTACAACTATCCCCACATCGGCAACATGCGCGCCTATGTCTTCGCCGACGTGCTGGGGCGGACGCTGAGCTTCAAGGGCTACAAGCTCACCCACGTCATCAACATCACCGATGTCGGCCACCTGACCGACGACGCCGACCAGGGCGAGGACAAGATGGAGAAGATGGCGGCGGAAAAGGCGCAGTCGATCTGGGACATCGCCGAGCATTACAAGCAGGCCTACTGGGCCGACGTGAAGGCGCTCAACATCCGCCAGCCGGCGCAGTGGACCGTGGCGACCGACTACGTGCCGCAGATGATCGGGTTCGCGAAAGGCATCGCCGACAAGCACTGCTACGAGCTGGACAGCGGCCTCTACTTCGACGTCTCGACCGTCGCCGACTACGGCCGCCTGGCCCGTGCCGCCACGGACGAGGGAGAGGGCCGGATCGAGGCGGTGGAGGGCAAGCGCCACTCCGCCGACTTCGCGATCTGGCGCAAGACTCCCGCGGGCGAGACGCGGCAGATGGAATGGGATTCGCCCTGGGGCAAGGGCGCGCCGGGCTGGCATCTCGAATGCTCGGTGATGTCGGGCGAAGTGCTCGGCTTCCCCTTCGACATCCACACCGGCGGGATCGACCACCGCGAGATCCACCACCCCAACGAGATCGCCCAGAACCAGGCGCATTGCTGCACCGACGGGCTCGACGAGGCGGAAAACTCCGGCGCGAAACTATGGATGCACAACAACTTCCTGGTCGAGCGCTCGGGCAAGATGAGCAAGTCGAGCGGCGAGTTCCTGCGGCTGCAGCTGTTGATCGACAAGGGCTATCACCCGCTGGCCTATCGGCTGATGTGCCTTCAGGCGCACTATCGATCCGAGCTGGAGTTCTCCTGGGAAGGGCTGGGGGCAGCGCTGACGCGGTTGAAGCGGCTGGTGATGGCGGTTGCTGTGACCGCCGCCCAAATTGATCGCGAGCTTCTGGTCGCCCTCAGCGAAGGTGCGGTTCGGGTCCAAATCCCCGAAACCGGTAAAATAAGCGATCTTGCCGGGCGGTTCGATGCAGCCATGGCGGATGATTTGAATACTTCTGTGGCCCTTACGCTGTTGGAAGAAGCGGTCGGCCTCAAGAAGGTCGATCCCACCGAGAAGGCATTGCTGATCGTAGCGATGGATCGCGTATTGGGCCTGAACCTCCTGAATCTCACCCGCGCCGATCTCCGCATCCGCCCCAAGCCCGCGCAGATCACCGAAGCCGAGATCGAAGCCGCGCTCGCCGCCCGCAAGGAGGCCCGCGCCGCCAAGGATTTCGCCCGCTCCGACGCCCTGCGCGACGAACTCGCCGCCAAGGGGGTCGAGGTGATGGACGGCGATCCGCTTGGCTGGGACTGGAAGCTGGCCGAGTGAAGCTCTGGCGGCTGGTCCGGCCGGCCTGCTGCCCGAGGCCGACGTGGTGATGATGAACTGCGCGCACCCCGAGGCCGCCCGAGTGCCGCCGCTCGTCACCAGGCCTTTCAATTTTTCCGAATGCCTGCATCTTCCCCCGATGCTGGGCCGTTACGGAGAGACGAGCGAATGAGCGCGATACTGGCAGCGATCCTGCTGGCGGCGGCGCCCGCGGTCCCCGCCGTTCCCGCGCCCGGCTCGCCCGAGGCTGCGGTCGCGGCGATCTACGCGCCCTATTCGGGACCGGCCGATGCCACGCCTTCGTGGGAACGGCCGGTCTATTCCCGGCAGATCACCGGCCTCATCGCCCGCTGGCGGACGGTCACGCCGCAGGACGAGCCCGATGCGCTGAGCGACGGCGACTGGCTCTGCCTGTGCCAGGATTTCGACAACCAGGCCTTCAAGGCGGCTGTCGTCTCGAAGCGCCAGCTGCGCGGCGGCACGATGCAGGTGGCGGTGCGGCTGGACCTCGGCGATGATGCGAGGCGCGACGTCAGGCTCCTGCTCAAGCGCGAGGGCGGAGCCTGGAAGATCGACGACCTCTACGCCTCGCCGGACTTTCCCAATGGGCTGAGGCAGAAGCTGCAGGAAACGATCCTGGAGGATTCCATCCAGTGAGAAAGGTCACCGCGGTCCTCAATCCCTTCATCGCCGGGTTCGTCGAAGGCCGCCTGCCGGACTGGCTCGACGTGCGCTGGTTCGGCAGTTCCGAGGAACTGATCGCGCTCGCCCCCGAGGCGGAGATCGGCTGGTTCGA
Organism: Novosphingobium sp.; assembly: GCA_047605105.1. Classification (GTDB taxonomy): domain Bacteria; phylum Pseudomonadota; class Alphaproteobacteria; order Sphingomonadales; family Sphingomonadaceae; genus Novosphingobium. Next base: position 1,419 of record JASGGH010000117.1, on the reverse strand, counting down.
CAGCCTCGACCTGCCCGCCACGTGGCAGGCGGCGCGGCTGGCGCCACGGCTGAAGTGGTTCAACACGCTTTCGGCCGGGGTCGATCCGTTCCCGCTCGACATGTTCCGGGAACGCGGCGTGGTCCTGACCAACGGGGCGGGGCTCAATGCCGTGCCGATCGCCGAATATGTCGTCATGGGCATGCTGGTCCTGGCCAAGGGCTACCGCGAGGTCGTGCGCGCGCAGGAGCGGCACGAATGGCTGCATGAGGCGCCGGGGCGCCTGGAGCTGGCGGGCAGCAGGGCGCTGATCCTGGGCGCGGGCTCGATCGGCGGCCGGGTCGGCGAGTTGCTGAAGCCCTGGGGCGTCGAAGTCGTCGAAGCCCGCCGCAGTCCCGCCCCGGGGGTTCTGGCCGGCGACGAGTGGCGTGCGCGCCTGGGCGAGTTCGACTGGGTGATCGTCACGGTGCCCTCCACCGCGCAGACCGACAGGATGATCGGCGCGGCGGAACTGGCGGCGATGAAGCCGACGGCCGCGATCCTCAACTTCGCGCGCGGCGCGGTGATCGATCAGGCGGCGCTGATCGCGGCGCTGCGCGGACGGGCGATCGCCGCCGCCTTCCTCGACGTGACCGATCCCGAGCCGCTCCCGGCCGATCATCCGCTGTGGGGCCTGGAGAACTGCCACATCTCGATGCATCTCTCGGGCCGATCGCAAAGCAAGCTCTACCGCCGCAGCGCCGAGCGTTTTCTGGATAATCTGGAACGCTATGGGCGCGGCGAGTCGCTGGCATACCAGGTGGACCTGGCGCGGGGGTATTGAGCAAAGTTCCGCTCGTCACCCTGAGCCCGTTTCGGCTCAGCTCTCCTCCAGCAGCAGGAACTCCGCCTCGACCACCAATTCCGGCTCGGGCAGCGCGCGGTGCTCGACCGAAACCACGGTCGCATCGGCCACCATTTGCCCCGGGATCGCGAACTCGTGCTCGGGCAGCACCGCGATCATGTCCTCGCCCGCCGCCACGGCCTCCGCCCCGGTAAAGCTCAGGACCAGCGTGTGCCGCGTGCCCGCGAAGGTGACGCTGGCCCAGCCGCGCTCGACATGATGGACCAGTTCCGCCCGGTTGCCGGCCAGTGCCGTGATCGCCTTCAGTAGCTGGCGGCGGATGCGGCGGGCCTTTGGGTCAACTTGCATGCGGAAGGTCCTCTCGATATTTGTTCATGAAATGTTCCACCCGGCGTTCCATGGCGGAGCGGGGCAGGCGGCCGTTGCGCAGGTCTTCCACGAAGCGCGGATCGCTCACGGCGAGGCGGCCGAACTTGGTCCAGGGCATTCCGGTTTCGCGCAGGAAGCATTCGATCCGGCTGATCAGCATGAGGTTCTCCGTGACGACTCGGGTTCGTGGACTGTTCTTTTCATCCCCGGTGAAATCCTACTTGTCT
>JASGGH010000116.1:0-6146 GCA_047605105.1 Novosphingobium sp. | reverse complement strand
CTCGGACGCGAACCCGCATGTCGCGCCGGCCTGGGTCGCGGCGATGCGCGGCACCATGGGGCAGACGCGGTTGGGCCGGCAGGAGCTCGACGGCGTGCTGCTGGAGGACGTCGCCGGGACGCTCTGGCCGCAGGCGCTGATCGAGCGCAGCCGTGGGCCTGCGCCGGCAGACCTGCGCCGCGTGGTCGTGGGCGTCGATCCGCCGGCCTCGGCCCAGGGGACCTGCGGGATCGTGGTCTGCGGCCTCGACGCGGGCGGCGTGGGCCACGTCCTGGCCGACCGTTCGGCCATGGGGCTCTCGCCCGAGGGCTGGGCGCGGGCGGTCGCGGCGGCGGCCGAGGCTTACGGGGCGGACCGGGTGGTGGCCGAGACCAACCAGGGCGGCGACATGGTCCGCGCGGTGCTGCGCGCGGCGGGGATCGCCTTGCCGATCACCCCGGCCTGCGCGACCCGCGGCAAGGCGGCGCGGGCCGAGCCGGTCGCCGGGCTGTTCGAGAGCGGCAAGGCGCGGCTCGCCGGGCGCTTTCCCGAGCTGGAGGAGGAGCTCGCCGGGCTGGTGCCGCAGGGCTACGAAGGCCCCGGACGATCGCCCGACCGCGCCGATGCGATGGTCTGGGCGCTCTGGGCCCTGCTGATCGCGCCCCGGGCCGAGCCGCGGGTGCGGCTGGGGTGAGGGGGGAACTTCCCTTTTCCTTGACATCCTCGCCCCGATCGGCTTTGGGGCCAGCCTTCACGGTAACGGCGGCGACCTTACGGCCGCCTGGTCTGGGCTACCTCATACGGGCCCATAACGAACGAAGGAAATGCCCATGCGCCACAAGGTTGGCCATCGTAAGCTGCAGCGTACCTCGGCGCACCGCGCCGCCCTGCTGCGCAACCTCTCGGCCGCGCTGATCAAGCACGAGCAGATCACCACCACCACCGCCAAGGCCCGCGAACTGCGGCCCTACCTGGAAAAGCTGATCACGCTGGCCAAGCGCGGCGGCCTCTCCAATCGCCGCCTGGCCCACGCCCGCCTGCTCGACGATACGCAACTGACCAAGCTGTTCGACGTCCTGGCCCCGCGCTATGCGGACCGCCAGGGGGGCTATACCCGCATCATCAAGGCCGGCATCCGCGCTTCGGACGCCGCCCCGATCGCGGTGATCGAGCTGGTCGAGCGCGACGTATCGGCCAAGGGCCAGGATTCGGGCCCGGTCCAGACCGAGGAATACGAAGAGGCTTGATTTCAGGCCTTTCCGTTTCGGACGGATTGCAAAGGCGGCCGCGGGTGATACCCTCGGCCGCCTTTTGCTTTTCCGGAGAGTTGGATGCAGAGCCGATTGAGCGCGCTGCTGGTCGCGGTCTTGTCCTTCGCTTCCTTTCCGGCCTCTGCGGAACCCTCCCGACCCATGACCTATCCCGAGACCCGCCGCGGCGACGTTGTCGACACCCTGTTCGGCGAGAAGATCGCCGATCCCTATCGCTGGCTGGAGAACGACGTCCGCCAGGACCATGAGGTCGCCGACTGGGTGGCGCGCGAAAACGCGGTCACCCAGGGCTATCTCAAGACCGTGCCCGAGCGCGGCTGGTTCGCCGAGCGGCTGCGCGGCCTGCTCAACTACGAGCGCTTCGGGCTGCCGACCAAGGCGGGGCGCAACTATTTCTACATGCGCAATTCGGGGCTGCAGAACCAGTCGCAACTGTTCGTCCGCACCGGCCTCGCCGGCGAGCCGCGGCTGCTGCTCGACCCCAATGCCTGGGCCGGCGACCAGGCCACCGCGCTCGACGACTGGGAGCCGTCGGACGACGGCCGCTACCTGCTCTATTCGGTGCAGGACGGCGGGACCGACTGGCGGGTGCTGAAGCTGCTCGACGTCGCCACCGGCACGGTCATGGCCGACGAGATCCATTGGGCCAAGTTCACTCGGCTCGCCTGGGTCGGCAGCGAGGGCTTCCTCTATTCGCGCTTCCCCGAGCCGGAGAAGGGCAAGGACTTCCAGGCGCTGAACTACGACCAGGCGATCTGGTTCCACCGCATCGGCACGCCGCAGTCGGCCGACGAGCTGGTCTATGCGACCCCCAGGACGCCCGAGGCGAACCACGAGGCCGAGGTGACCTCGGACCACCGCCACGTGATCATCACCAGCGCGATCGGCACCGATGCGCGCCAGGAGGTCCACGTGATCGACCTGAAGGACCGGCGCGCGCGGGCCAGGGATGCGGCCGGGGGCTGGAAGGCGCGCGCGCTGGTCACCGGCTTCGAGCACGAGTGGAAGCTGGTCGAGGGCATGGGGCAGGTCCTGTGGTTCGTCACCAACAAGGACGCGCCGCGCTACCGCCTGGTCACGATCGACCTCGCCGCCGCCAAGCCCGAGTGGCGCGAGCTGGTCGCGCAGGGGGCGGAGAAGCTCGAGCAGGGCCGCATCGTCGGCTCGCAGCTCATCCTGTCCTATCTCAAGGACGCCTCGAGCCGCGCCGTGGTCTTCGACCTTGCCGGCAAGCCGGCGCGCACCCTGCAATTGAGCGGGATCGGCACGGCCTCGGGCTTCAAGGGCAAGCCGGGCGATCCCGAGACCTTCTACGCCTTCACCAGCTTCAACCGGCCCGCGACGATCTACCGGCTCGATCTGCGGAGCGGCAAGACCAGCCTGTTCGCCGCGCCGAAACTCACCTTCAATCCGGACGACTACGACGTCGACCAGAAGTTCTACGCCTCGAAGGACGGGACGCGGGTGCCGCTGTTCGTGGTCCGCAAGAAGAGCCTGGTGGGCAAGGCGGTGCCGACGCTGCTCTACGGCTACGGCGGCTTCGACATCTCGCAGACCCCGGCCTTCTCCGCCGTGCGGATGGCCTGGCTCGAGGCGGGCGGCGCCTTCGCGCTGGGCAACCTGCGCGGCGGGGGCGAGTACGGCAAGGCCTGGCACGACGCCGGGCGGCTCGCCAACAAGCAGAACGTCTTCGACGATTTCATCGCCGCGGGCGAGTTCCTGATCCGCGAGGGAATCACCCCGAGGGACGGGCTGGCGATCCAGGGCGGCTCGAACGGCGGCCTGCTGGTGGGCGCGGTGGTCAACCAGCGCCCGGACCTCTTCGCGGCGGCCAATGCCCAGGTCGGGGTGATGGACATGCTGCGCTTCGACCGCTTCACCGCCGGGCGCTACTGGGTCGACGACTACGGCTATCCCGACCGCGAGCCCGACTTCAAGGTGCTGCGCGCCTATTCGCCCTATCACAACATTCGAAAGGGCCGGGACTACCCGGCGGTGCTGGTGACCACGGCGGACACCGACGACCGCGTGGTGCCGGGCCACTCGTTCAAGTACGCCGCCGCGCTCCAGGCCGCGGACCTCGGCCCGAGGCCCCGCCTGATCCGCATCGAGACCCGCGCCGGCCACGGCTCGGGCAAGCCGACCGACAAGGTGATCGAGGAAGGCTCCGACATCCTCGGCTTCCTGGCCAAGTGGACCGGGCTGAAGGTGCCGGGAAAATAGGGACAGTCCTATTTATCCCGAACTCCGGGGGGAGTTGCGGAGACATTGGAGCCGGCTATCGACCGGGCGCGCAAGCGGGATAGGACGCTCAGGTTTCCGCCGTCGCGCGGGCCTTGCGCCGCCAGCCGCCGGCCAGCAGCGGCCACAGCGCGACCTCGACCGCGCCCTCGGGCCTGGTGTCGAGGCCGGTCGGCGGGAAGCCGTCGGGGCGGTGGTAGGAGCCGGCGATCACGTCGAACACCGGGAATAGCGCGGCGAAGTTGCTGTCGTAGTGCTCGGGCAGGCGCGAATGGTGGCGGCGGTGGTAGGCCGGGCTGTTGAGTACCCAGGACCAGCGCCCGAAGTCGAGCGGCAGGGCCGAGTGGACCACGAAGTTCCACAGCATCAGCACGTTGTAGGCCAGCACCAGTTCGGCGGTCGGCGAGATCACCAGCGCGGCGGCGGACCAGATCGTCACGGTCTTGATCAACTGGTCGCCCCAGAAGTGCCGCATCGTGGTCAGCGCCGACATCTCCGGGTCGGAGTGATGCAGCGCATGCATCGACCACAGCAGCGGGATGCGGTGCTGGGCGCGGTGGAACAGGTATTCGCCGAGGTCGTGGACCACCAGATAGACCGGGAAGGCCAGCCAGAAGGGCAGGGCGGCGCCGTCGATCAGGCCGTGGCCCTGCCACAGCGGGATGAACGGCAGGAAGGCCAGCGCGGCGATCATCTGCATGGCCCAGGCGATGAGGTTGTTGCGCCAGTCGGTGCCGCGCACCCCGCGCAGCCATTCGAGCGCCACCACCGCCGCGGTGAACGCGAACATCACGGCCATGAGGGTCAGCCCGTCCATGGGGCCGGTCTAGGCGGCAATGGTTAAGGAAGTCCGGTGGTTGGTCCACTGACGTGGAAGCGGCACCGGCCCGCTCCCCCGATCCGGCGAAGCTGGATCGGAAAGGGCATTCATACAAATTGCTACTTTTATGAACATATTCTGCCAAGGCAGTTCAGCGAGGTGCCACGATGGCGCGCCTAGACAGGTCTCGTCGCCGGCCACTCCGGACCGGCCAGAAAAATGAGGATGAAATCATGAAGACTCTCACCAAGGCTGTTGCCGGAACCCTGACCGCCGGCGCGATGATCGTCACCGCCATGAGCCCGGCGATGGCCGCGCCGCGCCGCGACAACGATGGCGCCAGGGACGGTGTCCGTGCCGGCGAAGTGATTGCCGGGGCGCTGATCGTCGGCGGGGTCGCCGCGATCGCCTCGCAGAACAACCATCATCGCGGCCCCGGCTTTGCCCCGGTCAGCCCGCGCACCGCGGTCGACCAGTGCGTCCGTGCCGCCGAGCGCGGCTCCGCGCGGCTCAGCGGCGACGTGACCGACATCCGCAATGTCCGCCAGACCCGCGATGGCTACCAGGTCAGCGGCCGGATCGCGGTCAAGACCTTCCAGGGCCCGTGGCGCGGCCGCGGCGACCTGGGCAACGGCTGGGGCAACGACCGCCGCGGCTGGAACAGCAAACTGCGCGGTTACGACGCCGGCACTTTCACCTGCACCTACGAGCGGGGCCGGACCAGCGTGAACTACAGCGGGGTCCGCGGCCTCTGACAAAGCGCCCCCTCCCCTTGAGGGGAGGGGGCCGGAGGGTGGGGCATGTCGGGCCGGCATCGTGCCGACCCGCCACAGTCCCCACCCCAACCCCTCCCCTCAAGGGGAGGGCTTTCTTTTGGGCGCCGTACTCGGGGATCGGTTCATAGCCCTGAACCCTGCGAACCCTGCCGTCGCCCCGGACCTGATCCGGGGCCCAACTGCCTTTTTCAGCGCAGCGCCTTTCCGCTGCCGCCGCGGAAGCAAAGCCGGGCCCCGGGTCGAGCCCGGGGCGACGCCGGAGGAGGAGGCGCTTTCCTCGTGGTTTCGGGAAAGGCCGCGCTCCTGTCAGGCTTGCGAAGCCGCCTACGGTCCGTCGCGCCTGGCGCCGTACTCGGGGATCGACAGCGACCAGTGGATCGCCGCGCCGCGCAAGGTGAAGCCGGCCAGGGCGGCGAGCGGCCAGACCAGTTCGTTCGGCAAGCCGAGGGCCTTGCCGCCCGCGGCCAGGGCGGCCGCCAGCGCCGCGGCGGTCACGTAGATTTCCGAGCGCATCAGGATCGAGGGCTGGCCGGCCAGCACGTCGCGGATGATCCCGCCCGCGCAGCCGGTGATCACCCCCATCAGCGCCGCGGGCACCGGGGCGACGCCGTAGCCGAGCGCCTTGACCGTCCCGAGCACGGCATAGGCGGCCAGCCCCGCCGCATCGGCCCAGAGCAGCAGGCGCCCCTCCCACCAGCGGTGCGGGGTGAACCAGGCGAGCACGGCCATGCCCAGGCAGACCGGCGCCACCAGCGCGTCGCGCACCCAGAACACCGGCGCGCCGATCAGCAGGTCGCGGATCGACCCGCCGCCGACCCCGGTGACCAGGGCGAAGAAGGCCAGCGTGACGAAATCGCGCCTGAGCTGCGCGGCGAGCAGCGCCCCGGCGAGGGCGAAGATGCCGATGCCGGTGAGGTCCAGCGCGCGCAGGATCGCGGGGAACTCGGGGACGGTGGGGATCATCGTCATTCCTTCCTCCCCCTCGATGGGGGAGGGATACGGAGGCTTGGCCGCGAAGCGGCTTAGCCGAAGTCGGGTAGGGATGATGGTGCGGCCGGG
>JASGGH010000115.1:0-6292 GCA_047605105.1 Novosphingobium sp. | reverse complement strand
CCATCGCCTCGGCCAAGGCCGATCCCAACGCCATGATGTCGCTTTTGAAGAGGAGATCGTCGACTTCGTCGAGCACCAGGCATTTCAGTTCGGCAACGATGGCGTCATCGAGGCGTCGTCGCCAGACGGCCAGGCCCACTCTCGGGCTTTGGACAAGCCGAAGGGCCGTGGGGCAGGCCACGATGCATGCGCTCGATCCCCTTTCCGAAGCAACAGTCCCGCCATCCGCTCCCACATCCCATTTCGCCAGCATCATGAATCTTGTCCGACCTCCAGAATGAAAGACGATATAACATCACTCTTATGAGGAGAACGGCGATAAGTTCAAGGCATCTGCGCATGTGGTTCGCCGAGTTGACCGCCGCCCTTTCATGTAATATCGAAGGTTGCATGAGACGAGATAGCCGACTGTCGAGCGTTCTGCACGTGCTGTTGCATATGGCCGAGCACGACGGACCGGCGACATCCGAGATGCTGGCGAAGGCGATGATGACCAACCCGGTGGTAGTGCGGCGGGTTATGGCTGGGCTGCGCGATCGCGGCTATGTCCGCTCGGAGAAAGGGCACGGGGGCGGCTGGACACTGACCTGCGATCTCTCGACGCTGACCTTGCGTGACGTTTACGAGGCGCTGGGCGAACCGTCCCTCCTGGCGATCGGCAATCGCACGGAAGCGCCGGGCTGCCTTGTCGAACAGGCTGTCAATGCGGCGCTCGGGAGCGCCTTCGACGAGGCCGAAGCCCTGCTGCTGTCACGCTTCGGCGCAGTGACGCTCGCCGAGCTCAGCGCCGATTTTCACAAGCGGTTGTGCTATTCTCCTTCGACAGGCGCTCCCCTTTTTCTTGGCCGCCCCATTCCACTAAATGCGAACTATTCGCAATAGTGGAATGCACGCAGGACGTGCCTGTCGGATTGTTCGAAAGCGCGAGTGGACGGCATTCCGCGCGCGTGTCGGCGAGCAATGCGTCGCACGCTGATCCGCTTGGTGGCTCATTCCGGAACGTAGACGAGGTCGCCATTCGGCAGTCGATAGGTCGTCCCGGCCTTCACGCCGCCGCCCTTGCCCATCTGGTCGGTCGACTTGTAGCGTTCGAGCTTCTCGCCGTCCTTGACCGTGATCGTCATATTATCCTTTCCCGGATTCTCGACGACGATGACCTGCTTCGACTGGAAAGGGTTCAAGGGATTGCTGGCGATCAGCACCATCAGGACGGCGCAGATCACCAGGAACAGATCGACCAGATTGACCACCGAAAGGATCGGATCGTCGAGCTCATCGTCCTCCAGGAAGCGCATCAGATGGCCTCCGTGCCCGATTCTTCGCTACGAAGCTCGATCGCGCGCAGCTCTTCGAGCAGCCAACGCCGGCGGATGGTGTAGACGAAGAAGGTGATCGAGGCGGCGACCAACGCGAGGATCACCGAGGAAAAGGCGACGACGAGGTTCTTGCCCACCGCCGCGCCGTCATTGCTGCCGAGCGCGAGAAGCGCCGGCCCCATCGGGATCATCGTCGCGACCAGGCCCAGCATCGGCGCGCTGCGCGAGACGATGCGCAGCCACTCGAGCCGGCGCATGATGAGCAGTTCAAGGTCGTCGCTCCCGCAACCGGTGCGGCGCTGATAGGCGGTCAAAGGCTTGCCCGGACGTCCGGTGGCGCGCGCGCCGGCCTCGAGCGCAAAGCGGCCCAGGCTGACCAGCGAGAAGGCGAGGGCAACGAGAATCAGCAGGATCACCGGCACGAGGAACAGCCGGGATGCGTCGTACAATGTAGATTCAAGCGCTGGCATGGAGGACTTTCTCTCGGATCAGGGAACGGCGCCCGCGCGCTTCGAGCAGCACACCGGCAAGGAACAGCAGGAAGATCGCGCCCAGGGCGGGTATCTGACCGCCCACCGCCGGCAAGGCTGCGGGAGGCGGGGGAAGCTGGCGCGCCAGGATACGGCCTGCGGGCGCGGAAGGGGGAGGGGCGGGCTTAACCTCCCGGGCGGGTTGAGGTGGCAGCGGCGACTTGACGGACGCCGCTTGTGCGTTGGCAGCGCTGGGCGGGGCGGGCGCAAGCCCGAAGCCATTGGCGGCGAGCGTGCGGGCCGTGGTGCGCTCGGCCGCCGCGACAACGGGCCGGAGCGCGTCGCGGCGCTGCTCGAGCGACCGGCGCGTGGCCTCATCCGCCTTCCAGTAATCGCGGCGGATCGCCTCGATCATCCGGTTCACGATCTGCAGCTGGGCGCTCGGATGAACCTTCTCGAAGAAGCGGTTGAGATCGAGATTGCGGGCGTCGCGCACATAGATGTCGTGCATCGCCTGCCACTGATCGGCGCGGACGCTGGCAGGGTCCGTGACCTGCCAGCCCCAGAGGTTGTTGACGATGCCCAGCATCTCGTTGGCGCCGGCATAGCCTTCCTCCTTCATCGCGCCGATCCAGTGCGGGTTGAGGTAGCGCGCCCGCAATTCGGTCGAGAGGAACGCGCCCGCCGTCGTGACGCGGGTGTCGGTCCCGCGCATGTCGATGACGAACAGGTCCGGGGCCTTGCCGGTTAGGGAGCGGATCGCCAGCGACAGCCCGCCCAGGTGCTCGAAGGGGTGATCGGTCGAGACGAGGCCATGGAGGTTGGACGAGCGGCCCACCACCGCCGCGTCCACGCCCTTGAGCTGCTCGGCGAACAGGTTCACGCCGTCCAGGGACAGTCCCCAGTCGCGCGCGCCATAGGCAAAGCGCATCCGCTCCACGAAAGGGGCGGCGAGATCCGCCTCGCTCTTCCAGTCGCCGGGTCCGCCATTCCCGCCCTTGGCGGTCCGCTCGGGGAGGCCGGTCCCGTAATCGCCCGGCGCATTGGTGAAGATGCGCAGCCGCGACAGGTCGCGGGCACGCTCCGGCGCGATGCCGCGACCGATGAGCTGCTTTTCCAGCGCGCGCGCATAGGCGGCCAGCCCGGAGGGTTCGTCGAGCGCCGCGATCCGGTCGATCCCATCGGCCAGGAGCCGCATGAAGCCGTCGAACTGGTCGCGATAGACGCTGGTGGGCTGCACCACCACGTCGATGCGCGGGCGGCCGAGTTCGGCGAGCGGCACGATCTCCAGCCGCTCGACGCGGCCGCCGCGCCCCCAGACCGGGCGCAGGCCGAGCGCATGGAGGATCTGTCCTTCGCCGATGCCGAGCGTGCGTATCGTCTCGCCGGAGAACATGGTGACCGCGATCCGCTTTGGAGCCGCGCCGCCGTGCTTCGCCTGGTAGGCTGCGATCAGACGGTCCATGGCCTTGCCGCCTTCCGCATAGGCGGCCTGCGACGGCACTTTGTCGGCCTCGAAGGCAAAGAGGTTGCGGCCGCTCGGCACGTCGGGATTGCGCACGGGATCGCCGCCCGGGCCGGGCCTGACGAACCGGCCCGCCAGTCCCGTCAGCAGAGCTTGCGTCTCGCCCGGCTCGGCGAGGTTGCGATCATAGGCTGCCGCGCGCTCCATCTGGGCGCGCAGGGCGGGATCGGCGATGGTGGCGATGTCCTCGCCGTCGCGCAGGTAACGGCGCAGCGTCCGATAGGGGAGGCTGTCGGCGATCGCCGTGAAGTCACCGGCGAAGGTGGTCGCCGGGTCCAGCGAGAGCGCCTTGAGATAGTCCGGCCCCAGTTGCTGCATCACGGTCATCAGGCGCCGATCTTCCGACGCGGGCGCGCCGAACACATGCAGCCCCATCGGGATGGACGTGCGGGCGATCTCGAACAGATGGTCCTGCAGAGCGGAAACATAGCCCTCGGGATCACGGGCTATGGCAGCCTGATCCCAGCCCATGTCATCGCCGACATGTGCGGCATGGGCTTGCGCGCGGATCTGGCCGGCGACGCGGTCACGCGTCGGCCCATCGTCGAGCTGGTCGTACTGGTGGATCAGTACATGAATGTCGCGAAGTTCGTCGTAGAGGCCCGAAGGCGCGAAGCTCGGAGTCTGGTGGCTGACGGTGACCGCGCGGCCGCGCCGCCGCGCCTGCAGGGCTTCCCCGACATTGTCCTGGATATAGGGATAGAAGACCGGGACGTCGCCGACGAGCAGGAAAGGATAGTCGTTCGCCCACAGGCCGCGATCCTTGCCGGGCGTCCATTCCTGCGTGCCGTGCGTGCCGAAATGGACGATCGCGTCAGCCTGTCCGCGAGTCCGCACCCACAGGTAGGTCGCGAGATAGCGATGGTCGGGCGGCACCGTCTCGTCGTGATAGCCTTCGGCGCTGCCATCGCCGCGCAGCGGCTGGGGGAGGATGAGGAGCTTGCCCAGCGCCAGGCGCGGGATCAGGATCGTGTTGCCGCGCAGGGACGGGATTTTCTCCGGTGTGCCCCAGCGCCGCGTGATCTGCTGCCGGAGCGTGGATGGGAGGGTCGCAAACCAGGCTTTGTATTCGGTAAGTGGCAGGCGTGCGGTCATCCCGCGCGCGGAGAGATCGTCCAGGGTTTCGGGACGATAATAGCCAGCGAGCATCGCCTGCCCGGCGGCGATGATCGCCTGTTCGTCCTTTTCCGAAACGTCATAGCCCGCCGCCGCCATGTCGTGGGTCAAGCGAGCCAGGCTCTGCGGGAGATTGAGGTTGGACGCGGCGAGGTTCTTTTCGCCCACCGGATAGTTCCAGAAGAACAGCGCGACATGCTTGTCATGCGCTGGCTTCGATCGCAGCGCCACGAGCCGCGCCAGCTTGGCGGCGAGCAGGTCGACCTGTTCGGGGATCGGCACCGTCTCGCCCTTTTCCACCGCCGCCACGACGATGGGATCGGACACGCCCCAGCTTTCGGGCACGGCAAGCATGACCGTGGCGGCGGTGCTGCCGATGCCGCTGGTTGCCGCGCGCCATTGGTCCGGCGTGCCGGAGCGGTCGGCGACCGCTTGCAGGGCCGGAATGTCGAGCGCGCGCAATTCCGCCGCGCGCGCTTCGCCGTTCTGCATATGGGTGAAACTGACGAAGGCCTGAGCGTCGAGCGGCTTGATGACCTTGGTCAGCGCTTGGGGATCGCGCTCGTCATACCAGAAGAAGGCCGGCGTCAGCCCGCGCGCCTCGATGCCCTTGCCCAGCGCGTCGATCGCGGCGGTCTGCATGTCGCGGATCTGGCCGTCGGAAATGGCGATGGCGACGATCGGCCGCGTGCCGCGCGCAGCTGCCCATTCGCGGAACGCCTCCGGCGTTACGAACGGGGCGGGGGCGGCGGGATGGTAGAGGCCGGTCGCTGGCAGGGCGCGGGGCGCTGGAAGCGCCGCAAGATCGCCCCCCGCCAGCGCCACCGGCACGGCTTTCACGAAAGCGCGGAGGTTCGCCTCTCCCCCGGCTGCATAGTAGGCCATGAGACGTCGGGCCGCGACGGGCGCCAGATTGCCGAAGGCCGGCGGTCCGCCGCCGATCTGGAGCCACGGCACGGCAAGCCGGTCCAGCGGGCCGACCGCCTTTTCTACCGCCGCCCGGTCGCCGGGACGCGGCCCGTCGAGGAGGAGAAGCACCGCGCCGTCCGCGACATTCGCATCCTTGAGCGTGTCGGCATAGCGCCACTCGATCCGATACCCTTCCGCCTCGGCCCACTCGGCGAGGCGCTCAAACTTCGCCGGCAGCACGAAATCGGTGCTGACGATGCGAACGACCACCGGCTCGGCGGCACGCACGGGATCGTGCAGTGTCAGCAGGCAGAACAGAAGGGCCAGCCAATAGCGCATGGATCAGAAGGCCGCGCCCAACCCGACGAAGAAGATGCGCCCGGGCTCGGCATAGCTATAGAGCGCCGAGTCCTCCGCGAGGCGCTTGTTGAAGATGTTGTCCACGCCGGCCTTCAGCGTGAGCCGCTCATTGACGGCATGGCTGAGGTCGAGCGACCACAGATCGTAACCGTCGAGCCGCACCGGTACATTGTTCTGATACAGTGTTTGCTTGCCGATATAGCGGCCCCGCACGTTGATGGTGCTGCCATCGATGGGCTCCCAGCGGGCCGACCATTTGATGCTGTGATTGGGGCGTTCCGCCAGTTCGCGATCGTTCGAGAGATCCTGCGGGTCGACATAGGTATAGCTCGCCGAAAGCGAGAGGCGCTCGACCGGCATCACCTCGACATTGAGTTCGACACCGCGCAGGCGCGCCTTGTCGACGTTCACGTAGGCGCGCCGCTCACGGCCGCGGATGCCGCAATTCTCGACGCAGATCGTCTGGACAAGGCCCTTGAGATCGGTCTGGAACAGCGTCGCGCCGATATGCCAGTTCCGGCCATAATAGGCCGCACCCACCTCATAGGCCGTGCTCGTCTCCGGCTTCAGGTCCGGATTGCCGGTGATGATGAAGC
>JASGGH010000114.1:0-6386 GCA_047605105.1 Novosphingobium sp. | reverse complement strand
AGTCCTCATAGGCCCATTTGAGCTGCGCCTGGAGGCCGGGATCGTCCTCGACGATGAGCAGCTTTGGCAGCAGCTTTGGCAGCAGCTTCGACAGGATGGTCTTGTCGCTCATGAGGCTACTCGTTCTTCGAAGGTGTCGATCAGGTCCGCCGTGCCGACCAGCGGCAGGCGGATCGTAAAGCGGGTGCCGATGCCCTCATGGCTCTCGACGTCGAGGCGGCCCTTCATCGCCCGGACCAGTTCACGCGCCTCGTAGGCGCCGATGCCGAAGCCGCCGGGCTTGGAGGAGACGAAGGGCTTGAACAGGCGGTTGCGCACGAAGTCGGGCGACATCCCGTGGCCGGAATCGACCACCTCAATCATGCCGTGGAAGGCATCGCCCGACAGGCGGATGAAGATCTGCGCCCCGGACTCGCTGGCATCGACCGCGTTCTGGACCAGATGGACCAGCACCTGTTCGAGCGATTCCGCATTGGCCCGGACGCGCAGCTCGTCGCCGTCGAAGACCACGACCGAATGCGACGGCACGAACTGCGCGGCGACGCGGCGGCCGACTTCGCCGAGTTCGACCTCGCCGAGCTGCTCGACTGCCGTGGCGTTGTACCGGCCCAGGCGGCTGAGCAGGGTCTGGAGCTTTTCCGAGGAGCTGCGCAGCGTGACCAGCATGTCGGCACGGAACTCGGGATTGTCGGCATGGCGCTCGGCATTGCGGGCGAGCAGGCTCAATTGGCTCGCCAGGTTCTTGATGTCGTGCATGACGAAAGCGATGCGGCGGTGGAAGTCGTCGAAGCGGCCGGCCTCGGCGAGCGCCTCCTGCCCGGCATGCTCGGCGAGATAGCTGGCGAGCTGGTGGCCGACGACGCGCAGCAGGTCGAAGTCCTCCCAGTCGAGCCGGCGGGCATGGGGCGGACGGGCGACGACCACCGCCCCGACCAGGCGGTCGAAGTGGAGCAGCGGCACGATCGCCCAGGCCCGGGTCTCGGCAAGCAGCCATTCGGGGATCACCGCGGCGGTGCCCTTGGGGTCATAGCCGCGGCGCAGCCCCTCCAGATCGACGATCGCGCCCGAAGCCTCGAGCGACCGGATCACCGCGGCATCGAGGCAGACGCCGGGCACTTCGGCGGTGGGCCAGTGCCAGCGCGCGGCCAGGACCAGCAAGCCTTCGTCATCGCGGGTCAGCAGCAGGCCGGCGGGGCTGTCGGTGATGTCGGCCACGGCCTGGATCACGCGTTCCTCGAGCGGCGCGCTGCCGTCGCCGCGCCCGACGGTACGGGTGAAGCGCAGCCATTCCTGGCGGTAGTCGTAGCGATGGCGGAACAGGTGCTTGACCAGGGTCACCCGCAGCCACCCGCGCAGCCGCGCCGAAGGCACGATCAGCACCGCCACGACCGCGACGACGACGACCACGATGAACTGCAGTACCCGGGCGAAGTCGCCGCCGACCTGGGTGAGCCACTGGCCCACCGCGGTCATGGCCAGCAGGTAGAAGCCCACCGCCAGGAGCGAGATCGACTGGAAGGCCACGGCCCGCGAAGGTTGAAGCCTGAGCTCTGCCCGCTTGCGCGAGGCGCCGAGCGCGATCAGCCCGGCAGTGGCGAGGGCGGCAAGGCCTTGCAGCGAGGCCAATTCTTCCGGCCAGCGCTTGAGCAGGTAGGCAACCGTATAGAGCTGGAAATCGAACAGCCACAACGCGCCGAAGCCCATCGCCGGCCAACGCAGGGTCTGCCGCGCCTGCGGAGATGCTCCGACATAGAGATTCTGGACCAGCACCAGTCCGCCGATCGTCGCCAGCAGGCGGAACATCACGTCCACCTGGAACATCGCAGCCGAGACCGCACCGTTCCAGCTTCCATTCTCGACCGTCAGCAGCGCGCAAAGCAGCAGTTCGACGAGCGCGAGCGAAAAGACCACCGGGCGCACGGGGCGCAGGCTCGCATGGCGGCCATCGCCGGCGAACAGGCGGTAGACCACGACGAGCATGACGAGATTGCGAACCGCCTCGGCGATCCCGCTCGCCGTGCTCTGGCTGCCGGTCGCGGCGACCAGCAGTGCCCAGAGCGCAGTCGCCATGATCGAACCGACGAGCGCGCTCGCCACGGTGCCGATCCACGCCCGGCGCGACAGCAGCCAGGCCGCCGCCAGCAGGGCTCCGCCCGCCGCTGCAAGATGGGTTGCGGCAGCGACGATTTCCCAGACCGAAGAGGACGCAAGGCCGTTCACCGGGCCCCCTCGTGCCAGAGCACCACGCGCAGCGTCTGCAGCAGGATCAGCAGATCGAGGAACGGCGTGTAATTCTTGGCGTAGTAGAGATCGTATTCCAGCTTGTGCCGCGAATCCTCGATCGAGGCGCCGTAAGGATAGTTGATCTGCGCCCAGCCGGTGATGCCCGGCTTCACCATGTGCCGCTCGGCATAGTACTGGAGCTTCTCCTCCAGGTCGGCGACGAATTCGGGGCGCTCGGGGCGCGGGCCGACGAAGGACATCTCGCCCTTCAGCACCGACCAGGCCTGGGGCAACTCGTCGATCCGGACCTTGCGGATGAAGCGGCCGACGCGGGTCACCCGCGGGTCGTCCTTGGTCGCCCATTGGGCGCCGGCGGCCTCGGCGTCGGTGCGCATCGAGCGCAGCTTGATGACGTCGAAATTCTGCCCGTAGAGGCCGACGCGGCTCTGGCGGAAGAAGGCCGGGCCCCGGCTGTCGAGCTTCACCAGCAGCGCGAAGAGCAGGATGACCGGCGCGGTCAGGATCAGCAGCAGGGCGCTGGCGGTGACGTCGAATACGCGCTTCGAGGCGGCGGACACCACCCGCAGCGAGGAAAAGCCGTCGGAGAAGATCAGCCAGGACGGATTGACGGTGTCGAGATCGACCCGCCCCGTCTCGCGCTCGACGAAGCTTGAGAAGTCGTTGACGTGGACGCCCGCGGTCTTGATCCGCAGCAGGTCGCTCAAGGGCAGCGAATTGCGCCGTTCCTCCAGCGCCAGCACCACTTCGCTGACGCCGAGGTTCTCGACGAAGCGAGTCAGATTGTGGATCGCTTCGCGCTGGATCGCTTCCTCAACCACCTTCTGGCTCTCGGTCATGCCGACATAGCCGACGATGACGAAGCCGCTCTCGGGTCGGTCGCCGAGCTGGCGCAGCCGATCAGCCCGGGCGCCGGCGCCCAGCACCAGCACCCGCCTGCGGAAGGCCGAAGCGCCGAGGATGCCGCCGAGCAGGACCCGGTTCAGCACCAGGACCAGGATCGACAGCCCCATCGCATAGGCCAGGGTCGAGCGCCAGAAGGTCTGCCCGCCGATCACGAAATCGACGAAAGCGAGCGCGATGATCCCGAGCGAGATCGCCACCAGCAACCGCGCCGTGGCAAAACGGATCGAGCGCAGCGATTCCGCGCCGTAGACACCGACCGCGATCATCGCCGTCAGCATGACCACCGCAGTGCCGGCGAGCGGCCAGAACCGATCGGCGAAGTGCCCCGCGTCGATCCCGATCTGCTCGGCGCGCAGGCGAAAAGCGATCTCGCCCGCCAGCAGCAACAGGCCGACGTCGAACAGCCCCATCAGGATGACAGCATGGGGAATGTAATGTTTGAACAGCCGGATCATGGCTCTCGCAGCACCTCCGGGCCCGGAACGGAACCCGCGGGGAAGCTAACCGAAAGGTATGAAATGTCGGTAAATCTGACAGTGCCCGAGCGGGCCGATCATGAACAAACCCCGTGAAACCGGGCAGCTAAGACGGGTAAGTGTCGCCAACACTTACAACGGACGCCGTCACGCCGAACGGGTTTCAGGATGACGACCTGAGGCTGGTTGACGGCTAGTTCGCCGGCTTGACGTTCTTCGCCGCATCCTGCGCAGCATCCCCGATCTGCTCGGCTGCCGTGTCGACCTTGTTGGCGGCCTCGGCGATGGCATTGTTCTTGGCGCTCGGGCCGGTATCGCGGACCGCGAGCAGATAGACCGCCGCCAGAATCGCGATCAGCGCGACCAGTCCGAAGAACCAGCCGGCAAGGCCGCTGCTCCGCGGCGGCCCCTCGTAGATCACCGTGGTGTGTCCGGGGACCTCGTGAGTCGTAATGCGTTCGCCACTCATCGGGGCGCTCTTAATTGCTGCTCCCGCGAAGAAACGGAAGAAACCGGAAAGCGTTCCGACGTGAACGGCTTGATCCCACGCCTGGTGCCCCTGGCCCGACTCGAACGGGCACGTCTTGCGACAACCGATTTTGAGTCGGTCGCGTCTACCATTCCGCCACAGGGGCCCTGCGCGAGAGCGGGGCTTAGAGTTACTTGAGCGCCACCGCAATCAGCTTGTGCATGCGCGAGTGAACCGCGTCGTTGCCGGCGAGGACTTCGGCGTCGCAGATCGGCTGCGAACGGCCGCGCCAGTCGGTGACGAAACCGCCGGCCTCGCGCACCAGCAGACAGCCCGCGGCGGTGTCCCACGGCTTGAGCCCGCTTTCCCAGAAGCCCTCGTAACGGCCTGAGGCGACCCAGGCGAGATCGAGCGAGGCCGCACCGAAGCGGCGGATGCCCGCGACTTCCGGGCCGATCGCATTGTAGATCCGTGCCCACTCGCCGGTATTGCCGACACCGTTGAAGGGAATGCCGGTGGCGATCAGGCTCTCGTCGAGATGGCGCCGCGCGGAGACGCGCAGGCGGCGGTCCTGCAGCCAGGCGCCGCGGGCCTTCTCGGCCCAGTAGGATTCGTCGGTAACCGGCTGATAGACCAGCCCGGCGATCACGTCACCCCAGCCCGAGCCGTCGAGCTTGGGTTCCTGCACCGCGATCGAGATCGCGAAGTGCGGAATGCCGTGGAGGAAGTTGGTCGTGCCGTCGAGCGGATCGACGATCCACCGCGGCTTGCCCTCGGCACCTTCGATCGTGCCACCTTCCTCGAGCTCGAAGCCCCAGTCGGGCCGCGCCGCGAGCAGTTCGTCGTAGAGCGTCCGCTCGGCCGCGCGGTCGGCCTTGGACACGAAGTCCGAGGGTCCCTTGCGGCTGACCTGGAGGTGCTCGATCTCACCGAAGTCGCGGCGCAGGCGCTGCCCCGCCTTGCGGGCGGCGCGCTCCATGACGCGGATCAAACCAGATATGGCCATACTACCAACCCTAGATCCGTTCCTCCCGAGCGAAGTCGAGGACCGTGCCGAGCGTCAGCAAGGCTCCGAGCGCGCAAATTCTCGCTTCGCTCGAACTGGTCCCTCGACTTCGCTCGGGAGGAACGGGTTGGGGGAGCCGGTAAGCTCCCCTGTTTTCAACTCAGTTCGCCTTACCCACGTAGGTCCGCTCGTAGACGTCGACCACGATCCGCGTACCGCTTTCGATGTGCGGCGGGACCATGACGCGCACGCCGTTATCGAGCACGGCCGGCTTGTAGCTGGACGAAGCGGTCTGCCCCTTCACCACGGCGTCGGCCTCGACGATCGTGGCTTCGACCTGTTCGGGCAGTTGGACCGAGATCGGGCGCTCTTCCCACATTTCCAGCAGCACTTCCATGCCGTCCTGGAGGAAAGCCTCGGCGCCGCCGAGCAGGTCGGCAGGGAGCTGGATCTGGTCGAAGGTGTCCTTATCCATGAACACCAACTGGTCACCGTCGGTGTAGAGGTACTGGAAGTCCTTGGTGTCGAGCCGGACGCGCTCGACCGTGTCGGCGCTGCGGAAGCGGACGTTGGTCTTGCGGCCGTCGATCAGGTTCTTCATCTCGACCTGCATGAAGGCGCCGCCCTTGCCAGGCTGGGTGTGCTGGGTCTTGGCGACCTTCCAGATGCCTTTTTCATATTCGAGAATGTTGCCGGGACGGATGTCCACGCCGCTGATCTTCATCGCCGATGACCTTGATTGGGAAAGAGCAGGCGCGCCCTTAGCGCGGCCATCCTCATCTGGCAATCGGCCGGTCTGGCAATCACCGCGGCGGAGTGGTAGCGGGGCGGGCGATGAAACGTGCCCTCGCCTTGATCGGATTGGCCTGCGCCGGCCCTGCCCTGGCCAACCAGCCCGCGGGCGCGCTCGATACGATCCACCGCGGCGACTACTATTGCGAGCTGCCCGGCGACGCGACCACCCTGGCCGGGTTCATCGTCCCCGAGGAAAGCTTCACGATCACCAACGGCTCGAGCTACATGACCAGCGCGGGCGGCGGGTCCTACCTGCTGATCGGCGATGTCCTGACCATGACCAGCGGGCCCAAGCGCGGCCAGAAGTTCAGCCGGATCAGCGATAACTTCCTGCGCAAGCTGGAAAGCGACGGGGCCGAAAGCACCCTGCGCTGCGTGCGGCGGACGCGAAACAACTCCTAGATGTTTGGTCCCGGAGTTTGATGGTGCGGGTTTGATGTGAAGCGCTCAGGCTGTTTTGTCCAGCACTTGCAGATGTATTCGTAGGGCGTGA
>JASGGH010000113.1:0-6425 GCA_047605105.1 Novosphingobium sp. | reverse complement strand
GCGTCGTCGGCGGCGACCTGGGCGGCATAGGGCGTCGACTTGCGGCTGCCCTTGAAGCCCATCATGCCGGCCGAGGACCAGGAGATCGCATTGCCCTGGGCGTCGGTGATGGTGATCATCGTATTGTTGAAGCTCGCATTCACGTGGGCGACGCCGCTCGTGATGTTCTTCCGCTCGCGGCGCTTGATGCGCTGTGGTTCGCGTGCCATGTGACTGTCCTATCGATAAACTGGAAGGGAAACCGGATCGGAGGCGCATCGGCCTCCGGCAGCGGCTTACTTCTTCTTGCCGGCGATCGGCTTGGCCTTGCCCTTGCGGGTGCGGGCGTTGGTGTGCGTGCGCTGGCCGCGGACGGGCAAGCCCTTGCGGTGGCGCAGGCCGCGATAGCAGGCGAGGTCCATCAGGCGCTTGATGTTCATCGCGGTCTCGCGGCGGAGATCGCCTTCCACCGTATGCTCGGCGTCGATGGTCTCACGGATGTGCAGGACTTCCTGGTCGGTCAGGTCCTGAACGCGGCGGGCGTGATCGATGCCCAGCTTGTCGGCGATCTGCTTCGCCTTGTGGGCGCCGATACCGTGAATGTAGGTCAGCGCGACGATCACGCGCTTATTAGTCGGGATATTAACCCCAGCAATACGAGCCACAAAATTCTCCTGCTCCACGGAAGGATCGCTCCCAAGAGGGGCGACGGGCTTCCATCTCAACGCGTTGACACTGATAAAACGGCAAAAAGCCCGGCTGGGACGCGCGTGAGCAACGCCTTCCGGACTGACCCGTCTTGTCGAGCGAAGGGCGCGCTTACGGCGATTCGTCCGGACTGTCAACGTTGGCGATCACACGCGCGGAACAGAGCGCCGATGAAACCCCCGGCGCCCCCTTGTTCCGAATTAACCCTTTTTAGCGGACCGTGCGGCGTCGGTCAAACGGCGGCGGTCAGCGCGGTATCGCTTGACCGGCGATGATCGCCTCGATGGCGTCCGTCACGGCATCCATCTCGGCCATCCCGTCCACCCGCGCGACGATCCCGCGCGTCTCGTAGATCGGCAGGATCGGCGCGGTCTTGGCGCGGTATTCGGCCATGCGGGTCCGCACCGTTTCCTCGTTGTCGTCGGGGCGGCGCTTGAACTCGTGGCCGCCGCACTTGTCGCAGGTGCCGGCCTGCTTGGGCTGTTCGAACTTGTCGTGATAGCCCTTGCCGCAGGCGGCGCAGGTGTAGCGGCCGGTGATCCGCTCGACCAGGGCGTCTTCGTCCACCGCAAGTTCGATCACATGATCGAGCTTGCGGCCGCGCGCCTCAAGGATGCCGTCGAGCGATGCCGCCTGGGCCTCGGTGCGCGGGTAACCGTCGAAGATCGCGCCGGTGCCCTGCCCCATTGCATCGAGCTCCTCGCCGATCAGCGCGGAGACGATCTCGTCCGAGACCAGTTCGCCGCGCTCCATCACGGCCTTGGCCTGAAGCCCGACCGGCGTGCCGGCCTTGACCGCGGCGCGCAGCATGTCGCCGGTCGAAAGCTGACGCATGCCGTGGCGCTCGACGAGCCGCTGAGCCTGGGTGCCCTTGCCCGCCCCCGGCGGTCCCAGCAGGATGATGTTCACGGCAAATACCCCTTCGAACGCATGACCGGCTTAGCGGAGCCGGCCCTTCAATTTGGCCTTCTTGATCAGATCCCCATACTGGTGCGCCAGCAGGTGCGACTGGATCTGCGTGATCGTATCGACCGTGACGTTGACCACGATCAACAGCGAAGTGCCGCCCAGGAACATCGCCTGGATTCCGGTCTGCGCGATCACCCATTCCGGAACGACGCAGACGACGGTGAGATAGGCGGCACCGATCACGGTGATGCGCGTCAGCACATAGTCGAGATAGGTCGCGGTGCTCTTGCCCGGACGGATGCCCGGGATGAACCCGCCGTTGCGCTTCAGGTTGTCCGAGGTCTCCTCCGGATTGAAGACGACCGCGGTGTAGAAGAAGCTGAAGAAGATGATCCCGGCCGCGTAGAGCGCCATGTAGAGCGGCTTGCCGTGGCCCAGGTACTGGTTCAGCGCGATGATGATCTTGCCCGACAGGCTCTCGGTCGAGACGTTCTTGCCTGCGAACTGGGTGATCGTCAGCGGCAGCAGCAGCAGCGAGCTGGCGAAGATCGGCGGGATGACGCCCGCGGTGTTGAGCTTGAGCGGCAGATGGCTGCGGTCAGCCTGCATCATGCCCTTGGCGCTGGCACGCTTGGGGTACTGGATCAGCAGGCGCCGCGTGCCGCGTTCCATGAAGCAGATGAACAGGATCATCGCCACGACCATCAGGACCAGGGCGACGATGGTGAAGGCCCCGATCGAGCCCGACCGGCCGCCTTCGAAAAGGTTGCTCACGAAGCGCGGCATTTCGGCGACGATGCCGGCCATGATGATCAGCGAGGTGCCGTTGCCGATCCCGCGGCTGGTGATCTGCTCGCCGAGCCACAGCAGGAACATCGTGCCGCCGACCAGCGAGATGATGATCCCGGCGAAGAACAGCGGTCCGGTGAGTACGGCGAAGTCCTGCGCCACCGCGTTCTGGGCCACGAAATAGCCCTGGACGATCGTCAGTCCGACCGCGCCGTAGCGGGTGTACTGGTTGAGCTTCTTGCGCCCGCTCTCGCCCTCCTTCTTCAGCGCCGCGAGCGCCGGGTGGAGCGAGGCGGCCAACTGCACCACGATCGAGGCCGTGATGTAGGGCATGACGCCGAGCGTGATCAGCGAATAGCGCGACAGCGCGCCGCCCGAGAACATGTTGAAGAAGTCGAGGATGCCGCCCTGGCTCGCGTCCATGAACTTCTTGAGCATCAGCGGGTTGATGCCCGGCAGCGGCACGAAGGACAGGAAGCGGAAGACGATCAGCGCGCCGATCGTGAACCAGATGCGCTTCTTGAGCTCGGTCGCCTTCGAGAAGTTGGCGAAGCTCATGTTGCTGGCGATGTTGTCGGCGCGTGATGCCATCGGAAATATGTGCCTTGCTTGCAGACTCTAGCCGCAGGCGACCCCGCCCCCGGATTTTCGACTGCTCATATAGGGGACGACGCGGCGATGTCGAATCCCCGGAAGCGACGATCCCCGCCCGCCTAGCAAAAAGGCCGACGGGGATGCGCTATTACCTCACTTCGCCTTGGCGGCAGCCTTGTTGGCTTCGCGGCGAGCGGTCTTCTTCTCGTGCTCGCTGGGCTGAGCGGCGGGCAACTCGACCGAACCGCCGGCCTTCTCGACCGCCTCGCGCGCGCCCTTCGACACGCCGGCGACCTTGAAGCTGACCTTGGCCGAGAATTCACCCTTGCCAAGCAGGCGGACGCCGTCCTTGCCGCCGCGGGCCAGGCCGATCGCCTTGAGGGCGTCATGGTCGATGACCGCCTTGGCGTCGAGCTTGCCGGCGTCGATGAACTTCTGGATCAGGCCCAGGTTGATCTCGGCATAGTCCTTGGCGAAGATGTTGTTGAAGCCGCGCTTCGGGATTCGCATGTGGAGCGGCATCTGGCCGCCCTCGAAACCGTTGACCGAGACGCCCGAGCGCGCCTTGGCGCCCTTCTGGCCGCGGCCGGCGGTCTTGCCCTTGCCCGAGCCGATGCCCCGGCCCACGCGCATGCGGGACTTGCGGGCGCCGTTGTTGTCGCGGATGTCGTTAAGCTTGATAGTCATGATGCACTCGCTTTCGCTTTGGTCGCGCTTGAAGAGAAGCGGCGCCCTTATGCGAAGCGATCCGGGATGTCACCCGATTTTTCCCTCCGCCCCCGCCTCTCGCGCCAGGCGCCGGCGCAGCGCCTCGATGCGGCTCTCCAGGAAGCGCACCACCACCCAGGCCAGGGCGAAAGTCGCGGCCATCGTCGCCGCCGTCAGCAGAGCCTCGTTGCCAGCCAGCCCCGGCAAGCCGCTCAGCACGCCGAGCACCAGCAGGTGTCCGAGGTAGATCGGATAGGAGGTCTCGCCGATCGCGCGATCGGTGCGGTTGTGCCGGGTCCAGGCGTGGACCGCGGGCAGGCCCACGGCAACCAGGATCAGCAGGAACAGCCGCGGCGGGGTGAAGAACAGCTCGCTCGGCCAGCCTCCAACGTAGAGCGGCCAGGCGAGGATCGCCAGCGGCACGGCCAGGGCCAGCAGTCGCGCCGCGGGGCGCTGCCACAGCTCGGGCCGCGCGGCCCAGGCACGATAGGACAGCGCGCCCGCCAGGAACAGCGCCAGCTCGAAGGGGAAGAAGCGGTAGCTGAACGGATCGGCGACCAAGCCCTGGGTGGCCGCGATCACTCGCGCTGCCAGCGACAGGATCATCAACAGGGCGATGTCTCGGCTCGGGCGGCGAACGATCCACGGCGCGAGCAGGTAGAAGCACAGTTCCAGGCTGAGCGACCAGGCGGCCGGGATCAGCATGAAATGGAATACCTCGTCCGCGCCGGTGCCGACGAACTGCCCCGACCAGACGAGATGACCGTGCTCGGCGCGCAGGAGGAGCGGGATATCCTGGCCGATCACCGTCACGTTGAGGAGCCCCAGCCCAACCTTCTCCATCGGCGAGACCGCATCGCCGAAATAGGGATCGAGCGGTGAACTGCCGGCCTGCCAATGGGCCAGCCCGAACAGCAGCAGGTGGAGCGCCAGGAAGACGAAGTAGAGCGAATAGATCCGGATCGCGCGGTTGAGATAGAAGGTCCGGTTCAGCGCCGGCCGGTCATAGCGCTCGTTCAGGACCAGCCCCATGTAGAAGCCCGAGATGATGTAGAAGCACTGGACCGCCAGCGGCCCGCCGACGGCGGTATAGCCGCCGAAACCGCCGGTGTGACCGAGCAGGACCGCCAAGGCCAGCAACACCCTCAACAGCCCCATCAATGCGTCCCTCGCTGCGATCCGGTGCAGGGACTAGCGCAAAGACGGGCGAGGCAGAAGGCTCAACTCTTGCCGGCCGGCGCCCGGCAGACCCAGTTGTCCGCCTTCTTGGGATCGAGTCCCGGCGCCTTCAGCACAACGCGCGAGGGTTCGGCACAGAGGCGGAATTCGCGTTCCCAGTCGCGCGCCTTGTCGGCGGGGACGACGGTCTCAAGCCGGCCCTGCTCGATCCAGTTGAACGGCATCGCGCTGCGGTAGGTGACCACGGTATCGGCCGGCGTGCCCTTCTCTACCCAGTCGGCCACGGCGTCGAGCAGCTTCTCGGGCGCGTCGGTCGGCCCTACCCCGCCGCGGCAGTGCATCAGGCCGGCGACCGGGAAGACACGCAGCCAATCGCGGCTGTTCGGATATTTGGTGGTGAGGTCTGCATAGGACGCCATCGTTTCGAGATAGCTCATCGCCTCGTCGTTGACGCCGTGGAAGACGATGACCTTGGCCCCGCTCTTGGCCGCGGTGTCGAGGCTGCCCTGGAACTCCATCTCGGCCATGCCGAGCCGCGCCAGGTGCGCCGGGTCCTTGATGTCGGCGTAATAGGTGTTGGGCTCGTGGTTGCGGACCTTGGTGTCGACCATGGTGTGGAAGAACGAGGCCCCCATCCTGGCGAGCTCGCCCGGCGGGACCTTGGCGGCGCTCGGCCAGGGCGGTGCGCTGCGGCCGAGCGGATAGCGCGTCCAGCCCGTCAGGTCGGCGAAGGGGAAGCCCGGCTGCATCCGGCCCTCCATGCCCGGGAAGGCGATCGGCGCGGGCTGGCTGATCGCGTTGAACAGCGCGATCTGCGCCGGGGTGAAGCCGACATCGCGCAGGATCGACACGTCGAAATCGCGGATGTTGCGGGTGTCGGCGATGACCCCGTCCTTCGCCCCGTCGCTCTCGTCGTAGCGGGCCATGATCGCGGCGTCGGCCTTCTTGGCCAGTTCGGGCGAGATCCAGCCTTCGGGATGGTTCTGGATGTAGTGCATCACCCGGTAGATGTTGGGATGGAAGGTCGAGCCCGGCAGCGGGGTGGCGCCGACGATGAAGCCGTCGAAGTCCTCCTTGCCGAAGCGCATCGCGTTGGTCAGCCCCATCTGCCCGCCGCCCGAGCAGCCGGTGATGTAGCGCCCGGCCGGCGCGCGCTTGTAATAGGCCGCGGCGATCGCCTGGGTCGCCTGGGCGCTGACATGGACCCCGCGCCCGGCGAAGTCGGCGGCCTTGCCCGGATCGCTCTTGAAGGAGAAGTCGGCCCCGGTCTTCGCCCCCGTGCCGCCGTCGCTGCCGGCGATGATGTAGCCGCGGCGATAGAGCTCGCTCGGCACGGTCGGCAGCACGCCCGCCGCCCCGCCGACGCCGATGTAGAGATAGCGCCAATTGGGCTGGTCGGGCAGCATCAGCACGAACACGACCTTGTTCGGACCGGGATTCTGCGTGGTCACATAGCCATGCACCCGGCACCCGCCGCCGAACTCGCGATAGGCGAACTGCACGGTGGTGTCTGCCGGCGCCATCGCCTGGACGCTGGCGGTATCGCACTTTTCCGAAGG
>JASGGH010000112.1:0-6430 GCA_047605105.1 Novosphingobium sp. | reverse complement strand
TGGCGTTGACCGACTCTGCCTGCCGCGGCCAAGCTGGGCGAAAAGGACTACAAGCTCGCCGACTCCCACGGCCTGTTCTTTTTGGTGCGGCCGAATGGCTCGAAGCTCTGGCGCCTGAAATATCGGTTCGCCGGGAAGGAGAAGCTTCTCGCTCTCGGCGCCTACCCGGAAGTATCGCTCACCTCAGCCCGAAACAAGCGCGCTGCGGCACGGGCGTTGCTCGACCAGGGCATCGATCCGGCTATCGAGAAGCGGCAGCGGACTGCGACGCTGGTCGCCGAGGCACTGGACAGCTTCAAGCAGACGGCCCTCGCCTGGCACAAGATCAAAGAAAAGACCCTGTCCCCGCGCTACGGCAAGCAGGTGATGGACCGGCTGGAGAACCACGTTTTCCCGAAGATAGGATCGCTACCCCTCAAGGCCATCACGCCGCCGATGGCGTTGGAGGTCATTCGCGCGATCGAGGCGAAGGGGCATCACGACATGGCCCATCGCGTGGTGAACCACATGTCCGACGTCTTCGTCTGGGCGATAGCGTCCGGCATTGCGGAGCAGGATCCCGCGGGCACGATCCGCAAGGCGTTGGCCCCTACAGACACCAGGCTTCGTCCTGCAATGATGAAGCTCGAGCTGGCGCGATCGGTCCTGGTCAAGACCGAGGCGATGCCGGACGCGCACTGGTCCACTCTGCTTGCATCTCGGCTACTGGCCTTGACGGCTGCCCGGCCGGGCGTGGTGCAACTCGCCGAACGGTCGGAGTTCGAAGATCTCGACGGCGAACTGCCTATCTGGCGCATTCCTGCCGCCAAGATGAAGCTCACGCGCCGGCAGAAGCGGGACGCTGCCTGGGAGTTCGTCATCCCGCTGTCGCTCGAGGCGGTCGCGGTGGTGAAGGCGGCGCTGAGCGTGACGGCCAGCGCGAAGTGGCTGTTCACCGGGATCGGCGGGAAGGACAAGCCGATCAGCGATTCCACTATCAGCGGGCTGTACAGGGACGCGGGCTTTCGAGGTATTCATGTGCCTCACGGGTGGCGCGCGACCTTCTCGACCATCATGAACGAGCGCGCGGCGGCCGAGGATCGGGAGCGCAATCGAGCCATCATCGACATGATGCTTGCTCATACCCAGGAGGGCGTGGAGCCGATCTACAACCGAGCGATGTACATGCCGCGCCGGCGCGAGCTGGCGCAGACATGGGCCGATCTGCTCATGGCGGAACTGCCGGCTCCCACGGCCTTGCTTCCCGATCGGCGACCCTGGCGGTCGCGGGAGGGCAGGCGTGATGGCCGCGACCCCACAAAACGCCGTTCCGTTCGGCCTGGCCGCCGCTAACGCAGTCAAGGCCACGCTTAGCCGCCGGACGCGCATGCTCCTTGAGCGGGGCGACAGCCCGCGCAGCGGGGAGAAGGTCTGGCGCAACTCCTACACCGAAGGCACGATCGAGAACCGTGTCTGGAAGCCGATCCATGACGGCACGGCGCGAGGCGGAAAACGATGGACCGGCGCGCTCCTGAAAGCGGCGCGGGCGCTCGAATATCGTACCCGCCGGGAGCGGCGCGAGGTCAAGCCAGGCGTCCGGAACGGGAAGCTGGGCGAAGTTGGCCTCGAAGTCCTGGCATTCCTTTACGAAACCGTGGACTTCGCGAGCGGCCGTCTGGAGCCGGCCATTGCAACGATCGCGGAGGGCGTTGGTAGATCCTACTCCGCCGTCCACGACGCCCTGTGCCGGCTGCGCCGCGAGGGTTTCCTGTACTGGATGCGCCGATCGCGACCGATCGACGATCCCGAGCCCGGCGGCCCCCAAGTCGAGCAGGTTCCGAACGCCTACGCGCTCCTTGTCCCGGAGCCGGTGAAGGATTGGATGCACGCTCTTTTCCGTAGGACGCCGATACCGGGCTGCGAAGAAGACCGCCGTAGGCACGAGGCGGAGGCGTACGAAGCGATGCTCAACGGGCTGTCGACCCAGGAGCGCCACACGGCGACGTGGAACGGCGACAGCCTGCTGGGCGAAACGCTCAGGAGGCTCGCCGCAGCGGTCAACTCTCGATTGTTCCAGAAGGGCGAATCCGGCACGACGCGAGAGACCGGGGGATCATACTGATCCAATGAGGAATTGAGGCGCATGTGCGCCTCAATGCGTGGATCTGACGATCCACTCCCCCACGGAAAGGTCACTCCCACCCTCAACCAACCGCCGAAGGCACCGGCGGACGGGACCGCTTGCGCGGCCCCGAGGCTTCCCGGGGGGAAGCGCAAAATTCGTGCCACGCGCACTACAGCAAAGGCATTCCCCGCCGCGCTGTAGCAGGAAGAAAACCGCATAGGCTCGCGCAATGCCACAGTCGCTGCCAATCAGGCGATGCCGCCACGATAATCCGAACCCTCAGCGGTCAATGAACCCCGCCCAACTGCATAATTTCGATACAAAGAGCGGGCAGGCGGGGCGTGGGGGCAAGCGCGGCGCGCGGGGTGGTGGCGGTGGCCCCCGGCTTGGTCCTGGCGAGGGGCGCCGGGCGCGGTGCGGGGCTCAATCGTCGCGCGCCCGCAGTGGGGCCGAGGGCATGAGGCGACCGAACTAGTAACGCCCCGGAGCCAACTCGCGATGGACATGACCAATGCCGAACGCCAGGCCGCTTACCGCAAGCGGCGCGCGGCCCAGGGCCTGGTGCAGGTGCAGGTCTTCGTCCATCGCGGCCGCCGCGATGGATACGGCCTGCGCTGAGGATGCAGGGGCCGAGGCAGCGCCCCGGCCGCCGGCCGGCTAGTTCGAAATGATCAACTCGCGCGCCAGCTTCGAGGCGTCGTTGCCCGGCAGCGAATAGCGCACCTGCTCCCCCTCGATCGTGAAGCCGGCGAAGATACGGCGCACGTCGGGATGGTCGTTGAGCGACAGCAGGAACCGCCCGCGAATGCCGCGCAGTTGCTCGGCCATGAGCGCGAACTGGTCGCGGCCGAACAGGTCCCGGCCATAGTCGCCCTCGCTGCCGTAATAGGGCGGGTCGAGGTAGAACAGCGTCCCCGGCCGGTCATACCGCGCGATGAAATCGCTCCAGGGCAGGCGCTCGATCACGACGCCGGCCAGGCGTTCATGCACCGCCTCGATCATCGGCCCCAGCTTCGTCACGTCGAAGCGCGCGCCGCCGGTGGTGCTCATGCCGAAGGTGCGGCCCGCCACTTTGCCGCCGAATGAGAGCTTCTGCAGATAGAGAAAGCGCGCGGCGCGCTCGAGGTCGGTGAGCGTGGCGGGATCCTGGCGGCGCAGGCGCTCGAAGCCGGCGCGGCTGGTGATCTGCCAGCGCAGCATGTCCATGAACGCCACATAGTGGCGCTGGACCACGCGGAAGAAGGTGGCGACGTCTTCGCTCCAGTCGTTGATCACTTCGCATTTGGGGCGCTGGTCGCGGCGGAAGAAGACGCCGCCCATGCCCACGAACGGCTCGGCATAGACGGTGTGCGGCACGGCAGTGATCCGTTCCACCAGACGTTTCGCCAGCATCTTCTTGCCGCCGATATAGGGCGCCGGCGGGCGGATCGGGTCGATCAGTTCGAGCGGGCCGGCTTCGAGAGGGGCTTGAGTCGACAGCATCGGTCTTGTTCCATATATGTTCCCGCGCCGAGTCGGCAGGCGGGATGGTCCGGGCAGGGCCCGTTCGGGACATGACGATCTGTGGTCGTCGGATTGGGCGTTGCCGCGCCCCTTCCCCCGCCTCCCCCGGCGCACGGCCTGGGTGCGGGTGTTCGGTTCAGGCCGGTTGCGCGGCGATCCGGGCGACGTCGGGGACCTGGAAGGCGAGGGCATTGAGGCCCAGCCAGTCGTTCACTTCGAGCATGCGCTGCTGGATCGGGACGATCTCGAGCTGGTAGAACGTGCGCGCGGCATCGACGACATTGCCGAAGCCCCCGGTGTTCTTCGGCACGATGCCCAGGAGCTGGGGCGGCACGCGGTGGGCGGCGAGCATGTCCTGCGCGGTCATGTCCTTGATGTCGAGGAAAGCGTCCTTGGCGCCCACTTCGCCGATCGGCATGATCTTCACGCCCTCGGGCTTGCCCTTGGGGATGTGCAGCAGGAAGTTGCGGAAGTTGCCCGGCCCCTTGCTCTGGCGCATCGCTTCGCGCAGCGCCTGGAGATCGGCTTCGGAGAACTCGTCCTCGCTGATGTAGAGGATGTACCCGGCATGGCTGCCGTTGAGGTAGTACTTGCGGCGGAACAGCGTGGCGCTCTCGTTGAGCAGGCCCGACTGCAGCGCCGAGAGATATTCGGGCATGCCGTAGATTTCCTGCATGGGATCGGGCTCGAGCAGGTGGTGCACCGAGCCCACGGGGAACTCGACCGCATCGCGCAGCCCCAGGCGCGGCACATAGAAGACCTGGCCGGGCTTGAGGCCCACGCGCGTGAAGGCCGCGGGCGACGGGCGCAGCGCCGCCGGGCGGCCGGCGAGGTTGGGCACCGCCTCGAGATAGGCATTGCCGAAGATCAGCCAGTCGAGCGCCCAGCGCGCGAAGTCGCCCTTGGAGAGCCAGCGGCTGGGCACGAAGCTCGATACCAGCAGGTTGCGCTTCAGGAGGATCGCCGACTGGTGATGCGCGGCCATGCGGTAGCAGCGCCCCAGGCCCGCCTGGGCGATCGGCGGCTCGTACCAGCGGCCGTTGTGCGCCACTTCGAACATGTCGAACAAGTCGCGCCGGTCGAGCACGCCTTCCGCGTCGCCGAAGGCAAAGGCGATGGAACCTGCCGGGGCGGGCAGCACTTCGCCCTCCACCGGAGTGGGCGCGGCGGGGGCATCAGGCATCGAAGATCTCCAGGGTAGACGTGCGGCCGCTCTCGCTCACGTCGAGCGGCTCGAAGTAGAGGGCGTGCATCGTCGCCCAGGCGAGATCGGCATGGCCCACGCCCCCGGCGCGGCCCGCGACATAAGTGATGCCGTGCCGGGTGATCTCGGGGCGGATCGCCATGAAGGCGGCCATCATGTCGGCCCAGCCCGCGTCGAACTCGAGGCGGCCGGCGCTGATCACGTTCTTGGCTTTCAGGACCATCTGGCTCTTGGTCAGCGGCGAATAGGTAATGCCGGTAACGCGCGGGAACCACTTGGCGACGAGCTGGTGCACCGCCTTGCCCGCGCCCGTCACGTCGATCGCAATGCGCGTGACCGGATAGCGCCCGGCCATCTCGCGCACCGCGGCGGCCTGCTGGTCGAACTGCAGGCCCTTGAGGCGCTTCTTTTCCAGGATGCGGAACTTGCCGCCCAGCTTTGCCGGCGCGGCGATGGCGACGAGCGCGGCATCGTCGCCGGTGCCGTTCTCCGAGGCATTGGGATCATAGCCCAGCCAGACTTCGCCCGCATAGGGCCGCGCGGCATAGGGCTTGAAGTCGCTCCAGACGTCCCAGCTGTCGACCATGCAGCGGCGCATGATCTCGAAGGGGAACATCGACTGGCTGTCGTCGAGGAACAGGCAGCGGAACAGGTTGTCGAACTCGTCCACCGCATATTCGCGCTGCAGCTCCTCGACGTCGACCAGGTCGAAGCCCCTGGCGATCGCATCGAACACAGTGACGATCTGGCGCCAGATGCCGTCGGGCCCGGTGGCCCCGTCCTTGAGCGCGGCATGACCGGTATCGATCCGCACTTTGTCGGCCCTGGCCCGGCGGCGGTTGAAGCGGTCGCCCGACCACATCGGATAGGCCTCGTGCGCCAGCGTGCTGGGCGTCGAGAACAGGGTGCGGGTGAACTGCTTGTGCGTCGCCATCGCGGCGGCGACCTTGAACAGCTCCTCGAACCCGTAGATCCAGAAACACTCGTCGATCACCACGTCGCCGTGATAGCCCTGCGCGGTGCGGTAGTTGGTGCCCAGGAAGTAGAGCTCGACCGGATCGAGCAGAGTGCCGTCTTCATCCTCGCCGCGCTGGATCGCGATGGGATCGCCCTTGAGCGTGACCCCGCAGACTTTCTGCACCCATTGCACGATATAGGCGCGGAAGATGTTGGCCTGGGCGCGCGAGGCCGAGAGGAAGATCTGGTTCTTGCCGGTCTCGAGCGCCACCAGCAGCCGCTCGCGCGCGAAGTACCAGGTCGCGCCGATCTGGCGGCTCTTGACGATCATCCGCGTGCGCAGATGCGTGGTCGAGAGCCAGGTCTCCTGATGGCCGAACAGCCCGTCGTGCATGTCGGCGCGCAAGGCAGCCGCCATCTCGGGCGTGATCAGGTTCTTCGCTTTCTCCTTCTTCGCATTGGTCGACTTCGCGCCCTTGCTGCGCGCCGGGTTGAGGTCGGCCTCGTTGCCCTCCTCGCCTTCGAACTTGCCGATGCGGGCAAAGGTCACGAACTGGCGGCCGAGGAGGTCGATCTCCTTGAAGTCGCCGCCGGTCTTGGCCTCCTTGGCAAGCAGGGTCTGGTAGCGCACCCAGAGGCATTCCTCGGCCCGCGCGCGCGGG
>JASGGH010000111.1:0-6479 GCA_047605105.1 Novosphingobium sp. | reverse complement strand
AGAAGTGGATGATCGACAGGCGATAGCTGTAGACCGGCCGTTCCGCCTGCTTGGGCACGAAATAATACATCATGGCGAGGAAGCCGGCGGTCAGGAAGAAGCCGACCGCGTTGTGGCCGTACCACCACTGCACCAGCGCGCCCTGGACCCCGGCGAACAGGGGGTAGGACTTGGAACCGACGATGCTCACCGGAACGTCGAGGTTGTTGACCACGTGAAGCATGGCCACGGTCAGGATGAAGGCCAGGTAGAACCAGTTGGCGACGTAGATGTGCGGCTCTTTGCGCTTGACGATCGTGCCGACGAAGACCGCGAGATAGGCGAGCCAGACGATGGTCAGCCACCAGTCGACGTACCATTCGGGCTCGGCGTATTCTTTCGACTGGGTGACGCCGAGGAGGTAGCCGGTCGCGGCCAGCACGATGAACAATTGGTAGCCCCAAAATACGAAGCGGGCGAGGCCAGGGAAGGCCAGGCGCGCGCGGCAGGTCCGCTGGACTACGTAGAACGAGGTCGCGATCAGGGCATTGCCGCCGAAAGCGAAGATCACCGCCGAGGTGTGGAGCGGCCGCACCCGGCCGAAGCTGGTCCATTCGAGGCCGAGGTTCAGCGCGGGAAAGGCGAGCTGCAAGGCGATGAACAGCCCCGCGAGGAAGCCCGCCATGCCCCAGAACACCGTGGCGATCACGCCCCAACGGATCGGATCGTCATCATAGCGCCCCTGATCGGCCGGCATGCGGACAAGCCCGCGAGCGATGCCGGCATAGTCCGCGCGGCCGAGCGAGAACCACAGCCCGATGCAGGCTGCTACGGCGACGATCGCCATGTGGATCGCAAAGCCGGTGTCGGCCGCGGCGGCTACCGCCATTATCGCGATAAGCAGCGCGGCCAGCCACCAGCCGGCGCGCGCGAGAACCATTTCCATGTGCTTCCCCCTCACGGGACCTGAATTGCAGCCCTCCCTTGGGCCGCCCGTCGCGGGGAAGCTTTGATGACGATCAAGGCGGCGGCGTATCCGTAATGTCCCTGGTCAGGATAATTGCGCAGGATCAAGGCAAGGCCCGCCGCGGGTGCCGAGACATGGCGCCGACGCCGCAAACATCCTGGCCCGCACTCCGCGGACACTGCGGCGATGAGGCAAAGACATGAAAAAGCTCACTTTCCTGGCGACGCTGGCGGCTGCCGCGGCGCTGTCTCCCCAGGCCCATGCGGGCGACGCAGAGGGCCGCTGGCAGCTCAAGGTGCTCGGCACGGGCGTCCTGGT
This sequence comes from Novosphingobium sp., assembly GCA_047605105.1. Taxonomy (GTDB): domain Bacteria; phylum Pseudomonadota; class Alphaproteobacteria; order Sphingomonadales; family Sphingomonadaceae; genus Novosphingobium. The sequence goes on along the minus strand of JASGGH010000111.1, from coordinate 5,215 downwards.
CGACGGCAAGATCACCAAGGTCGACAAGGATACGGTCGGCCTGCCGGCGGGCAGCCAGACCGACATCAACGACAATGTCGTGCCGACCGTGGCGATCGAATACTATGCGACGCCCCGGCTCTCGATCGAAACGATCTGCTGCCTCACCCAGCATCACGCCACGGGCGCGGGGCCGATCGCCGGAGCCGGGATCGTCGACCACATCATGATCCTGCCCGCGACGGTGACGCTGAAGTACCACCTCGATGCCGGCCCCATCAAACCCTACGTCGGGGTCGGGCCGAGCGTGTTCTTCTTCATCGACGAAAAGCCCGGCGCGGTCGCCGCGACATTCGCCAACCGCGTCCACCTCGACAACCGCGTCGGCGTGGCGCTGCAGGCGGGCATGGACATTCCGGTCAACGCCGGCGGCATGGGCATCAGCCTCGATGCGAAGAAGTACTTCATCGGCACCAAGGCCCATTTCTTCAACGCCGGCGGCACCGAGGTGCTGACCACCGAGCACAAGCTGGACCCCTGGGTGGTCAGCGGCGGGGTCTACCTCCGCTTCTGACCCTCAAGCCGCCCCAAGGGGGGCGGGGCCGGCGGTGGAGGGCTGCCGGCCCCACCTTTTTGAGCGGAATCAAAGACGGGCCGCGAGGAACGGTTCATCTTGAGAACATAGTTCTCGAAACGAACAGGAAGGCACGGTCAATGCACACGATCTTCGCATCGGTGGCCGCCAACTATGCTTGGCAACTCTCGCTCTACACCGCGCTCGGCATTGCCGCCGTGACGCTGATCGGCAAACGGCTGGTCCTGCTCGTCCCGACCGCGCGCGAGGCGCAGCGGGTCAATCGCGAGGCCTATGCGGCGAAGATGCTCAAGCCCGCCTACGCGGAAAACCAGAAGTGGAACCGCAAGTGGGGCCTGTTCTTCTGGGCGGTGATCTTCGTCGGGATCCTGCCGTTCTGCCTGACGCTCGAGGCGCAGCCGTGGTGGCGGATCCTGCTCGACTGCTTCGTGATCCTGATGGTCTACGATTTCTTCTACTACCTCGCCCACCGCTTCCTGTTCCATGACGAGGGCTTCTTCGGCGGGCCGCTGTTGTGGGTCCATGCCTATCACCACCGGCAGCGCAACCCTTGCCGCGGCGATTCGAGCTACATCCATCCGCTGGAGGTGGCGATCGGCCTGGGGCTCTACGTCGGCACGATCCTGCTGCTGTCGCGCTTCATGGGCAATTTCCACGTCGCGACGATCGTCATCACCTGGGTAGCCTTCTCGGAGATCAACCAGCACAACCACGATCTCTGGACCGCCGACCGCTTCCCGTTCCGCTACCTGAAGACGATGTCGGTGATGCACCACAACCACCATCACAGCTTCACCGGCGGCAATTTCGCGACGATCTCGCTGCTCTACGACTGGCTGTTCGGCACGCTGGACTACACCGGCGAGAGGAAGGGCAGGCCTGCGGCAAAATCGCAGATCAAGGGTCCCAAGCCGCTTTGAAGGCGCCGAGCAGGCGCCGATCGGGAAGGCCCCCGCCCGTCGGCGGGGGCCTTTCTGTGCGGAAACCCGACTTGTCCGCGCCGGGGCGACCCGGTTATTCGTCGCGGACGATCAGATCGTTCTGAACCTCGATCATACCCTCATGCGACCATGCCCCGCTCGACGCTCCCTCGCGGAGCGCACGGAGAGCCGGAGAGGACTACCTTTCCCCTCGGAAATCGCCATGTCGATCGTGTGCGGATCGAAGAACCAGGAATGACCGAGGGCATGAACGATGTCGTCGTTCAAAAGTTCGGCGTCCGGCGGGATTTCATGGTTCATCGCTTATCTCCACGTGTTCCAGCACAGCCGCTAGCGGGCTTTTGAGACGGATCGGCGTCAACCTGCTCCCCTGTTGCCGGCAACGAAAACGCGCGGCGGGATCGCTCCCGCCGCGCGCCACGAAGTGACCTGGAGGTCTGGTTCAGGCCGCTTCTTTCTCGCGTTTTTCGGCATGGGCCTTGAACATCGTCATGATGTCGCCCGAGGTGACCGGCCGGGTCTCGGTGGTCGGGACCGAGCCGCCCGAGCTCTTGGGCGAGGTATCGACGCGCTTCGCCGCGGCGCGGGCGTGGCAGGCGCCGACGGTCAGGTCCTCGCGCTTGTTGTGCGCGAACAGGGCGTCGTGACGGAGCCACCGAATCGCATTGAGGTGGGTGACCTTGTCGATCTGCTCGTCGGTCAGGTTCTTGACCTGCTCCCACAGCAGTTCCGCGGCATCGGGCCACAGCGCGTCGGAGTGAGGGTAGTCGACCTCGTAGGTGACATTGTCCTCGCCGACCTCGGCGAGGTTCTTGAGGCCGTAGGGGTCCCATACGAAGCAGTGGGCGAAGTGGCGCTTCATCAGCTCCGAGGGCTTGATGTCCTGGAAGCGCGAGCGGGTCCAGGCCTTGTGCCGCCAGTTGGAGAAGTCGGCGCGCTCCATCAGGTAGGGCACCCAGCCGATCGAGCCCTCGGCGACGATGATCCGCATGTCGGGATACTGGTGCAATTCCTCGAGCTGGAGCCAGTCGGCCACGCCTTGCGCGACCGAGAGCGGCATCGTGCTGATCCAGGCCTCGATCGGCGTCTCCATCGAGGCGTGCGGCGCCGGGTTGCCGCTGCCGATGTGGAGCGCGATGGTCATGTCGTTGTCCATCAGCGCCTTGTAGACCGGGTCCCAGTAGTCGTTGTGGATCGAGGGCAGGCCCTGGACGGTCGGGTTCTCGTTCATCGAGACGACGCGGAAGCCCTTCTTCGCGCAGCGCTCGATCTCATCGACAGTGGCCTGGGCGTCCCAGGTCGGCAGCACGGCGAGGGGAATGAAGCGGCCGGGATAGGCCATGCACCATTCGTCGTAGTGCCAGTCGTTGTAGGCCTGCATGTGGCGCAGGCTGAGCTGCTTGTCGGGCGCCTTGTGGAAGGTCTGGCCGTCGAAGCCGATCGAGTTGCCGAAGCACATCGAGGCGGCGATGCCGTTGACGTCCATGTCGTCGATCCGGGCGTGGACATCGTAGCAGCCGTCGCGCAGCTGATCGAGCGAGGTCGGCTCCATGCCGTATTCCTCGAAGGGCCGCCCGACCACGGCGTTGAGGCCCACCGAGGGGCGCAGGTAGCCCTGGTACTGCCAGTAGTTCTTGCCCTCGCTGTCGGTGCGCAGCTTGGGCGCGGAGGCGAGCAGGTCGCCCGAGAGCTGGTTGTCGAACAGGGTCGGGGGCTCGCAGATATGATCGTCGGTCGAGATGACCACCATGTCGTCTTTTTGCATCTTGGATCCTTTCAGGCGGTTGCCCTGCTGATCCGGCCAAGCGGCCCGCCGGGCATTGATCGCGGTCAATTCCGCCGGGCACCGCCCGTGCGATGCCGCCCGCTCAAGATTTGAGGAGCAGGCCGATGGGCGAGTTGAGCAGGATCACCGAGGAACGGCAGGAGGCGGTCCGCATCCCGGTCGAGGCCTATATCTCCGCGGACTATGCCAGGGCCGAGCGCGACCGGCTGTGGCGCAAGGTCTGGCTCCAGGCCGGGCGGCTCGAGGACATTCCGGAAGTCGGCAACTATCTGACCTACGACATCTCGGAGGATTCGGTGCTGATCGTCCGCACCGCGCCGGACGAGATCAAGGCCTACTGGAACGTCTGCCCCCACCGCGGCCGGCGCCTGGTCGATACGCCGGCCGGCATGCGCAACGCCCGCGGCAAGAAGATGAGCTTCGTCTGCGGCTTCCACGCCTGGACCTTCGACGTGAACGGGGCCTGCACCTACATCGCCGACCGGCAGGACTGGGGCGGGGCGCTGACCGAGGAGAATACCCGGCTCGGCCCGGTCCGGGTCGATGCCTGGGGCGGCTGGATCTGGGTCAACCTCGACCCCGCCGCCGAGCCGCTGCGCGACTATCTCGAACCGGCGGCGACCATGCTCGATCCCTTCCAGCTCCAGAACATGCGCCCGCGCTGGCGCAACTGGACCGTCTTCGACTGCAACTGGAAGGTCGCGCTGGAGGCTTTCAACGAGACCTACCACGTGCCCGGCACCCATCCCGAGTTCACCGCCTTCGGCGACTTCACCGGCTGGGGCCGGCCGCAGGGCAAGCACAGCCACATCGGCTACGACCCGGCCAGCGGGCTCGACCAGGACAAGGGCAAGCTGCGGCTCGGCATCGGCGATCCGCGCGTCTCGACCGCGGAGATGCAGAAGTACACCTGGGAAGGGGTCAACACCAACACCACCCAGACCCTGGTCGACGTCGCCCAGACCCTGCCCGAGGTCCTGCCGGAGGGGACCCCGGCCGCCGAGGTCTCGAAGTACTGGCTCGAGACCGCCCGCGCGATCGACGAGCAGCGCGGGGTGCGCTGGCCCGAGGTCGATCCCGCCCATGTCGCGGCGAGCGGCACCTCGTGGCAGATCTTTCCCAACCAGCAGATCGGCCACGCGGTCAACAACATGCTCTGCTATCATGCCCGGCCCTTCGGGACCGATCCGGACAAGTGCTACTTTGAGGTCGCGGTCTACGAGCTCTACCCCGAGGGCGAGGCGCCCGAGACCGAGTGGACCTATGCGCCGCCCGAGGACTTTCCCCATGTCCTCAAGCAGGATTTCTCCAACATGGCGGCGGTCCAGCAGGGCATGAAGATGGGCGGCTACCGCGGCAACGTGCCCAATCCCAAGGCCGAGGGCGCCGTGATCAGCCTGCACCGCAACCTGGCGCGCTACATGGGGACGGGCGCGCCGCAGCCGATTTGACTCCGATCAACGCGCGCTTCGCCGCTTGCGGGATAGGTCGTCGGGAAAGCCTTCGAAGGAATCCCGATGACCGTCTGCCAGCCCAGCAACTGCCCGCCCGCCGAAGCGATCGACATCCCCGCACTGCGCGCCAAGTATCTCCGTGAGCGCGACCGGCGGATCAGCAAGCGGCACAACGACCAGTACATTCCGGCCAGCGGCAAGTGGAAGGACATCTACGAGGTCGACCCCTATACCCCCGTCACCCCGCGCGACCCGATCACCGGCGAGACCGACGTGGTGATCCTGGGCGCGGGCTATTGCGGGATGATGGTCGCCCACCAGCTCAAGCAGGCGGGGATCACCGACTTCTACAACATCGACCACGGCGGCAACTTCGGCGGCACCTGGTACTGGAACCGCTATCCGGGCATCCAGTGCGACAACGACAGCCTCGTCTACATGCCGCTGCTCGAAGAGACGA
>JASGGH010000110.1:0-6913 GCA_047605105.1 Novosphingobium sp. | reverse complement strand
CCGCGACCTCCGGCGTGACAGGCCGGCACTCTAACCAACTGAGCTACACCCGCGTCCGTTGGGGAGCCGCGCCTCTAGGCAAGGCTGCGTGACCTGTCAACGGCGATCGACCCAACAATTTTTCCAACCGATTCCCTGCGGCCCATTAACCATATTTTCGGCTCTTGCTGCGAAACCCCGTCCGAAATTCCGCTGGGGCGGAAGGGGGCAAGTCGGTGAAGTACAGGGTAATCGCAGCATCCCTCGCGGGCTGCCTCGCCGTGACCGGAACCCCGGCCGAGGCGAATTCGGCCAGAGTGTCGCTCGACAGCACGGTCTACGTCGAGAAAGCCGACGGCCTGACCCGCTCGTTGAGCCAGGCCGACAGGTTGAGCCGCGGCGACCGGGTCGTGACCGTTCTCACCTGGCAGAAACAGCGCGGCACCGGCGGCTTCACCGTGGTCAATCCGCTCCCCCGCCGGGTTTCCTACCAGGGCAGCGCGCGCGAGGACGAGGAAGTGTCCGTCGACGGCGGCCGCACCTGGGGCCGCATGGGCGAACTGACCATCGGTTCGCGCTACGCCACGCCCGAGGACGTGACCCACGTGCGCTGGCACGTCGACCCGCGCCAGGCCGCGCTCGGCCAGGGCCGCATCGCCTATAGCGGAATCGTTCGCTAAACCGCGACGGGCGCGGCGATATGCGCCTGCGGCTGATAGCCGCTGACCTCGAAATCCTCGATCGCATAGTCGAAGATCGATGCCGGCCGCCGCGCGATCGTCATCCGCGCCTCGCCCGACGGCGTGCGGCTGAGTTGCTCTTCCACCAGAGCCGCGTGATTCAGGTAGAGGTGAACGTCCCCGCCCATCCACACCAGCTCGCCCGGCTCCAGGCCGGTCTGCTGCGCGAGCATGCGGATGAACAGCGCCGCGCTCCAGGCGTTGAAGGCGAACCCCAGTCCGAGATCGCACGAACGCTGGTACAGCAGCCCCGACAGCCGGCCCTCGGCGACGTGGAACTGATAGGTCTTGTGGCACGGCGGCAGCGCCATCGCGTCGAGTTCGGCGACGTTCCAGCCTTCGACGATATGCCGGCGGCTGCCCGGATTCGCCTTGAGGCTTTCGACCAGCTCGGCGACCTGGTTGATCCCCTGCCCCTGGCGGAACATCCCGCCCCCCACCGGCTCATAGGTCGGCCAATCGACCCATTGCTTGCCGTAGACCGGGCCGAGATCGCCCCAGCGCCCGGCGAAATCCGCATCCGCGACGATCCTGGCGGAAAAATCGGCCCGGCTGATCGTTTCGCCGGTCTCGCGCCGGTAGCGTTCGAGCGGCCAGTCGGTCCAGATTTCGACGCCCTGCGCGCAGAGCGGGCGGATGTTGGTCTGGCCGGTGAGAAACCACAGGAATTCGCGCGTCGCCGTTTTCCAGTAGACCCGCTTGGTCGAGAGCAGCGGCATGCGCCCGTCCGACAGGTCGAAGCGCAGTTCCGCGCCGAAAATCGACCGCGTGCCGATGCCGGTGCGATCGATCCGCTCGTCCCCGTGATCCCAGATACGGCGCATCAGGTCGAGATACTGCCACTCCCAGTGGGTCTTGGCGGAAGAATCGGGACGGATCGCAGCACTGGCCATGGGGACACCCTAATCGGACGAATGCGCCCTTGCCACCCCGGCAAAGGCTGTTATAGGCGCGCTCCTGCCTTCACCCCCTGTCAAGGGTGGTGGTCCGGTCGGGGAATAGCTCAGCCTGGTAGAGCACTGTCTTCGGGAGGCAGGGGCCGGAGGTTCGAATCCTCTTTCCCCGACCATTTTTTCAATGACTTATCCGTCATAAGGACATTACTCCAAGGTTCATATTGAACCTCACGCCACCTTTCCGATCCGATTGGCCACCCCGGCGAGATAGTCCGGGCTGAAACGGGCAGTAGTGGCGAGCGGTCGTTTCGATGCTGTCGTGACCCATGAACTGGCTGAGTTCCGGCATTGAGCCCCCCGCCTCGGCCGCCCAGACCTCGCCCGCACGCCTGAACTCGACTTAACGCAAATTTCAGACCACCGGGCGCATAAGCCCCCCAGCAATCCGGGGGAAGGCTAGCGTGGTCAATACCGAACTCCAGCATTCGCTCGATGCGAGCGGCCACGCCGACGGGCGCATCGGGAAAGCCGAGCGCGACGTCATCGCCCTGGGCATCGCCATCGCGGCTATCATCATGTTCGTGGGCATTGCCGGCCCGGTGATGTCGCAGATCGTCGACCAGGTGGGCGGCAACGGCCTGGGCCCGGACAATGCGCTGACCACCGCCCTGCTGCTCAATATCGCGCTGATCATCTTCGGCTGGCGGCGCTACCGCGAGCTGACCGAGGAGATCGCCGAACGCCGCAAGGCGGAAGCCCAGGCCCGGCTCCTGGCCGCGACCGATCCCCTCACCGGCTGCCTCAACCGCCGCTCGATCGGCAGCGCCACCGACCGGCTGATCGCCGCGGCGGGCGAGCGCGGCGAGATCGTCGCCTTCGTCATGGTCGATCTCGACAACTTCAAGCAGATCAACGACCTCAACGGCCACGCCAGCGGCGACGCCGTGCTGCGCGAATGTGCCGAGCGGATGCAGCGCGTCCTGCCCGAGCATGCCCTGCTCGCCCGCCTGGGCGGCGACGAATTCGCCTGCGCCGTGCCGTTCCAGGCCCGCCATCCCGAAGAGATCGACCGGATCGCCATGGCCATCATCGAAGAGATCGCCCGGCCGATCCCGACGCCGACCATCCACGTCGAAACCAGCGTCTCGCTCGGCCTGACCCGCAGCGATTTCCGCCACATGGCCGACAACGCCCCCAGCGACGCCCAGGCCCTGCTCCACCGCGCCGACATCGCGATGTATCACGCCAAGAAGCTGGGCCGGAACCGCCACTTCTGGTTCGAGGCCTCGATGGAGACCGACCTGCGCGTGCGCGGCGAGCTGGAAACCGGCATCCGCCAGGGCATCCCGCGCGGCGAATTCGTCCCCTATTACGAACAGCAGATCGACCTCGCGACCGGCGAGATCGTGGGCTTCGAGATGCTCGCCCGGTGGAACTGCCCCAGCCGCGGCGTCGTCGGCCCCGACATCTTCATCCCGATCGCCGAGGAGATCGGCATGATCTCGGCCCTCTCGGAAAGCGTGATCAGCCAGGCGCTGGTCGATGCGAAGACCTGGGATCCGAAGCTGACGCTGTCGGTCAACATCTCGCCGATCCAGCTGCGCGATCCGTGGTTCGCCCACAAGCTGCTCAAGCTGCTGGTCGAGGCGAACTTCCCGCCCGAACGGCTCGACATCGAGATCACCGAATCGTGCCTGCACGAAAACGTGACCGTCGTGCGCACGCTGATCTCGTCGCTGCGCAACCAGGGCATCCGGGTCAGCCTCGACGATTTCGGCACGGGCTATTCCTCGCTCGCCCAGCTGCGCTCGCTGCCGTTCGACCATATCAAGATCGACCGCAGCTTCGTCTCGAACCTGATGGACAGCCCCGACAGCGAGACGATCGTCAAGGCGATCACCTCGCTCGGCGAAGGCCTCGGCATGCCGGTCACGGCCGAGGGCGTCGAAACCCAGGACGTGCTCGACCGCCTGAAGGGGTATGGCCGCTACAAGGCGCAGGGCTACTTCTACGGCCGGCCGCAGCCGGCCGACGTCACCAGCGACATGCTGGCCGGGCGCAACCTGCTGTCCCGGCCGGTGCCGAGCCCCGACGTCGCGCCGAAGCCGGCGGCGGAACCCCAGGCCGGCGAATCGCAGGCAGACGACTTGGACGAAACCGCCAAGCGTTCGGCCTGAATTCGGCTCGAAGTCTGGACCTTCGCGGGCCCAGCGCCTAGATGGCCCGGGTCATGGGCATTCCCTTCGTCAAGATGCACGGCCTCGGCAACGACTTCGTCGTGCTGGACGGCCGCGCGCCCCTTTCCGGCGGCAATGCGCTGCCCGAGATGACGAACCGCGTCGCCGCCGCCCTCGCCGACCGCAAGACCGGGATCGGCTGCGATCAACTGATCCTGCTCGAACCGTCGAACGCCGCCGATTTCCGCATGCGGATCTTCAACGCCGACGGCGGCGAGGTCGAAGCCTGCGGCAACGCCACCCGCGCGGTCGGCGTGCTGCACGGCCGGCCCGCCAAGATCGAGACGCTGGCGGGAATCCTCTCCACCGCTCCCACCGCAGCCGGGATCGCGGTCGACATGGGCCCGCCCCGGCTCGACTGGGATCGCATCCCCCTCGCCTATGCGATGGACACCTTGCACATGCCGGTGGGGTGGAACGAGCTCGAGGACCCGGTCGGGGTCAACATGGGCAATCCGCATGCGGTGTTCTTCGTGCCCGACTGCGACGCGGTGGCGCTGGAGCACCTCGGCCCGCTGATCGAGCACGACCCGCTCTTTCCCCAGCGAGTGAACGTCAACGTCGCGACCGTGGTGGACCGCGAGACCGTTCGCCTGCGCGTGTGGGAACGCGGCGTGGGCGAAACCCGCGCCTGCGGCACCGGCGCCTGCGCCACGGCCGTCGCGGCGATGCGCCGCGGGCTGACCGGGCGGCGCGTGACGATCCGGCTGCAGGGCGGCGACCTCGCCATCGCCTGGCGCGAGGACGACCATGTCGAGATGACCGGCGCCGCCGTGATCTCGTTCCGCGGCGAATTCGACCCGTCCGACTACGGAGCCTGAGGCTTGACCGTCGAAGTCGTGACTCTGGGTTGCCGCCTGAACCTCTCCGAAAGCGAAGACCTGCGCGCGCTGCTGGGGCAGGAACGGGACCTCGTCGTGATCAACTCCTGCGCGGTGACCGGCGAGGCCGTCCGCCAGACCCGCCGCGCGATCCGCCGGATGCGCCAAGCCCGGCCCGATGCGCGGCTGCTGGTGACGGGCTGCGCGGCCGAGGTGGAGCGCGAGGCGCTGGCCGCGATGCCCGAGGTGGACGGGCTGGTGGCCAATGCCGCCAAGCTCGATCCGCGAGCCTATAGCCCCTCCCCTTCAGGGGAGGGGTTGGGGTGGGGCTTGTCACTGCCAAACGCCGAAATTTCCCGACAGCCCCCACCCCCGGCCCCTCCCCTGAAGGGGAGGGGAGACGCGCACACCCGCGCCTTCGTGCAGGTCCAGAACGGCTGCGACCATGCCTGCACCTTCTGCGTGATCCCTCAGGGCCGCGGGCCGAGCCGGTCGCGGAGCATCGCCGAGGTCGTCGCCGAGATCGCCGGGCACCTCGACCGCGGGGTTCACGAGGTCGTCCTGACCGGCGTCGATGTCACCGGCTGGGGCCATGACCTGCCGCAGGCCTCCCGGTTGGGCTCGCTGGTCGCTGCCGTCCTCGCCGCCTGCCCTTCCCTCGAACGCCTGCGGCTCTCCTCGCTCGACGGAGTCGAGATCGATCCCGAACTGCTGGACCTGCTGGGCAGCGAAGCCCGGGTGATGCCCCATCTCCACCTCTCGCTGCAGTCGGGCGACGACCTGATCCTCAAGCGGATGAAGCGCCGCCATTCGCGCGCCGACGCGATCGGCCTGGTCGCGAAGCTCAAGGCCAGGCGCCCCGAGATCGCCATCGGCGCCGACCTGATCGCCGGCTTCCCGACCGAGGATGAAGCGATGCATGCGGCCAACCGCGCGATCATCGCCGAGCTCGGCATCGTCCACGGCCACGTGTTCCCCTATTCGCAGCGCCCCGGCACGCCCGCCGCCCGCATGCCCCAGGTCGAGCCGGCGACGATCAAGCGCCGCGCCGCCGAACTGCGCGCCGCCGTGGACGAGGAACGCCGCGCCTGGCTCGCCTCGCTGATCGGCACCCCGCTCTCGGTCCTTGCCGAACGCGACGGCAGCGGGCATGCGCAGAACTTCGCCCGGGTGCTCCTGCCCGCAGGGACCACGCCCGGCACGATGATCCAGATCACCCCCACCCGCATCGCCGAAGGATTGCTGGCATGAGCGCCGAGAGCTGGAGCGACCGGCTGCTCGGCGGCTTCCGCAAGACCTCGGAGCGGCTGACCGAGAACCTCTCGGGCATCGTCTCGTCGACCCGGCTCGGCGAGGACCAGCTCGACGATCTCGAGGACGCGCTGATCCTCTCCGACCTCGGCCCCCGCGCCGCGGCGCGGATCCGGGAGAAGCTCGCCGAGGAGCGCTTCGAGCGCGGAGCGGACGAGAATGCGATTCGGCAGGCGGTGGCGAACGAAATCGCCGCGATCCTGCGCCCGGTGGCCAAGCCGCTCGAGGTCGTCGCCTTCCCGCGCCCGCAGGTGATCCTGGTGATCGGGGTCAACGGCTCGGGCAAGACCACGACCATCGCCAAGCTCGGCCACCTGTTCCAGGAAGAGGACTATGCGGTGATGCTCGCCGCGGGCGACACCTTCCGCGCCGCCGCGATCGGCCAGCTCAAGGTCTGGGCCGATCGGCTCGGCGTTCCCATCGTCAGCGGGCCCGAGGGCGGCGATCCCGCCTCGATCGTGTTCGACGCGGTCAAGGCGGCAACCGACGGCGGCACCGACGCGCTGATCGTCGACACCGCCGGACGCCTGCACAACAAGCGCGAGCTGATGGACGAGCTGGCCAAGATCCGCCGGGTCCTGGGCCGGCTCAATCCCGAGGCGCCGCACGACGTCGTGCTGGTGCTCGATGCCACGAACGGACAGAATGCCTTGCAGCAGATCGAGATCTTCAAGGAAGTAGCGGGCGTGACCGGACTGATCATGACCAAGCTCGACGGCACGGCCCGCGGCGGCGTGCTGGTCGCGGCGGCCGAGCAATACGGCCTGCCGATCCACGCGATCGGCGTCGGCGAGAAGATCGACGACTTGCGGCCCTTCGACCCCGATCTGGTCGCGCGCGTCATCGCGGGAGTGGCATGATGACCCTGCAGCAGGCCCAGGACGATCGCGAGCCTTCGCCCCCTCCCCCCCCCGCCCCCAAGAAGAAAT
>JASGGH010000109.1:0-6954 GCA_047605105.1 Novosphingobium sp. | reverse complement strand
GTCGATCAATGGCTGGGCGATGGAAGCGCGGCTCTATGCCGAGGACCCGGCGACTGGATTTCTGCCGAGCATCGGCACGCTGGAGCTGCTGCAGTTCGGGGAGGGCGCCAATGACTTTGGGGCAGGCCGGATCGACACCGGCGTCTACGAAGGCGCCGAAGTTTCGCCGTTCTACGACCCGATGATCGCCAAGGTCATCGCCAAGGGGGCGACCCGCGATCAGGCGCGGGAACGCTTGGCCGATCTGCTCGACGACAGCGCGGTCTGGCCGGTCAGGACCAATACCTCGTTCCTGATCGAGGCCCTGGCCCACCCGGAGTTCGTTTCGGGCGAGGTCGATACCGGACTGATCGGCCGCGACGGCGATGCCATGACCGCCGCGCCGCAGCCTTCCGCCGCGGCCCTGGCCGATGCCGCGCTCGACCTGATCCCGGCCTACGACCAGCCCGGCTTCCGGCTCAATGCGCCGGCGCGGACCGTGAGCTACGTCCTGGTCGACGGCGAGGCGATGACGGTCGAGCTGGACGGCGAAGGTGCCGAGAATCCGGTCGACGCGGTCCTTCTGGCCGAGCACGGCGCGGTCTGGGAAGTGACGCCCTGGCGCAAGGACGGCAGCCACGGCGCTGCCGGCGGCACCGGCGCGATCCTCTCGCCGATGCCGGGCAAGATCATCGCGGTCGAGGTCGCGGCGGGAGAGCGTGTCACTTCCGGCCAGAAGCTGCTCACGCTCGAGGCGATGAAGATGGAACACTCGCTGACCGCGCCGTTCGACGGGGTGGTCGCGGAACTGAACGCCGTGGCGGGCGCGCAGGTGCAGGTCGATGCGCTGTTGGTGCGGATCGAAGCTCCAGCGGAATAACCCCAAACCCGTCCGTCCTGAGCCTGTCGAAGGGCTGTTCTTTTCTTCGCGCCATGCGCTTTCGCCGCCAGAACAAGAACGGTCCTTCGACAGGCTCAGGACGGACGGATATGAAATTCAAGGAAACAACAAATGCCCGGCAGATACTTCGACGAATGGCAGGTCGGTGACCGGATCACCCATCAGCCCAGCCGCACCGTGACCGAGACCGACAACCTGATGTTCTCGGCCATGACCCACAACATGCAGCCGCTGCACCTCGATGCCGAATACGCCAAGGCCAGCGAGTTCGGGCAGATTCTGGTCAACTCGACCTTCACCTTCAGCCTCGCCGTCGGCCTGTCGATCGCCGACACCACGGTCGGCACGCTGATCGCCAACCTGGGCTTCGACAAGGTCGTCACGCCCAAGCCGACCTTCATCGGCGATACCCTGACCTGCCATTCCGAAGTGGTCGAGATGCGCGAGAGCAAGTCGCGGCCGAACCAGGGCATCCTCACCTTCAAGCACGAGTTGACCAATCAGCGCGGCGAGATCGCCCTGTCGATGCTGCGCACGGTGCTGCTGAAGAAGAAGGATAGCTGACCGTCCTCGTGCCACTTTTCCGTTGCGAATGCTGAACGACTGCCCAAGGTGCGCCGCAAAGGATTCGTGAGGAGAGGACGACGATGGGACTGACCAGCCGCTATTCCGGGCCCGCCGCGATCACCGCCGAGGGCTGGGCGGTCGAGCGGGTGACCCGACCGAGCAAGCTTGCCGGGGCCAACGGCATGAAGCTCGGCGCGGACGGGCGGGTCTATGTCGCCAGCGTGGCGGGCAGCCAGGTGACCGCGCTGGACGTTGAGACCGGCGAGATCGAGATCATCAGCGGGAAGGGCGGGCCGATCATCGGCCCGGACGACCTGACCTTCGACGAGGCGGGCAACCTCTACGTCACCGAGATCACCGAGGACCAGGTGCGGATGCTGGCGCCCAACGGCACCAGCCGGGTGATCCAGGGCGACATGCCGGTCGCCAATCCGATCACCTACCACCAGGGCCGCCTGATCGCGGGCGAGCTCAACATGCAGGGCCGCATTCTCGAGCTCGACCGTGACGGCGGGGCGCCTCGGGTCATCGCGAGCGGCCTGCCGATGGTCAACGCCTTCGACGTCGGTCCCGACGGCAAGCTCTATTTCCCCGCCCAGGCCGCCAACGAGATCTGGCGCGTCGATCTCGACAGCGGGGAGATCGAGGTCGTCGCCAAGGAGCTCGGCGTCCCGGATTCGGTGAAGTTCCACCCCGACGGCTACATCGTCTCCAGCCAGGTCTACTCGGGCCAGGTGCTGAAGATCGACCCGCGCACCGGCGAGAAGACCGTGCTCGCCGACATCGGCCCGGGGCTCGACTGCTCGGTCTTCGTCAACGGGAGGACCTTCGTTTCGAGCATTAACGGCTCGATCACCGAGATCGTCGCGCCGGGCGTGACCAGGCCGCTGATCGAGCAGGGCCTGCAGTGGCCGCTCGGCATCGCTTTGGGCGAGGACGGGACGCTGTTCGTCGGCGACGGCGGCTTCGCCTATACCGTTCCGGCGGGCGGCGAGATGGCTTTTGCGGGCTGCCTCTTCACCCCGAGCTTCCCCGGTTGGGTTCGCGGCAGCGTGGCCAGCGGGCCGGGCGAATGGATCGTCACGACGGCCGATGGGGATGTCGCGCGGTGGAATCCGGCGGCGCAGGAAAGCGAGAAGCTGTCCAGCGGGTACGAGGTCCTGACCGGCGTCGCGCTCGCCGGCTCCGGGGCTGTCGTCTTCGCCGATGCCGGCGCGGGCAAGGTACGCGTGATCGAGGGCGGCAACGTGAGCGAGCTGGCCGCGGGCCTCGACAAGCCGATGGGCGTGGCGGTGGGGCCGGACGGCGCGGTCTACGTCGCGGAATCGGATGCCGGACGTGTGGTGAAGCTCGCCGGCGGGCGGACCGAGACGGTGCTCGACGGGCTCGGCCAGCCCGAGGGCATCGCGGTTCGTGACGGCAAGCTGAGCGTGGTCGACGTCAAGGCGAAGGAGCTGGTCCAGAGCGACCTCGCTGGCGGCAACCGCGAGGTCGTGGCGAGCAACCTCCCGGTCGGCGCCCCGATGGGCGTCACGCCCACCACGCTGCGCGGCGTATCGGGCTTCTGCGGGCCGATGTGGACTTTCACCGGCATCGCGGCCGGCCCCGACGGAACGATTTACGTGGCTGGCGACGGCGAGGGCAGCGTCCTGGCGGTCAAGCCAGCCTGACAGAGGCAAATACGATGTTCAAGCAGATCTGCTTCTTCCGCAAGCGCCCCGACATGACCATGGAACAGTTCATGGACTACTACGAGAACCGCCATTCGCAGCTCTCGAAGAAGGCCGGGCTGAAGCCGGCCCTGCCCAATGCGCAGCGCTACGTCCGCCGCTACCTGAAGCCCGAGGTCAATCCGGTGACCGGCACGGTGCTCGACCCGGGCTACGACTGCATCATGGAGATCTGGTGGAACAGCCGCGAGGACTATGAGGCTTCGCTCAAGATCATCAGCGATCCCGTCCGCCTGCCGACGCTCAAGGCCGACGAGGCGGAACTGTTCGCCAGCCACGACAACCCTTCGTGCAGCGTGATCGAGGAATACGATTCGCCGATGGGCCCCCAGGGCGAGGCGACGACAGTGGAGCTGAAGCACGGGTGAGGCGGCATCCGGTTTCCTCCCCCTCGATGGGGGAGGGATGCTGGAGCTTAGTCGCGAAGCGGCTTAGCGAAAGCTGGGTGGGGGTGATCTCTCGGTCTGACGCAGTGCAAGCGGAGAACTCACCCCCACCCAGCTTCGACTAGGCGGCAAGCCGCCAAGTCTCCGCGTCCTTCCCCCATCAAGGGGGAAGGAGTGTTGCCTCAATACTGCCGGTGCCCGGTGGCGTCTTCTTCCTTGAACACCGGAATCCGCTCGACCGCCGTGATCATCAGCAGCGGGATCTTCCGCTCCGTCGAGGCCTGATAGTCCGCGTAGAACGGGAAGTTCTCGGTCATGAAGGCATAGATCCGGTCGTGCTCCTCGCCTTCGGGCACGCGCCAGGTGCCGCGGAAGGCCTCGGTGGCGACCTGGAAATCGACCGTCTCGGCCGCGACGATGTTGTTGAACCATTCGGGGTTCTTGTCCGCGCCGCCCTTCGAGGCGACGATCACCACCTCGCCGCCGATGTCGCCGTAGCATAGCGGGGTGATGAAGACCTTGCCGCTCTTGCGGCCGACGTACTTGATCATGCAGTGCGTCGCGAACGATTTGCCGCCGACCGCGGTGATGTCCATGATGTGGCCCTGGGCGCCGCCCGAGCTCAGGTACATCTCGCGGTGCTCGGCAATCCAGTCCTTGCGGCCTTCCGCAAGCATGGCCTGGGTTTCGTCGCTCATCGTCTCTCTCCTGGGGAATCTGCCTGCCCGCATGTTGGCCATTTCGCGCCCCGGGCCAAGCGAAAAACGGCACTTCCCAAGCTCTCGGACCTCGATATACGGGGGTATATAGACTTCGAGGAGCAATGGTGATGGTTCGTCTGTTCGCGCGGTCGCTGGCCGCCCTGGCGTTGCTGATGTCCGCGATAGCTCCTGCCGCCGCCCAGCAGAAGCCGGCGGTCGTCCTGGCCGCGGCGAGCCTTCAGGAATCGCTGACCGCCGCAGCCGAGCGCTGGGCGGCCAAGGGGCATCCGCGGCCCGTGGTGTCCTTCGCGGCAAGCTCGGCCCTGGCTCGCCAAGTCGAATCCGGTGCGCCCGCGGATATCTTCGTCTCGGCTGACGAGGAGTGGATGAACTACCTCGCCCAGCGCCGCCTGATACAGCCGCGGAGCCGCGTCTCGTTCCTCACGAACAGCCTCGTCCTCGTCGCGCCGGCGGCCAGCCGGGTGCGGATCGCGATCGGCCCGCGCATGCCGCTGGCGCGCACGCTCGGCTCCGGGCGGCTGGCCATGGCCGACCCCATGTCGGTGCCTGCCGGCAAGTACGGCAAGGAGGCGCTGACCCGGCTCGGCGTCTGGCCCGGTGTCGAGGCCAAGGTCGCCTCGGCCGAGAATGTCCGCGCCGCGCTGCAACTGGTCAACCGCGGCGAGGCGCCGCTCGGCATCGTCTACGCCACCGACGCCCGCGCCGCGCCCGGGGTGCGGGTGGTGGGGGCTTTCCCCGCTTCCAGCCATGCCCCGATCACCTATCCGGTGGCGACCCTGGCTTCCTCGCGCAATCCCGAAGGCGAGGGCTTCCGCCGCTTCCTGGTCTCGGCCGAGGGCAAGGGGATATTCCGTCGCTTCGGTTTCGGGACGCGCTGATTTGCCGGGGCTGTCGGGCGATGAATGGGGCATCGTCGCCCTCTCGCTGAAGGTCAGCCTGGTCGCGATCCTGGCGGCCCTGCCGGTGTCGTTCGCGCTCGCCTGGGTGCTCGCCCGGCTGCGCTTCCCCGGCAAGATCCTGCTCGACGCGCTGGTCCACCTGCCGCTGGTCGTGCCGCCGGTGGTGACCGGCTGGCTGCTGCTGATCCTGTTCGGCACCAACGGCGTGATCGGCCGCTGGTTCGCCGAAGTGCTGGGCCTGACCTTCATGTTTCGCTGGACCGGGGCGGCGCTGGCGGCCGCGGTCATGGCCATGCCGCTGATGGTGCGGGCGATGCGGCTGTCGCTGGAAGCGGTCGACCGCCGGCTCGAAGGCGCCGCCCGGACGCTGGGGGCGGGGCCGTGGCGGGCCTTCGCGACGGTCACCTTTCCTCTGGCGCTGCCGGGCGTGCTGGCCGGCATGGTCCTGGGCTTCGCCCGCTCGGTCGGAGAATTCGGTGCGACGATCACCTTCGTCTCCAATATCCCCGGCGAGACCCGGACCCTGCCGCTGGCGATCTATTCCGCGCTGCAGATGCCGGGCGCCGAGGCCGAGGTCACGCGCCTGGCGCTGATCTCGGTGGCGCTGTCGGTGCTGGCGCTGATCGGCTCGGAAGCGCTGGCGCGGCGCAGCGGCTACGGCCGAAGTGGGGGAGCGGGCGCCTATGTCCTTTGACATCGCCGTGACCTTGCCGCGCGGCGATGGCATCCGCGTGGAGTTTGCCGCCCAGGCCGGCCTGACCGCGCTGTTCGGTCCCTCGGGCGCGGGCAAGACCAGCCTGCTCGACGCCGTCGCCGGCCTGCTGCGTCCCCGCGAGGGCCGGATCGTGGCGGGCGGGGAGGTGCTGTTCGACAGCGCCGCCGGCGTGGCCCTCAAGCCCGAGCAGCGCGCCTGCGGCTACGTCTTCCAGGACGGCCGCCTGTTCCCGCACCGCCGGGTCCGCGAGAACCTGCTCTACGGCTGGAAACTCGCCCCGCCCGCCCGGCGCTGGATGACGCTGGACGAGGCGATCGGCTTCCTTGGCATCGGCCACCTGCTCCAGCGCATGCCCGCGACGCTTTCCGGCGGTGAGGCCCAGCGCGTGGCGATCGGCCGGGCGCTGCTCGCGGGTCCGAAGTTCCTGCTGATGGACGAGCCGCTCTCCTCGCTCGACGCCCCGCGCCGCGAGGAGATCATGGCCGTGATCGAGCGCATCCGCGACGAGCTGGCGCTGCCGATCCTCTACGTCAGCCACGACCGCGCCGAGGTCGAGCGGCTTGCCGGCCAGGTGGTCGCGATCGGCTAGGCGGTCTCGCGCTCCGATCGCACCCGCCGACCATGCCGGGCGCGATTTGCCTGCAAGGGCACAGCCTCGGTGCCGAAGTCGGAGGATTCCTTGTGCAGACCCCCCTTGCACACCGGCCCCCCCCTCGGTAAGGCGCCCGCGTCCGCAAGGGCATGCCGCTTTAGCTCAGTCGGTAGAGCACATCATTCGTAATGATGGGGTCAGGTGTTCGAATCACCTAAGCGGCACCACCTTCCTAGAGAGCGTTGAGCAAGGAAATCCGCCGGGTGCGGCTGGAAGGGCGTTCGCGTGGGAAGGGTGTTTGGGTCCGGCTTGGGGCATTTTGGGCAGGGAAATGGGCTCGACCCGGGCTATACCCGTTCAAATCGCATCTAGATGTTTGGTCCCGGAGTTTGATGGTGCGGGTTTGAAGTGAAGCGCTCAGGCTGTTTTGTCCAGCACTTGCAGATGTATTCGTAGGGCGTGA
>JASGGH010000108.1:0-7227 GCA_047605105.1 Novosphingobium sp. | reverse complement strand
GGGCGGCTGGTGGTTCTGGGACCCGGTCGAGAACGCCTCGCTGATGCCGTGGCTGGCCGCCACCGCGCTGCTCCATTCGTGCGGCGTGCTGGCCGCGCGCGATGCCTTGCGGGCCTGGACGATCATGCTCGGCGTGGTGGCCTTCTCGATGTCGATGGTCGGGACCTTCCTGGTCCGCTCGGGCATCCTGACCTCGGTTCACGCCTTCGCGGTCGATCCCGAGCGCGGCAGCTTCATCCTGGCGCTGCTGGCGATCTACATCGGCGGCGCGCTGACCCTGTTTGCGGTCCGCGCCTCCACCGTGACCGAGGGCGAGCGCTTTGCCCTGACCAGCCGCGAGGCGGCGCTGGTGTTCAACAACGTGATGCTGACCTCGATCCTGGGCATCGTCCTGCTCGGCACGCTCTATCCGCTGCTGACCGAGGCCTTCGGCGAGAAGGTCTCGGTCGGCCCGCCCTATTTCAATCCGGTGAGCGCGATCTTCGCCGTGCCGATGCTGCTGATCCTGGCGGTCGGGCCGCTGCTGCGCTGGCGCAGGGACAGTTTCGCGCGGGTCCGCATGAGCCTGGTCGTGCCGGCGGTCCTGACGGTGGGCACGATCGTCGGCCTGGGGCTGGCGAGCGGCATCGGCGTGCTGCCGCTGCTCGGCATCGCGCTGGCCATCGGCCTCGCCGTCGCCAGCCTGCTGCCGCTGCGCGGGCGCGACCTGCGCCGGACGCCGCTGCCGATCTGGGGCATGGTCCTGGCGCACCTCGGCATCGCCGTCGCGCTGTTCGGCATGGGCAGCGAGAGCGCCTTCAGCACCGAGAGGCTCGTCGCCGCGCGCACCGGGGATACCGTTGCCGTGGGGCCTTGGCGGATCAAGCTCGCCTCGGTCGATCCCGTCGCCGGCCAGAACTGGACCGCGCTCGAGGCGGAGATGGCAGCCAGCTATCGCGGCGCGGCGCCGTCGCTCATCCATCCGCAGAGCCGCAGCTTCTGGGCTCCGGTCCAGCAGACCAGCGAGGCCGCGCTGCTCACGCGCTGGAACGGGCAGCTCTACGCGGTGATCGGTGATGAAAGCGAAGACGGCCGCTGGCAATTGCGCCTGTGGTGGAAGCCGTTCGTGCCGCTGATCTGGCTCGGCGGCGTGCTCGTGGCGCTCGGCGGCCTGCTCGCCCTGCTGGGCCGCGTCTGGAGCGATCTCAAGCGGATCATCGCCAGGGACAAGATCGCCTTCCGCCGGACGAGGCAGGGGCGATGAGCGACATGCCCAAAACCGCCAGATGGGCGCTCTGGCTGCCGCTGGGCCTGTTCGTGCTGTTCGTGGGGCTGGTCATGGTCGGCCTGCTGCGCCCGGCCGACCGCGAAGTGGCCAGCGGCATGATCGGCAAGCCGCTGCCCCCGTTCGCCTTGCCCGCCGCCGTGGCCGATCGCCCGGGCCTGGCCCAGGCGGATTTTGCCCGGGGCAAGCCGCGCCTGCTCAACGTCTTCGCCTCGTGGTGCATCCCCTGTGCGGTCGAGGCGCCGCAACTGGCCCAGCTCAAGGCCGCCGGCGCCGAGATCGACGGGATCGCGATTCGCGATCGCAGCGAGGACGTGGCCGGCTTCCTGCAGCGCAACGGCAACCCCTTCGCGCGGATCGGCAAGGACGACGTCAGCGAGGTCCAGCTCGCGCTCGGCTCGTCGGGCGTGCCGGAGACCTTCGTGGTCGATGGCCAGGGGGTGATCCGCTACCAGCACATCGGCGACATCCGGCCCGAGCAGGTGCCGATGATTCTCGAGAAGCTGCGGGAGGCAGGGCGATGAGGCCGCTGCGCGGCGTTCTGGCGGCGGCCTGGTTGAGCCTGGCGGCGCTCTGCTGGCTATCGGGTGGCGCACTGGTCGCCCAGGATTCGCTGCCGCCCGCGCCCTATGCCTATCGCCAGCTCGACGATCCCAAGCTCGAGGCCAAGGCGCTGGCGCTGATGCACACGCTGCGCTGCGTGCGCTGCCAGAGCCAGTCGATCGCCGATTCCGACGCGCCGATCGCCGGCGACCTGCGCAGCCAGGTGCGCCTGCGGATCCAGGCGGGCGAGGACCCCGAGGCGATTCGGTCGTGGCTGATCGAACGCTACGGCGAATACGTGTCCTACGCGCCGCGCGTCACCCGGCTGACCTGGCCGCTGTTCGCCGCGCCGCCGGCCTTGCTGCTGCTGGCGCTCGTCCTGCTGCGCAAGCGCTTCGGCTGGGGAGCGGGCAAGTGACCTGGGCTCTCGTCATCCTGCTGGCCCTGGCGGCGCTGCTGGCGATGTGCTGGCTGCTCGAAAAGCCGCGCTCGGGCCGCACGGCGATCGCCGCGGCGCTGCTCGTCGGGCTGGCCGGCTATGCCGCGCAAAGCCATCCCTCGCTGCCCGGCTCGCCGACGGCGGCGCGCGAAACGGTGAAAGGCGATGCCGCCGCGGTCGCGACCCGGCAAAGCCTTTCGGCCGCGCCGCCCGGCTCCGACAAGTGGATCGTCATCGCCGATGCCATGGCCCGCAACGGCCGCTATGCCGATGCCGCGACCGTGCTGCGCGGGTCGGTGAAGCACGACCCGAACAACGCCGAGGCCTGGCTCGCCATGGCCAATGCCCTGGTCAGCCATGCCGACCAGCGGCTCTCGCCCGCAGCGCTGCTGGCGTTTCGCCGGGCCGAGGCCGCGCAGCCCGCCAATCCCGGGCCGCCGTTCTTCCTGGGGCTGGCCCTGGCGCAGTCGGGGCGGCTGGAGGAGGGCCGCACCGTCTGGGCCGACCTGCTGGCGCGGACTCCGCCCGATGCACCGTGGCGCGCCGACCTGATGCTCCGCCTTCAGGAGCTCGACGCCTTCATTGCCGAGCAGGCGGCGCAAGGCCGCCGGACCGGCTGATCTTTTCCGCCGCGGGCAGGTTCGGGCGGCGGTTCAGGGCCGTTGCGGCCCTTGTGGCATGCTGCTAAGCGCCGCGCTTCCATGCCGCCTCGATCCGGGGTAACACGGTTTCGTGAGGGATTGGCGCTCCAATGTCGAACTCGGGTGAACTAGCCGCCGGCGCTTCCGCGGGCGCCACCGCCGGAGAGGCGCGGACTCCCGCAGCGGTCGTCGCTAGCACCCACGGCCACCACCAGGGCGGCCTCGCCAAGCTGGCGGTCGGCGCGATCGGCGTGGTCTTCGGCGACATCGGCACCAGCCCGCTCTACGCGATGCGCGACACTTTCGCGGGGCATCATCCCCTGCCGCTCGACCAGATGCACGTCTTCGGCATCGTCAGCCTGATGTTCTGGTCGATGATGGTCATCGTGACCCTGAAATACGTCACCGTCATCATGCGCGCCGACAACAAGGGCGAGGGCGGCAGCCTGGCGCTGCTGGCGCTGATCAACCAGAACGTCTCGGGCAAGACCTGGTCGGCGGGCATCGTCCTGCTCGGGGTCTTCGCGACGGCCTTGTTCTACGGCGATTCGATGATCACGCCCGCGGTTTCGGTGATGGGCGCGATCGAGGGCCTGGCGGTCTATCAGCCCGGCCTCGGTAGATTGGTCGTGCCCCTGGTGGCGATGATCCTGGTCGGGCTGTTCCTGATCCAGAGCCGCGGGACCGCCCGGGTGGCGACCTGGTTCGGCCCGATCATGCTGCTCTATTTCGGCGTGATTTCGGTGCTCGGGGTGCTGAGCATCGCCGAGATGCCCGCGGTGATCCAGGCGCTCAGCCCGCACCATGCCGCGACGATGTTCATCGAGGACCCGTTCCGCGGGTTCCTGGCCATGGGCGCGGCGGTGCTGGCGGTGACGGGCGCCGAGGCGCTCTATGCCGACATGGGGCACTTCGGCCGCGCGCCGATCCGCCTGTCGTGGCTCGCCTTCGTGCTGCCGGCGCTGGTGCTCAACTATCTCGGCCAGGCCTCGCTGCTGCTGCGCAATCCCGAGGCGATCCAGAGCCCGTTCTATCTCCTTGCGCCCGGCTGGTTCCAGTGGCCGCTGCTGATCATCGCCGCCATGGCCGCGGTGATCGCCTCCCAGGCGGTGATCTCGGGCGCCTTCTCGGTAACGCAGCAGGCGATCCAGCTCGGCTTCATGCCGCGCATGAGCATCAAGCACACCAGCGAGACCGCCGCCGGGCAGATCTACATCCCGGTGATCAACTGGGGCCTGATGATCGCGGTGATCCTGCTGGTCCTGGTGTTCCGCCATTCGTCCAACCTGACCGCGGCCTACGGTATCGCGGTGACCGGGGCGATGCTGATCGACACCTTCCTGCTCGCGGTCGTGCTGTTCCACCTGTGGAAGTGGAGCAAGTGGCTGGCCGTGCCGCTGCTGGCGATGTTCTTCGTGCTCGACGGGGCCTATCTGTCGGCGAACTTCACCAAGATTCCGGACGGCGGCTGGGTCCCGCTCCTGATGGGGCTGGCGATCTTCACCCTGCTGACCACCTGGTCGCGCGGGCGCCAACTGATGCGCCAGAACATGGCCGAGGGCACCATTCCCATGGAGGTCTTCGCCAAGAGCGCGCATTCGAGCGCGCAGCGCGTGCCCGGCACCGCGGTGTTCATGACCTCGACCGGATCGGGCGTGCCTTCGGCGCTGCTCCACAACATCAAGCACAACAAGGTGCTGCATGAGCGGGTCATCATCCTGACCGTGGCGATCCAGGACGTTCCTTACATGGAAGCCGGCGAGCGGATCGCGGTCAAGGACCTGGGCAAGGGCTTCTACCGCATGACCCTGCGCTACGGCTTCCTCGAGGAGACCGACATCCCGCTCGCGCTCAAGCAGGTGACGATGTGCGGCGAGCCGTTCGAGATGATGAAGACCAGCTTCTTCCTCTCCCGCCAGACGCTGATCGCCTCGGCCCGGCCGGGCATGGCGCTCTGGCGGGAAAAGCTGTTCGCCTGGATGCTGCGCAATGCCGCGAGCGCGATGGAGTTCTTCCGCCTGCCGTCAAACCGTGTAGTTGAGCTGGGTAGCCAGGTGGAGATCTGAGCCGCCTGGCGCCGGGAGTGCGCTGCGATGGCCAAGGTTTCGGTGATGACGCCCGAGAAGGCGCGGCGGCTCGAAGGCGGCGCTCTCGAATATTTCGGCGGCGACGCGCCGATCCATCTGCATGCTCATGAACTGGCTGCAGGCGCGGAACTCGGCTTCGAGCCCTGGCCGGTCGAGCGGCTCGTCTACGTCCGCACGGGCGCGGCCGAGCTCGGCGGGACCGCGCTCCCGCAAGGCTCGGTGGCGATCGTCGAGCGCGGGGCAGCGGCGGCGCTGCGCGGAGCCGAGGCGTGCGAGCTGCTGGTTTTCCATGGCGCAGCGCCCGCGATCAGGGCCGGCGGCCACGTCCACTTGCTGCCGCGCGACCGCGCGCCCCGCGTGCCGAGCCTCGGCGCCAGCGGGGTCGGCGGCACGCTCTTCGCCGATGCCCAGTGCCCGACCTGCGCGGTCTGGCTGCACGAGAACCGCTTTCCCGCCGGCGCCGCGGCTCCGGCCAGTCCCGAGGCGGGGATCCACTCCCACGAGGAGGATGAGATCATCTTCGTGACCGGCGGGGCCATGCTGCTCGGCAACAGGCGCGTCGGGCCGGGCACGGCAATCGCGATCGCCGCCGACACGATGTATTCGTTCCTGCCCGCGCCCGAGGGCCTGACCTTCATCAACTTCCGCGCCGGCCTGCCGCGCGAGATCCACTTCGCCGACGGCCGCTCCATGGATGAGGTCGGCATCTGGAACCGGGTGGACCGGCCGCTGGAATATCTCTGACAGGCCTCCTTCCGCCAGCGGGAGGGGAGCAGAACAGGAAAACGGCGCGGCCTCCTGCGAGACCGCGCCGTCCTCGATTCAAGCCTGCAGGGATCAGCCGAGGTTGGCGCTGACCATCGCATAGGCCATCGGCAGCGACAGCAGCAGGTTGGTGCGGCTGGCGATCAGCGCGCGGGGCGCGGCCGCGGCCTTTTCCTCGTCGGTGGCCTCGACGATGCCGAGGATCTTCTTCTGGGCGGGCCAGATGATGAACCACACGTTGAACGCCATGATCAGCGCGAGCCACATGCCGAGGCCGATCAGCTTGACCGCCTGGCTGCCCTGGAAGGCCAGCGCCTGGTGCACGTAGCCGCTGACATAGGCGACGACGAGGCCGGTGATCACGGTCAGCAGCGCGGCGTAGCGGAAGAAGAAGAACACCTTCGGCGCGATGTAGCCGGTCACGCCCTTCTTCAGTTCGGCCGGGACCGACGGCATGGTTGGCACCTGGACGAAGTTCAGGTAGTAGAGCAGGCCGATCCACAGGATGCCGAAGAACACGTGGAGCCAGCGGAACACCGCGTTCACGGTGACCGGGACTTCCGCATTGAATCCGAGCATCACGGCGACGGCGAGCACGAGCCCGATCACCAGGACGAGATGAAGATTACCGAACAGTTTTGCCATGTGGTTCCCCCTTTGGAACGAAGGCGGCGAGCCTTGCTGCGAGCGATTGTTTTAACTGCCTGAGCATGTGCCCTGGGGCGGTGGTGCGGATTTATTGGGGCAATTGTCGCGGCTTGTCACACTTTTTCGTGCCGTCGCGGCGTCATTCGTGCGGCGCGTGGGTAACCGCTTCGTCCTCGTCCCGGGCGGCCAGGCCGTGCTTGAGCAGCATCGGCACGTGGGCGAAGGTGAAGATGAACGACAGCGGCATGAACACCACGAGCTTGGCGCGAAGCCATTCGTCGAAGGTGAACCATTCCTTGTAGGCGAAGACCTCGTTCAGGCCTGCCAGGGCGAGGAAGAAGAACGCCCAATTGCGCGAGAGCTTCATCCAGCCCACGTCGTTGAGGCCCTCGAAGGCGCTTTCGAGGAGGTACTTGAGCGTCGGGCGCCCCCGCCGCCAACCCCACAGCAGCGCGGCCGAGAACAGCAGGTAGACCACCGTCGGCTTATGGCGGATCCAGGCTTCGTCCTGGCTCCACATGGTGAGCGCGCCGAAGCCGATCACCAGTAGCGAGGACAGCCACAACATCGGGGAGATCTTGCCCAGCTTCCACTTGGAAAAGACCAGGGCGATCACCGTCGCGACGATGAAGGCGCCCGTGCTCTTGGTCACGGCCACGATCTCGCCCACGGCGTCCTGGCCGTCGGCCGGGCGAAACAGGCGATAGGTGACGAAGAACACCAGGACCGGCCCGTAATCGATCAGCAGGTTGAGCCAGCCCGATTTCTTCTTGGGGGCGGGGGGAAGAGGGGGCGAAGGCTCGCGATCGTCCTGGGCCTGCTGCAGGGTCATCATGCCAC
>JASGGH010000107.1:0-7267 GCA_047605105.1 Novosphingobium sp. | reverse complement strand
GCTCAACAATGCCTGGGTGATGATGCCGCCGCTGACCCGCACCGTGCAGGGCTTCGAGCAGCAGTTCGGGGTCAACCACCTCGCGACCTTCGCGCTGACGAGCCTGTTGCTGCCCAAGCTGGCCGAGACGCCCGGCGCGCGCGTGGTGGTCACCGCCAGCCTGGCGCACCGCCGCGGCAACATCGCCTGGGACGATCTCAATGCGGAGCGGAGCTACAACCGGGGCATGCGCTACGGCGACAGCAAGCTCGCCAACCTGCTGTTCGTCCAGGAGCTCGACCGCCGCTTGCGCGCGGCCGGCCTGCCGGTCACCGCCATCGCTTGCCATCCGGGCGTCGCCAAGACCGAGCTCGGCCGCCATTTCGGCGCATTCGAGTTCATGTTCAGGGTGCTCGGCTGGTTCCTCAACACCCCGGCCCAGGGCGCTTGGCCGGCGCTCCAGGCGGCAACCGACCCCGCGGCCAAGCCGGGCGGCTACTACGGCTCGCAAGGCTGGCGGGAAATGCGCGGGGTCTCGGGCGAGGCGAGCCGTACGGCCATGGCGCAGGACCCGGTACTGGCGCGGCGATTGTGGGACGTATCGGTCGAGATGACCGGGATCGATCCGGGGTTGCCGCCGGCGGTGGCATAAATCATCTCGCACCAAGCCACCAAGCCACGAAGAGGCCGCGCAACGCCGCAGGCGCGGTCCCTCTGCTCAAGGGCAGAAATCACCGGCAGGGTCACCCGCTGCGCCACATCTTCGTGGCTTGGTGGCTTTGTGCGAGAAAAAATCTTCGTCGGAGAGTCCGCCCGGCCACACCACAAGATGTCGAGTCCGGCGAATCCCTTGAGACTCAATATCCTGTGCCGGACTCCTTCCGTTCCTTCGCGTTGATTCCCTGTTAACCATACCGTGCGAGGATGTCCGCGCCTTTCCCCTATTGACGGGGACTCCGCGAGGACTCACCCTGAGGGCCGAATAAGGGGACGGGTTGATGACGCAGGTAATGCTCAAGGAACGGGCGCGGGTCCGTGCGCCGGCGAAAGCCGCGCCGGGGAGCTTGCGCGCAGAGCTGCCGCTCGGCCGCATCCTCGACGGCGACTGCATCGAGGCCATGCGCTCGCTGCCCTCGGCCTCGGTCGACATGGTCTTCGCCGATCCGCCGTACAATCTCCAGCTCGGCGGCGACCTCAATCGGCCCGACGGCAGCCACGTCGATGCGGTGACCGATCACTGGGACCAGTTCGACAGCTTCGCGGTCTACGACAAGTTCACCCGCGAATGGCTGAGCGAGGCGCGCCGCGTGCTCAAGCCCAACGGCTCGTTGTGGGTGATCGGCTCCTACCACAACATCTTCCGCGTCGGCGCGATCCTCCAGGACCTGGGGTTCTGGATCCTCAACGACGTGGTCTGGCGCAAGGCCAACCCGATGCCCAACTTCAAGGGCACCCGCTTCACCAATGCCCATGAGACGCTGATCTGGGCTTCGATGGGCGAGAAGAGCCGCTACACCTTCAACTACCGCGCGATGAAGACGCTCAACGACGAGCTGCAGATGCGCTCGGACTGGGTCCTGCCGATCTGCGGCGGGCAGGAGCGGCTGAAGTCGGGCGGGACCAAGGTCCACCCGACCCAGAAGCCCGAGGCGCTGCTCTACCGGGTGATGCTGGCCACGACCAACAAGGGCGACGTGGTGCTCGATCCGTTCTTCGGCACGGGCACGACCGGCGCGGTGGCCAAGCGCCTGGGCCGCGAGTGGATCGGCTGTGAGCGCGAGAGCGTCTACCGCGAGGCCGCGCGCGCGCGGATCGACCTGGCCTTGCCGCTCGACGAGAGCGCGCTGACCACGATGCAAAGCCCGAAGGCCGCGCCGAAGGTGGCCTTCGGCACGCTGGTGGAAACCGGCTGGGTCGCTCCGGGCGCGGTGCTGACCGACAAGAAGCGGCGGATGTCCGCCACGGTCCGCGCCGACGGCTCGCTGCTGTCGGGGCCGGAGACCGGCTCGATCCACGGCCTCGGCGCCAAGCTGCAGGGTGCGCCGTCGTGCAACGGCTGGTCGTTCTGGCATATCGAGCACGAGGGCGAGTTGAAGCCGATCGACGCGCTGCGGCAGCTCTATCTGCTGGCGACGGAGCCGTGAGGGTTTCGGCCTTGCCTCAGTTCTGATAGGATATTCGGCATGACCGAGAATGTCGAAAACCTGATCCTCGAGCACCTGAAGCGAATTCAGGGCGAGCAAGCGGCTACCCGTTCACAGTTGGCGGATGTCCTGACTCGCCTGGGAC
Source organism: Novosphingobium sp. (assembly GCA_047605105.1). Classification (GTDB taxonomy): domain Bacteria; phylum Pseudomonadota; class Alphaproteobacteria; order Sphingomonadales; family Sphingomonadaceae; genus Novosphingobium. The sequence goes on along the minus strand of JASGGH010000107.1, from coordinate 4,999 downwards.
AGATCGAAACTATGGTCGGCCGCCTATTGCGCGACAATGCCGATGCTTACGGTGAACGGATCGAGGATCGACACTCGCTCGATGCTTTGAGGTCTCGGGTGGAACGGCTTGAACGCCGGCTCGAACTCGAACCTTGAGTTATCGATTGTCGTAGACTTTTCATGATTGGTCGCGTCTACCTCCGCCCCATCGCGCTCGCCGAAAGTCCGCAGAGCGAGGAGGGCGCGGCGATCCGCCTGGTGGGCGGGCTGGTCTATGCGAGCCGCTTCGCCGTGATCGTCCGGGAAGGCGGGCGGATCGTCAGCCGCGAGCTTTACGGCGTTCGCGAACTCGAAGCCGCGCTGCCCAGCCTTCCGCCCGAGGCCGCCGAGCAATGGGCCAACCTCACGCGCGCCCATCCGCCGCTGGAGCTCGGCGCGCGCACGATCCGGCTCGACCAGCCGCAGGTCATGGGCATCCTCAACGTCACGCCCGACAGCTTCTCAGACGGCGGCGAATTCCTCGACGATCCCGAGGTCGCCAACGCCCATGCCGCGGCCATGCTCGAGGCCGGCGCGGCGATCATCGACATCGGTGGCGAGAGCACCCGGCCCGGCGCCGCGGCGGTCTGGGAAGGCGACGAGATCAAGCGCGTCGTTCCCGCGGTCGAGCGGCTGGCGGCCGTCGGCGCGGCGATCAGCGTGGACACGCGCCGCCCCGCGGTGATGGAAGCCGCGCTGGCGGCCGGCGCGCAGATCATCAACGACGTCTCGGCGCTGCGGCACGACCCGCGCAGCCTGGAATTCGCCGCGCGGTCCGGCGCCCCCGTGGTGCTGATGCATGCGCCGGGCTCGGGTGAGGACCTCCACGCCGGCGGCGCCTATGCCGATGTCGTGCTCGATGTGTTCGACTGGCTGCGCGAACGCCGCGATGCCGCGGCCGCGGCAGGCATCCCGCGCGAGAGGATCGTGCTCGATCCCGGCATCGGCTTCGGCAAGTCGCTGGCCGAGAACCTGGCGCTGATGAACGCCCTGCCGCTGTTCCATGGGCTCGGCCAGCCGCTGCTGGTCGGGGCGAGCCGCAAGCGCATGATCGGGGCGCTCGCGAACGAAGCGCCGGCCCATCAGCGGCTCGGCGGCTCGCTGACCCTGGCGCTCAAGGCGCTCGATGCCGGCGTGCAACTGCTGCGCGTCCACGACGTGGCCGACACGGTCCAGGCGGTGAAGGTCTGGCGCGGCCTGCGCGACGCGGCGCTGACCGATTTCGGGCAATTGCCGGACAATTGACGGTCTCTATCTCTACAGGCTGTAGCCGCCGTCGCTGACCAGCGCGGTCCCGGTGATGTTCGCCGCGGCATCCGACAGCAGGAACCCGATCTGCGCGGCCACTTCCTCGGCGCTCGCATAGCGGCCGAGCGGGGTGGCCATCTTGCCCATCGCCGCGATGGCCGCCTCGCGGCTGCCCAGGTCGCTGGCCATGTCCTGGAAGAACGGCATGTCGTCCCAGATCGGCGTATCGACCCCGCCCGGAGCGATCGCGTTGACGCGAATGCCGAGCGGCGCGGCTTCCTTGGCGGCGACCTTGGCGAGTTGCAGCACGCCGGCCTTGCTCGCGCCGTAGGCCGAGGTGCCGGGCTCCGCCTTCATTCCGTTGACCGAGGCGGTGAGCACGAGGCTGCGCCCGCCGTCCTTCATCAGGCGCAGGGCCGTGCGCAGCGACAGGAACATGCCGTCGAGGTTGGTAGAAAGCACGCGGCGCCATTCGGCGAAGGACTGGTCGGCGATCGGGCAGCCGTTGGCGATCCCGGCGCCCAGCAGGGCGTGGTCCAGCCGGGGAACCTCGCGCTCGATCCGCTCCCACAGGGCCTCGTCGGCAACGTCGCCCGTGTAGCGGCGGGCCGGGCAGTTCAGGCCCAGCCGTGGTTCGTCGCGATCGACCAGCACCAGTTCGGCGATCCCGCGCGCCGCCAGCCACCGCGCGGTCGCCGCGCCGATGCCCGAGGCCGCGCCGGTGATGAGGGCGGTGCGGCCAGAGAAGTCGTATTCGCCTGCCATGGGGGCAGGCTAGCCGGGCTCAGGCGACGTTGTCGATCCCGAGGTCGCTGAGCTTGCGGTAGAGCGTGGAGCGGCCGATCCCCAGCCGCCGGGCGACCTCGGTCATCCGCCCGCGGTAATGGCCGATGGCGAGGCGGATCACGTCGGCTTCGATGTCTTCCAAGGGGCGCAGGTTGCCGTCCGGGGCGTAGAGCATGACCCCGACGCCTTCCTGGTTGGGCGATCCCGTGATCGGCTGCGCGCCGCCCAGCAGATTGGACAGTTGGGGGAAATCGTCGGCGGTCAGGGCATCGCCGTCGCAGAACACGGCGGCGCGGAACAGCACCGCCTGGAGCTGGCGGACATTGCCCGGCCAGTCGTAGGCGGCCAGCAGCGAGAGCGCGCCGTCGGTGATGCCGAGCGGGCGCAGGCCGGGCTGCTCGCCGATCCGGGCGAGGAAGTGGCGGGCGAGCGCGGAGATGTCGCCGGTCCGCTCGCGCAAGGGGGGCAGGGTGATGCTCACCCCGGTCAGCGCCTGGTGCAGTTCGGGCAGGAAGTGCCCCTGGTCGACCAAGTCGCGCAGGGGCAGGTTGCTCGCCGCGATCAGGCGCACGTCGATGCGGAACGAGTGCCGCGCGCCGATCGGGCGGACGTCGCCGCGGGCGATCGATTCGGCCAGGCGTTCCTGGACGGCCAGCGGCAGGCGGTCGATCTCGTCGAGCACCAGGGTGCCGCCGTCGCAATGCTGGAGCGCGCCGATCTGGCGGTCGAAGGCGCCGGGGAAGGCGCCCTTCTCGTGACCGAACAGCACGGATTCGATCGAGCTGGCCTGGGCCGAGCCGATGTTGACGATGCGGAACGGCGCCTTGGCCCGCGGGCTGGCGGCGTGCATCGCGCGGACCAGCATCTCCTTGCCCGTCCCGCTCTCGCCCTCGATCAGCACCGGGCCGTGGCCGCGCGCGGCCTTTGCCGAGATGGCCAGCGCGGCGCGGAAAGTCGGGGCGGCGCCGACCATCGCGTCGAAATCGGGGCTGGCCTGCATCTTCTCGGTCAGCGGCTGGAGCTCGTCGCGCGGCGCCTCGCGGGTCGTCGCGGCGCGCAGGGCCTGCATGAGAAGGTCGGGCGCGACGGGCTTGATCAGGTAGTCGGTCGCCCCCGCGCGCATCGCCTCGACCGCGAGGAGCGGCGAGGCGCTGGTGGTGAGCATCAGGATCGGCAGGGCCGGGCGGCGGCTCTTGAGCTCGGCGATCAGCGCGCAGGCATCGTCGCCCGGAACCCATTGATCGAGGATGATCGCGGAGAGCTGCATGCCCTGGCGGGTGCCGAGCGTGGCGATCGCGGTTTCCGAATCGCGGACCACGAGCGTGCGCCAGCCCTCGCGCGCGGCCAGAGCGGTGATGAGCCGGCACTGCGCCGGTTCATCATCGATCAGCATCAGCAAGCGCTGTTCGAAATCCGCCATTCTTCCCCGTCCGCGTCCTGTCGGGGAATGTCCTTAACAGCGGGGGGTAAAGACCGGATTAAGGCTAGGCATCACGAGAACGATGGTCCGGGGGTTGAGCCGAACCGAAGCGGAGGCTAGAGCCGACCGGCAATCACTATAGCCAATACGGGGAAACAGTCTGATGGCTTCCGGCAACGACATGAAGTTCCACAACGCGACCTATTCGGGCTTCCTCAACCTGCTCAAGTGGGCGACCCCGGTCATCGTAGTCATCGCTGCGGCCGTCGTAGTCCTGATCGCCTGAGCGGCCCGGTGGGAGAGGGCCTGCGCATTGCCGTCCTGGCCGAACGGGCGGAAGGCGAGACGCGCGTAGCGATCAGTCCGGAAACGGCCAAGAAGTTCATCGCCCTCGGCGCGGCGGTGGCGATCGAGCAGGGCGCGGGGGCGAAAGCCGCCGTGGCCGATGCCGACTACGCGGCCGTCGGCGCGGCAATCGGCGATGCCGAAAGCGTGGTGAAGGGCGCGGACATCGTCCTCGGCGTCCAGGGCCCCGACCCGGCCTTGCTGGCGGGGGCGAAGCCCGGCGCGTGGATCGTCGCCGGGCTCGACCCGTTCGGCCAGCGCGGGCGTGTCGATGCCTATGCCGCGGCCGGCTTCGAGGCCCTGGCGATGGAATTCATGCCGCGCATCACCCGCGCGCAGTCGATGGACATCCTCTCCAGCCAGTCGAACCTCGCGGGCTACAAGGCCGTGATCGAGGCGGCCAATGCCTATGGCCGCGCCTTCCCGATGATGATGACCGCCGCCGGCACGGTGAGCGCGGCGCGCGCCTTCGTGATGGGCGTGGGCGTCGCGGGCTTGCAGGCGATCGCCACGGCGCGGCGCCTGGGCGCGCAGGTCTCGGCCACCGACGTGCGCTCGGCGACCAAAGAACAGATCCTCTCGCTCGGCGCCAAGCCGATCTTCGTCGAAAGCGTCGCGGGCATCGAGGGCGAGGGCGCCGGCGGCTATGCCACCGAGATGTCCGAGGAATACCAGAAGGCCCAGGCCGAGCTGGTTTCCGCCCATATCGCCAAGCAGGACATCGTCATCACCACCGCGCTGATCCCCGGCCGTGCGGCGCCGCGGCTGATCTCGGACGCGCAGATCGCGACGATGAAGCCCGGCAGCGTGGTGTTCGACCTCGCGGTCGCCCAGGGCGGCAACGTCGAGGGTTCGGAGGCGGATCGAACGGTCGTGCGCCATGGGGTCAAGATCATCGGCTGGTCGAACACCCCGGCCCACCTGGCGGCCGACGCCTCGGCGCTGTTCGCCCGCAACCTCTACAACTTCCTTTCCGCCTTCTGGGACAAGGAGCAGGGCCGCCCGGTGCTCGACGAGGAGATCGGCGATGCGGTGCGGCTGACCAAGGACGGCAAGGTCGTGAGCGAGAGGCTGGCGGGGTGAAATGTTGGATGTCCTTTTCTAGCCCCTCCCCTGGAAGGGGAGGTGGCAGCCCGTCAGGGCTGACGGAGGGGTGTCCCCGCCGGCGGTTAAACCCCAC
>JASGGH010000106.1:0-7419 GCA_047605105.1 Novosphingobium sp. | reverse complement strand
GCACGCCGACGAAGCCCAGCGCCACGGCGGCCCAGCGATAGGGGCCGATGTGCTCGCGCAGGAACAGCGCGGCGATGATCACGGCGAAGATCGGCGATGTGAAGCCCAGCACCGTCGCCTCGGCCAGCGGCAGCAGGATCGTCGCGCCGAAGTTGAAGATCATGTTGGTCATGCCCATCGCCGCGCGGCGGGCGTGGATCAGCTTCCTCTGCGAGCGCAGCCGGTGGAGCCCGCCCGTCATCCCCAGCCAGCCGAGGAACAGCGGCACCGAGACCGCCTGCCGCCAGAACATGATCTCGGGCAGGGCGATGCCGCTCTCGCCGGCCCATTTGACCAGCATGAGCAGCGTCGAGAAGAGCAGCGCGGAAACGAGGCGGAGACCGAGCGCGAGAAACGGACGTTGAGGGGAAGTCACGCCCCGCCTTTAACTTTCGTCCGGGCCGAGGCAAGGGCGGGCGATGGACGATACGCGCTTTGACGTAATCCTCGCGGGCCTGGCGGCGATCCTCGTCGCGCTGGCCGCCTGGCTGGCCGACCGCCGCCGCGCGCGCCGGAGCGATCCCGATGCGGTCGGCTTCATGCCCTGGACGACGCTGTTCTTCTGGGCGGCCTTCGTCGGCTTCCTGCTGCTCGTCGCCGCTGCGACGGTGGTTTAGAGTCCGATCCAGCGTAGCAGGATCCGGGCCGGTGCCGCTTCCAGCGTCAGCTGGAAAATCACGTCAGCAGCGCGATGACCAAGGTCGTCGTCGCGACCGACAGGATCGTCGAGCCGAGCACGACGCGCGAGGTGATGCCGGCATCGCGCTTGTAGTGTTCGGCGACCATGAACGATCCCGTGCCCGTCGGCAGCGCGGCGATCAGCACGGCGGCCTGCAGCGCGGGCGGTGCGAGGTGGAAGACCTTGGCCGCCAGCAGCCAAGTGACCAGCGGATGGACCACGAGCTTGAGCGCGATGAGCTGTGCGGCGACGGCGAAGGTCGCTTCCCTGGTCTTGCGCTTTTCGGCCAGGAACAGGCCCAGCGCGACGAGCGCGCAGGGCGAGGCGGCGCTGCCCAGCAGCTTGACGAAGCGCTCGACCGGCCCCGGCGGCGGCACGCCGAGCGCGAGCGGATCGCGCCGACCGTGGGCGCGATGATCAGCGGATTGCGCGCGACTGTCATGGCGACCGAGGCGACCGTGCGCCGGATGCGCCTCGGCCTGCAGCGCCGCCTCGATGATGATCAGCGCGATCGCGAAGAAGGCGCAGACCGTGATGATAGAGGCGATCAGCGTCAGGGGCAGGGCAGCAGGCCCGAGCACCGCGAGCGCCAGCGAAACCGATGAAGCCCGTGTTGGCATAGGCTGCGTTGAGCCCGTCGACCGCGGCGTCGGCGAGCGGGCTCGCCTGGCGCAGGCGCAGCGCGAGCGTGATGACGAAAACGATCCCGTGCCCAGCGCGAAAGCGGCAATGAAGCCCGGCTGCGGATCTCGTCGCGGTGCGCGTTCGAGATGATGTCGAACAGCAGCGCCGGTAGCGCCAGATAGACGACGAAGCGGTTGAGCTCGCCCGTGGCATGCGGGCCCAGCACGCCGATCCGGCGCGCACCCCAGCCGGCGAGGATCAGCGCGAAGATCGGCAGGACGATGAGGAGAACGGACAGCACCGCGCCGCGCTTAGAGCGCCGCGGCAATCCATTCCAATGCTAATCGCGGCGGGGCGATTGCCGTAAAATCACCTCGTCATTGCGAGCGGCGCAGCCGCGCGGCAATCCAGGGCGCATTGCGTGACGCTCTGGATTGCTTCGCTGCGCTCGCAATGAGGACGGGTGTGTTAGAGGCAGGCCTCGAGGAAGGCCTGGTCGAAACCGAACTGGCGTGCCTTCTCGAGCGTATAGGGGCGCAGGCCCGATGGGCGGAACTCGCCGATGATTTTGCCGTCGTCGGTCTCGTCCAGGTACTCGAACTTGAATAGTTCCTGGGTGACGATGACGTCGCCTTCCATGCCGATCACTTCGGTGATGTTGGTCGTGCGGCGCGAACCGTCGCGCAGGCGCTTGACCTGGACGATCAGGTCCACCGGATTCCGCGATCTGGCGGCTGATGGCTTCCTTGGGGATCTTGATGTCGCCCATCAGGATCATGTTTTCCATACGGCCCAGGCACTCGCGCGGGCTGTTCGCGTGGAGCGTACACATCGAGCCGTCGTGGCCCGTGTTCATCGCCGCGAGCAGGTCGAAGCATTCGGGCCCGGATCTCGCCCAGGATGATGCGGTCCGGGCGCATACGCAGCGCGTTCTTGACGAGGTCGCCGATGGTGATTGCGCCTGGCCTTCGAGGTTTGGCGGGCGCGTTTCGAGCGGCAGCCAGTGCGGCTGCTGCAGGCGGAGTTCGGCGGCGTCTTCGATCGTCAGCACGCGCTCGCCCGGATCGATCATCTTCGACAGCGCGTTGAGCATCGTCGTCTTGCCCGAGCCCGTACCGCCCGAGATGACGATGTTGAAGCGGCAGGCACCGGCGATCTTCAGCGCGGTCGCCATCTTGTCGCTCATCGAACCGAAGCCCGCGAGCATGTCGATCGTGATCGGCTTCTCGGAAAACTTACGGATCGAGATGGCCGTGCCGCGCAAGCTCAGCGGCGGTACGATGACGTTGACGCGGCTGCCGTCCTTGAGGCGGGCGTCGGCCAGCGGCGTGGTCTGGTCGACGCGGCGGCCGACCTGGTTGACGATGCGCTGGGCGATCTGGAACAGGTGGCTCTCGTCGCGGAAACGGATCGGCGCGAGCTGGAGCTTGCCCTTCTTTTCGATGTAGGTCTGCTCGGGGCCGTTGACCATGATGTCCGACACGTCGGGGTCGTTGAGCAGTTCCTCGAGCGGACCGAAGCCCAGCAGCTCGTCGATCAGCACCTTCTCGAGCGCGAACTGCTCGCGGCGGTTGAAGGTGACCTTGAGCTCGGCCAGCACTTCCATGATGATCGGACGGAATTCCTCGGATTCGTCCTTGGTCAGCGTCGCGGCGGCTTGGGATCGACGCGCTCGAGCAGGCGCGGCAGCACCTGTTCCTTGATCTTGTGGATCGAGGCTTCGAAGCCCGAATGGTCGTAGGTATTGGCTTCCTGCGCGGCATTGGCGCGGTCGCTGACGCCATCGCATCGGCGGTATTGGCCGGGCGTCCGGGCGAGGCGGCGGCAGGCTCTTCGGCGGGAATCGGCGGAAACTGCTCGCCGCCGGCCTGGCCGCCGGCGCCCTGCCCGCCGGGCCGGGAATCGCCGCCGGGAGTCATCGGACGGGCAACACCGAAAGCCGGGCGCGCGCCGGTCCCATGCCGCCAACACCATTCCGTCGCCGAATGCGCTCATGCCGTTCTCAGTTCCCATCCGCGCGCGAGCCCCCATGGCAGGCCGCGCGCCGCCTTCTTCATTGAATAATAGGGTTGAAAAACTGATAACTTCCTAATGCGACCGCAACATTCTGAGCCGGCCCCGCGCGAGGAGCCGTCGTGCTGGCTCTGCGCGCGGCCGCTGGGGCGGCGCGTCGAATGGCATCATCCGGTGCCCAAGAGCCGCGGCGGCCGCGTCATCGTGCCGCTGCACCCGGTCTGCCACCGCGCGATCCACGCGAACTTCACCAATGCCGAGCTGGCGCGAGGCGGGGACGGGGAGAGCCTGCGGAAGAACGCCGAGGTCGCCAAATTTCTCGCCTGGATCGCCGACAAACCGCCGGATTTTCATGTGCGGACGGCGCGACGGCGGAAGTGATGCCTGGCACAACGAAAAAGGGCGCGCCGATCGCTCGGCACGCCCTTGTCAGGGCCGAAGGGTCAGCCCTCGACGTGTTCCGCGAGCACGGTCAGGCCAGAGGCGCTGACTTCGGCGAAGCCGCCGGTGATGCGGATTTCTTCCGGGGCGCCGCCGTCGGTCTTGTAGACCTTCAGCGCGCCGTCGTGGATCGTCGACATGAAGCGCGTGGCCCTCCAGCACGCCGAACTCGCCCTCGGAGCCGGGGACGACGACCATGTGGACGTCGTCCGAACGGACGAGACGCGCGGGCGTGACGAGTTCGAAGTGGAGAGCCATGGTGCCTTACGCTTCCTCGGCCAGCTTCTTGGCCTTCTCATCGCCTCGTCGATGCCGCCGACCATGTAGAAGGCCGCTTCGGGCAGGTGGTCGTACTCACCGTCGACGACGGCCTTGAACGACTTCACGGTGTCCTCGACCTGGACGAACTTGCCGGGGATGCCGGTGAAGACCTCGGCGACGTGGAACGGCTGCGAGAGGAACTTCTGGATCTTGCGGGCGCGGGCGACGGTGAGCTTATCCTCTTCCGAAAGCTCGTCCATGCCCAGGATCGCGATGATGTCCTGCAGCGACTTGTACTTCTGCAGCGTTTCCTGGACGCGGCGCGACGTGTCGTAGTGCTCCTGGCCGACCGTGGCGGGCGTCAGCACGCGCGAGGTCGAGTCGAGCGGGTCGACCGCCGGGTAGATGCCCAGCTCCGAAATGGCGCGGTTCAGCGTGGTCGTCGCGTCAAGGGGCGAACGAGGCAGCCGGCGCCGGTCGAAGGTCGTCCGCGGGGACGTAGATCGCCTGGACCGAGGTAATCGAACCCTTGGTGGTCGAGGTGATGCGCTCCTGCAGCGCGCCCATGTCGGTGGCGAGCGTCGGCTGATAGCCCACGGCCGAGGAATACGGCCGAGCAGCGCCGACACTTCCGAACCCGCCTGGGTGAAGCGGAAGATGTTGTCGACGAAGAACAGCACGTCCTGGCCTTCCTGGTCGCGGAAGTACTCGGCCATGGTCAGGCCCGAGAGCGCGACGCGGGCGCGGGCGCCCGGGGCTCGTTCATCTGGCCGAACACGAGTGCAACCTTCGAACCTTCCGAGGTCGCATTGCCCTCGGCGTCCTTGGCGATGACGCCCGCGTCGAGGAATTCGTGGTAGAGGTCGTTACCCTCGCGCGTGCGCTCGCCGACGCCGGCGAACACCGACACGCCGCCGTGGCCCTTGGCGATGTTGTTGATCAGTTCCTCGATCAGCACGGTCTTGCCCACGCCGGCGCCGCCGAACAGGCCGATCTTGCCGCCCTTGGCATAGGGCGCGATCAGGTCGATGACCTTGATGCCGGTGACGAGGATCGCGGCCTCGGTCGACTGGTCGATGAATTCCGGGGCCTTGGCGTGGATCGGGGCCGAGAGCTCCGAGTCGACCGGGCCGCGCTCGTCGATCGGATCGCCGACGACGTTGAGGATGCGGCCGAGCGTCTTGGGGCCGACGGGCACGGTGATCTGCGCGCCGGTGCTCTTGACCGACTGGCCGCGGGTCAGACCGTCGGTCGCGTCCATGGCGATCGTGCGCACGGTGTTCTCGCCGAGGTGCTGGGCAACCTCGAGGACCAGGCGGTTGCCGTTGTTGTCGGTTTCGAGCGCGGTGAGAATCGCCGGCAGCTCGCCTTCGAAGGTCACGTCGACGACGGCGCCGATGACCTGGCTGATCTTGCCGGTGGTGGTCTTGTTGAGCACGGGGGCGGTGGCCATTGTTCGTTCCTTGCCTTGTATATCTTAGAGCGCTTCGGCGCCGAGTTCCTAGCCGTTGCTACAGCGCTTCCGCGCCAGCAATGATCTCGATGAGTTCGGTCGTGATCGCGGCCTGGCGGCTGCGGTTGTACTGGATGGTCAGCGTGTTGATCAGGTCGCCCGCGTTGCGCGTGGCGTTGTCCATCGCGGTCATCGAGGCGCCCTGTTCGGAGGCGTTGTTCTCGAGCAGCGCGCCGAACAACTGGGTGCGCAGGTAGCGCGGGAGCAGGGCGGCGAGGATTTCCTCCTCGTCGGGCTCGTATTCCACGACCGCGCCGGTGTCTGTGACTGCCGCCTTGGGGGCGGGGACCGGGATGATCTGCTGCTGGGTCGGTTCCTGGGTCAGCGCGTTCTTGAACTTCGAGAAGAACAGGTGCGCGACATCGAACTTGCCGGCCTCGTAGAGCGCGACGACCGCGTCGGCGATCTTCTCGGCTTCGGTGAAGCCCGGCTCGCGCACGTCGGTGGTGTCGAACTGCTCGAGGATCGCCTTGGGGTAGTTGCGGCGGATCACCGCGCGGCCCTTCTTGCCGACCAGGAAGAACAGGACGGTCTTGCCCTGGGCTTCCAGCTCACGCGCCGCGGTCAGCGCGGCCTTGACGATGTTCGAGTTGAACGCGCCGGCCAGGCCCTTGTCCGAGTTGGCGACGACCAGCAGGTGGACCTGGTCCTTGCCGGTGCCGGCGAGCAGCTTGGGCGAGTTCTCGCTCACCACGACCTTGCTGGCCAGGCTGGCCATGACTTCGGCCAGGCGCGAGGCATAGGGCCGCGCGGCCTCGGCCGCGGCCTGCGCCTTGCGCAGCTTGGCGGCGGCGACCATCTGCTTGGCCTTGGTGATCTTCTGGGTCGACTTGACCGAGTTGATCCGCCCTTTGAGTTCCTTGAGACTGGCCACTTTACTTCCAATTCCCGTCTGGGCTGAGCCTGTCGAAGCCCCGTCCTGCTTTTCGAGAAAAGCGGCCCTTCGACAAGCTCAGGGCGGACGGGGCAGTGTGGGTTAAGCGAACTGCTTCGCGAAAGTGTCGAGCGCGGCCTTCAGCTTGGCCTTGGGCTCGTCGCCCAGCGCCTTGCTGTCGCGGATCGCGGTCAGGACGTCGGCATGCTCGGCGCGCAGATAGCTGAGCATCTCGGCTTCGTACTCGGTGACCTGGCCGACATCGATGCCGTCGAGATAGCCGTTGGTGCCGGCGAAGATCGAGGCAGTCTGCTCCTCGAACGACAGCGGCGAGAACTGGGCCTGCTTGAGCAGCTCGGTCAGGCGCGCGCCGCGGTTGAGCAGTTTCTGGGTCGAGGCGTCGAGGTCAGAACCGAACTGGGCGAAGGCCGCCATTTCGCGGTACTGCGCCAGCTCAAGCTTGATCGAGCCCGACACCGCCTTCATCGCCTTGGTCTGCGCGGCCGAGCCGACGCGGCTCACCGACAGGCCGACGTTGATCGCGGGACGGATACCGGCGTTGAACAGGCCGGTTTCGAGGAAGATCTGGCCGTCGGTGATCGAAATCACGTTGGTCGGAATGTAGGCCGAAACGTCGCCCGCCTGGGTTTCGATGATCGGCAGGGCGGTCAGCGAACCGTTGCCGTTGTCATCGTTCATCTTGGCGGCGCGTTCGAGCAGGCGGCTGTGCAGGTAGAACACGTCCCCGGGGTAGGCTTCGCGGCCCGGGGGACGACGCAGCAGCAGCGACATCTGGCGATAGGCGACGGCCTGCTTGGAAAGGTCGTCGTACACGATCACGGCGTGCATGCCGTTGTCGCGGAAGAATTCGCCCATGGTGCAGCCGGTGTAGGGCGCCAGGTACTGCAGCGGAGCCGGTTCCGAAGCGGTCGCGGCCACGACGATGGAGTATTCCATCGCGCCGTTTTCTTCGAG
>JASGGH010000105.1:0-8365 GCA_047605105.1 Novosphingobium sp. | reverse complement strand
CTCCAGCTTGGGCTACTCGGTCCGTGGCGAGCCGAGGTGCCCGACGATCCCGCCGTGCCGCTTGGCGGGCCGCTGCAGCTCGTGCCGAACCGCGACGGGCTATGGGATGGCGCCGACATGCTGTTCGTCGATCCGCTCGGCACCGGATTCAGCCGCATCGCGCCGGGGGTCGATTCACGGCTCGTGCGCGACTGGCGGCGCGACGGGGACTATATCGCGGGCGCGCTGCGCGAATGGCTCGCACGCCATGGCCGCAGCCAGGCTCCCCTGCTTCTCATGGGAGAGAGCTATGGGGCGGAACGGGCGGTGGCGGTAGCCGATGCCTTGCTGCGCGGGCCGCGCCCTGCGCGGATCGCCGGCATCGCCTTGCTCTCGCAGACGGTGACGACCGACCTCAGTTTGCGCCCGCAGCATCCCGACCTTGCCAATGCCGTGGCCCTGCCGACGATCGCCGCCACTGCCTGCTATCTCGGCCGTAGCGGCCTGGCGGAGCGCGACCCTGCGCGCTGCGCCGAGCAGTCGGAGCGACCGGTCGACATTCATGCTGGCTACCGCGCTGCCGAGCTCGCCGACTTGACGGGCCTGCCCAAGGCACGTTTCATGCGCGCCGCGGTGACTATCGATCGCAGCGAATATCGGCGCTCGATACTGCCGGGACGTGTCCTGGGCATGTATGACAGCCGTTATTCGGCACCGCTCGAAAGCGGCAGGCGATGGATCGACCCCTCGCTCGATCCGCTGCTGCCGCCGATGCAGGAGGCGGCCGAACGTTATGTCGGCGCGGTGCTGCAGACCTCGCGCTCGCCGGTCGACCGCAGCCCTTATGTGCTCTTCGACGCCGATACGCATGCGGCCTGGCGCTATGGGGACCACGCCGATCCCTACGGCCGGATCGACATTGCCGGAGCCCTGCGGCGGGTCCTGCACGCCAGCGGCGCCAGCCTGCTCGTCGCGGGCGGCCTGTTCGACACGGTCGGCTCCTATGGCGGCGACCGCTACCTCGTAAAGCAGCTCGGCTTGCCGCCTTCGCGCGTAACGCTGAGGAGCTATCCCGCGGGGCACATGTTCTACCTCGATGACGCGAGCCGCCGCGCCTTTCTGCCGGTGCTGCGCGGCTTTATCGAGGGCGCTCGTAAACCGCGGGCGATGCGGCGCAAGGCCGTATGATCCACAGGGACCAGTTCTCTTCGGCTTGCCCGCACCGCAGCCGACTCCGCAGGCGGCGGTGACAACCTGACCGTCAGCCTGTCGGTGGAGCTTGCCTGCAGCGGGGTGACGGCCAACACGGTCAGCCCCGGCTGCACCCGCAGCAACATGTTCGAAACCACGCTGCAAGCGAGGGGCGGCGCCCGGGGCTGGCCCGAGGATCTCGACACCCACGAGCAGGCCTTCACGGACTCGGCCGCTTCGCCTGCCCGTCCAAGCATTATGGGCGCCTCGAGGAGACCAGCGCGCTGATCGCCTTCCTCGCCAGCCCGCTGTCGGCCTTCGTCAACGGCGCGAGCTACCGGATCGATGGCGGGCAGGTGCAGTCGATGAACTGACCCGGGCTATTTCTTGGTGCCGGATTACTTCTTGGTGAAAGCCGCGACCCGTTCCGGGTAGTCCGGGGCGTAACCCGGATAGGTATAGGCTTCGTGGGCCAGCGCATGGGCGAGCTCCATGCCCTCGGTCTCGCGCAGGATGCGCTTGGTGTGCAGGTTGGTATGCCAGGAATTGGCCAGGATCTGGCCGGTGAACTCGCCCAGCAGGGCATCGAGATCGTCGCCGAGCTGGTCGGCGAGGCCGAGCGCCTTGGCTTCCTCGGCGCCGACCGTGCGGGCGGTGAGCATCATGGTCTTGGCCGCGGGCATGCCGATCCGCCGCGGCAGGCGCTGGATCATGCCCCAGGCGCCGACCAGGCCCCACTTGCCGTGCGTATCGGCGAAGCGCGCGGTGCGGTCGGCCAGGATGAAGTCGCAGGCGAGCGCCAGTTCCAGCGCGCCGGTGAAGCAGACGCCATGGACCGCGGCGACGGTCGGCTGGGGCAGGCGGCCGAGGCGATCGATCACCTTGGGCTTGAAGCTGACCGTCGCCGCGGCGATCGAGCCCAGGTCCGCCCCGGCGCAGAACCCCCGCCCCGCACCGCGCAGGACGACGCAGCCGATCGTCTCGGTCTGCCGCTCGAGCTCCGCGAGGTGCGCGTCGAGTTCCTCGAAGGCCTGGGTGTCGAGCGCGTTGAGCTTGTCCGGACGGTTCAGCGTCAGGGTGGCGAGGCCGCCCTCGTCGCGGCGGACAATGCGCTGCTCGGTCATGCGGTCACTTCTCCCTTGGCCAGCGCGGTCCTGGCGGCGTCCGCCATGTCGGGGACGGCGCAGGCCGCGACATATTCCTGGCTCAGCCGGCGGACGAGTTCGGCCACGCTGGGGACGTCGTCGATCAGGGCGATGCCCTGGCCGCCGCTCCAGATGTCGCGCCAGGGGGTCTTGCCGTGGGGCAGGTGCTCGGTCGAGCGGCCCTCGGGGATGAACAGATCGTCGGGATCGAGCCCGATCCCGCGCAGCGAGGCCTTGAGCCACGAGGCGGGCAGGCCGTTGACCCCCCGGGTGTAGATCACGTCGGTGACCCCGCCCGCGATCAGCATCGCCTTGTAGGCCTCGGGCGCGGCGCTTTCCCGGGTGGCGATCATCCGCGTGCCGACATAGGCGAGGTCGGCGCCCAGCACTTCGGCCGCGCGGATCACCGCCCCGGTCGAGACCGCGCCGGCCATGACCACGATGCCGCCGAACATCGCCCGGACCTTGGGGATGAAGGCGAGGTGGCTGATCGTGCCGGCGTGGCCGCCGCCGCCCGCGCCGATGCAGACGATCCCGTCCACGCCCGCCGCCGCGGCCTTCTCGGCGAAGCGGATCGTCGTCGCGTCGTGGAAGTGGAGCAGGCCGTATTCCTGGACCAGCGGGGCGTTGAGCGTGGGGTCGCCCACCGAGGTGACGATGATCCGCACGCCGTAGCGCTTGCACACGGCCAGGTGCTCGCGGAACTCGTCCTGCCCGAAGGTCGGCGAGATGTTCATCGCCAGCGGGCCGATCGTGCGGCCGGGGTGGCTGCCGGCGAAACGGTCGAGCGCTTCGCGCACCGCCTTGAGCTGCTGCTCCATCTCGGCCAGGTCGCGGCAGTGGTTGCGCGTCAGCGAGCCGATCACCCCCGCCCGGCAGCAGGCGACCGCCAGCTCAACCCCGCTCACCAGGAACATCGGCGCGGCAAAGACGGGCAGGGCGAGGTTCGAACGCAGATCGGCAGGCAGGGTCATGAAGCCATCCTAGAACGTGATCGTGATGCGGCGCTAGTCCTGCAATTCCAGGGTCAGGACTCGTGGTCCGAGGGGCGGATCCAGTGCCGGTCTATGCGCGGAGCCATGATTTCAAGGACGATTTCAAGGACGCCCTCGGAGCCGGACGGAAGCTCAGCGCCGCTCTCCGGATCGACCACACTCAGTTCGGCACCGGCGAAACCCTTCGACGCCGTTGAACTTGGCGTCGCCCCATTGCTTGATTGAAGCGGTCGACCAGCGCGATGCGGATGCCGTGCAATCGTTCGCCATGGGGTCACGATGGCTGGCTGCAGGCGGGCGATGTCGTGGGCGATCCCTTCGCTCGACTGGCAGGCGTGGATCATCCGGAGGTGGCGAACGTTGGAAACGATCCCGAACAGGGCACCGAAGCGGGTGGGATTCAACGAGCGACTCGTCGGACGCGAAACAGACTAGCTCCAAATTAAATTACGTCAATGATATATTTAATGATATAAAATTTCACAAAACTTCTAGAAATGGCATGTTTTTGAGCCTATCCCGGTGGGGTGGTTGGTTCATTTCGGAGGTTGAATGGCCCAAGACGAGCTGAGGATCGGGGCGGATTCCGAGCAATCGAAAGCCAATCTTCGCGCAGGCATCGTCCGCCTGCATGAGGCCCTCGAACTTCTCGATGGCGCCGAGGTGCCGCTGGCCAACTCCTATGTCCATCTCGCGATCCATATGTGCCTGACCGAGCTCAAGACCCGGGAGGAATAACCAGCGCGTTACTGCCGAGCGGGGCTCAACCCGCCGATTGATGGAAGGAGGAGGCCGCAGTGCAAGAGCATTCCGATGCGTGGCATGGCCGAATGACGGCATTCCTGGATCGCTGCCGGGCCGCGCGCGCGGGCAAGCAGGCCGCTTTCCTGCGGGAGGCCTATCGCCTCCAGCGGATGCGGGACGCTCGAACCGCCGATGCGGCCGACGATCGAAAGTTCGACCGGCTGCTGGCGCAATCCGCGTTCGAATGCGCGGCGCTGGAAGTGCTCGGCCCGCGAGCAGAATACGAGCTATCATGCGGAAAGACGCAGACCTTGTCCGCACGGGTTCGCCTGGCCGGCCGTCCGCAATTTTACATCGGCGAAGGGCAAACGATTGCCCTGGCGCTTCTGGCAGCGTGGGCCAGGGCTCACCTTGCCGAGGCTTCCAATGTGCTTGCCATATCCGAGGCTGAAAGGCCCTGAGGTGAAATGACCAGTTGACCCCGTGAATGAAACGAAACGGAGAACGACCCGATGAAATCCTTTGTCATCAACCGGCATGGCTCGCTGGTGCTGCCGGCAAATCTGTTCGCGCAGCTCGACTTCTCCGTCATCTCGTCGCTCGCGCAGTTCGAAGCGATCGTCAAACGCGACATCGAGTCCAAGGCGCCGAGCGGCACCGAGATCCTGGATGGGATCGAGGCCGGCAAATACCGCAGCCGGATCGAACTGCTCCGCGATGTCGCGCTCAATCTCTATTGGGTCAACCGCAACACGCTGACCTTGTACCAGAAGCGCCCGATGCGCTGGCGCGACGTCCCCAAGAACCGGCACGACCTGTTTCTCCCGGTGCAGGCGCCCTGGCAGGACGCCGACCGCAAGATCGCCTCGATGAAGTCCGCCTTCGAGGGACTGCCGAGCAGCAACCCGCAGGCCGCGGCCTCCGAGGAGGAGATCTTCGGGCTGCTGTTCGAGATCGTCCGCTACAAGCGGCACCACGCGACATACATGCCGCCGATCAAGCCGACGGTCGGGGAGTTCCTCGCGAACTTCGACAACCTGACCACGGTGCTCGACCGTCATGACCCCAATTTCCCGGTGTTCACCGAGAAGGACATCGTCGACTGCCGGGAGCCGGTCCCCGAACTCGAGGCGATCCACCGCTGGGTGATGCTGCTGCACAACCTCTATCCATGGGACCGCTCGCGCCAGCGGCTCGCGCACCCGCACGAGATCGAGGGCGACGATTTCGTGATCGTGTTCGAGCCCCGCAACCGCGAGGTGCTCGAGTTCATCAACCGGGTGAAGGATGCGCAGTCCGCCCCGGCCCAGGCTGCTGCGCCCCGTGCGGCGCTCGAACCGCAGCAGCCGATCCGGCCCTATCCCCCGGTGATGGTGCGCCGGAAGTTCTCGGTCATGCCCAAGATCGAGGCGCTGGCCGCCAGCCCGGGCGAGCAGGTCTGCACCAACGAGGACGTGATCCGCAATTCGGCGATGAACTGGTCGCCGATGACCGCCGAGGAGATCAGCTCCAAGACGGGCATCGAGGCGCGCTGCTACACCAACCGGGCGATCGAGGAGATCTCGCTCGACGTGGCGCGCAGCGCCCTCAAGCATTCGGGGCGCCGGCCGGAGGAGATCGGGGCGGTCCTGTTCTGCTCCTGCACCAGCATCCGCCTGATCCCCTCGGTGGCGACCTGGTTGTCCGCAGAGCTCGGTATCTACCAGACCCACAATTCCAGTGACATCGTCGCCGCCTGTGCCGGCATGCCTTACGGGCTGTCCGAAGCCCTGCGGATCCTCGACGAGGTCGACCGCCCGGTGTTGCTCGTCTGCGCCGAGAAGTTTTCCGACAAGATCGGCAACGTCCGCACCTCGCGCATGCTGTTCGGCGACGGCGCCGCGGCCATGGTCATCGCCCCGGCGCCGGAAGGCGGCGAGCCGGACATCGACATCGTCCAGACCTATGCCAGCGGCCCGCACAAGGAAGTGAACGCGATCGTCTGGCCCAATCCCGACTTCGACAACAACATCACCGTCTACGGCCCGCCGGTGCGGGCGCTGGCCCAGCGCTACCTCACCCAGATGCTCGGCGAACTGCGCGAGATCCCCGGTATCCACGGCGGGGACAAGATGATCGACGACATCGATCTCGTCGTGCCCCACCAGGCCAACAAGACGATGGTCACCGAACTGGCGGTCGAGGCGGGGCTTGCTCCGGACCAGCTCTATTTCAACATCCAGCGCGTCGGGAACACGTCTGCCGCCAGCATTCCGCTCGCGATCCACGATGCGGTCGTCGAGGGCATTATCGACAGGCCCATGCGCCTGTTCGCTCCGGGCTTCGGGGCGGGCGCCGTCGGCGGATACTCGGTGCTGCGGATCGATCCCGCTGTCGTGGCGGCCGTGGACCGGGGAGCAGCGCGCAGGGGCTCGGTGTTTTCGGTGCCGGGCTCGTCGTCGGAAGATGTCCGCGTCGGATTTGGCAGCTAGAGGCGCCGAACGAAGGGGGGCAAGCGGCTCTATGTCCCGATGTGTCGCAGGCCTCCGTCGCGAAAGGTTGACCCCGCCGGGTTGACTTCGCCCCCCACCCCTCTATCTGCGCCGGCGGGCCACGCGGTCCCAACGCCGCGCGAGCTCTCTGCAAGGAGAGTCAGAAATGACTGATGTTACGATACCGGCGCGCAAACCCGCGCGGCCGTTCTTCTCTTCGGGTCCCTGCGCCAAGCCGCCGACCTTTGCCGCCGACAAGCTCGCCATCGAATCGCTGGGCCGCTCGCACCGCGCCAAGATCGGCAAGTCGCGCCTGCAGTACTGCATCGACCTGATGCGCGAAGTGCTCCAGCTGCCCGAGACGCACCGCATCGGCATCGTCCCCGGCTCGGACACCGGTGCCTTCGAGATGGCGATGTGGACCATGCTGGGCGCCCGCCCCGTCACCACGCTGGCCTGGGAGAGCTTCGGCGAGGGCTGGGTGACCGACGCCGCCAAGCAGCTCAAGCTCGATCCCACCGTGATCCGCGCCGACTACGGCCAGCTTCCCGCGCTTGATCAGGTCGACTGGTCGAACGACGTGCTGTTCACCTGGAACGGCACGACCTCGGGCGTGCGCGTGCCGAATGCGGACTGGATTCCCGCCGACCGCCAGGGCCTGTCCTTCGCCGACGCGACCAGCGCGGTCTTCGCCTACGACATCGACTGGGCCAAGATCGACGTCGCCACCTTCTCCTGGCAGAAGGTGCTGGGCGGCGAGGGCGGCCATGGCGTGCTGATCCTCGGCCCCCGCGCGGTCGAGCGCCTCGAGAGCTACACCCCGGCCTGGCCGCTGCCCAAGGTCTTCCGCTTGGTTTCCAAAGGCAAGCTGGCCGAAGGCGTGTTCAAGGGCGAGACGATCAACACCCCCTCGATGCTCGCCGTCGAGGATGCGATCTTCGCGCTCGAATGGGCCAAGGGGCTGGGCGGGCTGAAGGGCCTCCAGGCGCGCTCGGACGCCAATGCCGCGGCGCTGGACAGGATCGTCAGCGAGCGGTCGTGGCTCAGCCACCTCGCCGCCGATCCGGCGAGCCGCTCGAAGACCTCGGTCTGCCTCTCGGTCGAGGGCGCGGACGCGGACTTCATCAAGGCCTTTGCGGGCGCGCTCGAAAAGGCCGACGCGGCCTATGACGTCGCCGGCTACCGCGATGCTCCTCCGGGCCTGCGGATCTGGTGCGGCGCGACCGTCGACACCGCCGACATCGAGGCGCTCGGGCCATGGCTCGACTGGGCCTACGCGTCGACCAAGGCTGCCTAGTTAATCACCGTTCGTCCTGAGGAGGCGCGAAGCCGCAGGCTGAGTGCCGTCTCGAAGGGTCCTTCGAGATGCTCGGACTGCGTCCTCGCTCCTCAGGGCGAACGGATTTTAGAGATTCGGAGTAAATTCCATGACCAAGCCCAAAGTCCTCATTTCCGACAAGATGGACCCCAATGCCGAGGCGATCTTCCGCGAGCGCGGCTGCGACGTCGACGTCATCACCGGCAAGACCCCCGAAGAGCTGAAGGCGATCATCGGCCAGTATGACGGCCTCGCCATCCGCAGCTCGACCAAGGTCACCAAGGAAATCCTCGACGCCGCGACCAACCTCAAGGTCATCGGCCGCGCCGGGATCGGCGTCGATAACGTCGACATCCCCGCCGCCTCGGCCAAGGGCGTCGTGGTGATGAACACCCCGTTCGGCAACTCGATCACCACCGCCGAGCACGCCATCGCGCTGATGTTCGCGCTCGCCCGCCAGCTTCCCGAGGCCGACGCCTCGACCCAGGCCGGCAAGTGGGAGAAGAACCGCTTCATGGGCGT
>JASGGH010000104.1:0-8447 GCA_047605105.1 Novosphingobium sp. | reverse complement strand
CGAAGCCGGCGACCCCGCCCGGGGCAAGCCGGGGATCGAGTGCCAGCGAGGCTTCGACCGTGCCGCCCCAGGGGCCGCTGTTGCGCCCGGCGAAATCGGCCAGCACGGCGAGCCGGGCATCGCCGCCGACTTCCATGTCGGCCGGCGCGATGACCCTGGCATCGACCAGTTTTCCCGCCATGAAGGCATCCGCGCCCACCATTACCAGGATCACCACGCCCAGCGCCGGCGCGACGATCCAGGCGCCGGGCGCCAGGGCGGCAAGCAGCAGCGCGGCCGGCGCGGCCAGCGCGATCAGCACCGCGGCGCGGACGGTGGGCACGATGGCGGGGAGGTTTTTCATGGGGCGGAAGTCACCGCGTAGCCCTCGGCAGGCTCAGGCTGAGCGGATTTTTTGCCCAACATGCCAAGACCCGCTCACCCTGAGCCAGTCGAAGGGCACACGCGACGGCCGGCCCCATCACCGCGGCGCCTCGGTCTGCGCGATCAGCGCTTCGACGAGCTGCTCGACCTGCTTGCCCTCGATCTCGGCCGCGGGGCTCAGCAGCAGGCGGTGGCGCAGGACCGAGGTGGCAAGCGCCTTCACATCGTCGGGCACGACATAGTCGCGGCCGTCGAGCGCGGCGCGGGCGCGGGCGGCGTTGGCGAGGAGCACGGCGGCGCGCGGGCTGGCGCCCGACGCCAGGTCGGCGCTGTCGCGGGTCGCGCGGATCAGGCGCACCACATAGTCGATCACGCTGTCGGCCAGCGTCACGGCCTTCACCGCCTGGCTGGCCGCCTTGAGCCGCGCGGGATCGGTCACCGCGGCGATGCCGAGGTCCCGCGGGTTGGACGGTCCGCTGCGCTCGCCGAAGCGGGCGACGATCCGGGCCTCTTCCTCGAGGCTCGGATAGGGGATGAGGAGCTTGAACAGGAAGCGGTCGAGCTGGGCTTCGGGCAGGGGATAGACCCCCTGGCTCTCGATCGGGTTCTGCGTCGCGACGACCATGAAATGATCGGGCAGCGGATGCCGCTCGCCATCGAGCGTGACCCGGCGCTCCTGCATCGCCTCGAGCAACGAGGCCTGGGTCTTGGGCGGGGTGCGGTTGATCTCGTCGGCCAGCAGCAGGTCGCAGAAGATCGGGCCGCGGGTCAGGGTGAACTGGCTGGTCTGGAAGTTGAACAGGTTCGAGCCGAGGATGTCGCCGGGCATCAGGTCGGGGGTGAACTGGATGCGTCCGAAATCGAGGCCGAGCGTCGCCGCGAACGACTGGGCCAGGAACGTCTTGGCCGTGCCGGGAGGGCCTTCGAGCAGGACGTGGCCCTGGGCGAGCAGTGCGATCAGCAGGTGATCGACCGTGGCCTGCTGGCCGACGATCGCCTTGGCCACTTCGCCGCGGATGGCGTCGGCCAGCGCGCGGACGTCGCCCAGGCCGACAGGCTGTGGGACAGTTGTCTCGGTCATCGGGTGAGAGTCCTTTCGAGCGAATGGAGCGCCTGCGCAGCGCGCAGGATGGCCAGGGGTTTGGCGGAGGAACGCAGGCGCGCGGCGAGCGAGGAAAACGGTTCGGACCCGGGCAGGCGCAGGGCCAGCGCCTTGTCGATGGCGGCTTCCGTGGCTTCGGGGGTGGCGTGGCGGGGGAGGCCGAGCGTCCTGGCGATCCGCTCGCGCAGATGGTCCGCATAGGGCCGGGCGATCAGGTGCAGCCGGCGCGTCCGGCGGATCAGGCCCGCGGCATTGGCAACCAGCGGGCGCTTGCCGAAGGCGATCGCCCGCGCCGTCGCCAGCGCCGGGCCGAAGCGCAGGAAGGCCCGCCAGGCCGCCGCCAGGGCAGCCAGCAGCAGGCACAGCGTCGCGGCGAGATAGGGCGGGGTGAAGGCCAGGGTCAGCAGGTTGGCCGAGCGCCCCAGGCCGTTGAGCGTGACGTCGAAAGCGACATTTCCTTTCGTGCCGCCCAGCGCGGCGGAGATCAGCCGGTCGGCCAGCACCGCATTTTCCTTGCGCGCCATGCCGTAGTTGTCGAGCAGGTCGGGCTCGAAGACCAGGATCAGCGGATAGCGGTCCTCGTCGTCGCCCGCTTCCCAGGCAGGGTTGAGCGCGATCCGCTCGAGCGACGGATAATTGCCCTCGTCCTGCACGTAGGCGGCCAGGATGCCGCGGCTATCGTTGATCACCAGGGGCTCCAGCCCCTGTCCCGCCCCGGTTTCGACCGTGGCGGGGGCGGGCAGCTCGCCCGAGGCGTCGCGGGTCGACCAGCGCTTGCCGCGCGGCTCGATCACGACCGAGACTTCGTCGAGGAAGCCCCGCCATTCGGGCGCGGCGGTGCCCACGAGGGCCACCCAACCGGGCTTGGCGCCGGTGGCGTTCGCCGCCGAGGCGGCGACCCATTTCGGCGATATGACGATCGTCGGCCCGATGTAGCGCCGCTTGGCGACGATGCGCTCGATGTCCGCTCCCTTGGCGTTCTGGGGCGGGGTCAGGATCAGCAGGCCGGGATCGTCGAGCGTGGCCTCGCTGCGGCTCAGGGAGGTCGTGTAGCCGCGCTTGTTCAGCAACTGGACCAGCGCGGCATAGCCGTTGAGGCCCTTGCCGCCTGCGTGCCCGCCGCCGTTGTTGGTCGATCCGCCGGTCATGCCCGCGCCGATCATCCACAGCAGCGCGATGAAAACGACCGCGCCGAACAGGACCAGGCCGAGGACGCCGCCGACCGAGAAGGGGCTGGAATCCCTGCCGTTGGAGATGGGAGCGCTCATGCCGCGATCCTCACGCTGCCGATGTCCTGGAGCGCGAAGTCAGCATAGGCCTTGCGCGCCGCGTCCCAATCGCCGGAGCCGAGCGGGCGCAGGGCGTAGCGGCTCGCTTCGACCCGCCCCGCGATGGTCGCGAAGGCGGCGCGGGCGACGGCGGGCAGCGCGAGGATGCCGGCGATCTCACGCGCGGTGCTGGCCGGGCTCAGCCAGTCGGGCCGGGCCTGGGCGATCTGCCCGACGCTGCGCTTGAGCAGCAGGTGGGTCGCCTCGTCGAACTTGCCTGCGGCGGCCAGGCGGTCCGCATCCTCGAGCAGGGCGAGGGCCTCGGCGCGGTCCGGCGCCCATTCGGGCTCGGCTTCGGGCCGGGGCTGGCTCAGCCGGGCGAGCAGCGGCTTGATCAGCACCCAGAGCAGGATCAGCACGCCGACCGCGGCCAGCCCGATCAGGATCTTCTCGAACACGGGCCAGGGAATGCCGAACCACTTGCCCAGGCCGCTGAAGAGCTTGCCCAGCCATTCACCGAAGGCCATGAGCCAGTCGGGCACTTCCGGCGGCTTGGCCGGAGGAGCGGGCTGGACCGGGGCGAACTGTATATCCGCCGTCCCGCGCACGGCTTCCCAGTCGCGCGCGGCGTCAGATGCAGCTGCTTGGGCCCCGACCGTCACGCCTGCTTGGTTACACGAGGATTTGTGGCGTGCAAGTTAACGCGGACGGAGTTCGGGCCGATCCGGCGGGATCGAACGAGGGCCTGAAAGCCTAACCCGCAGCCTACCCGCGCGTACGCGCCTGCGGATAGGTGCCCAGCATCCGCAGGTCCTTGCAGTGGAAGGCCAGCTCGGCCAGTGCCCGATCGACCGCGGGATCGCCCGGTGCGCCGACGATGTCGACGAAGAACTCGGTCGCGGCGAAGCTCGCCCCGCTCTGGTAGCTCTCCAGCTTGGTCATGTTGACGCCGTTGGTCGCGAAGCCGCCCAGGGCCTTGTAGAGCGCTGCGGGGACGTTCTTCACCTCGAAGACGAAGGTCGTCATCGCGGGCTTGCCGACCAGCCCGGCCGGATCGAGCGGATCGCGCGCCAAGACGACGAAGCGCGTGGTGTTGTCGTGGGCGTCCTCGACGTTGTCCTCGACGATTCGCAGGCCGTAGAGCTCGGCCGCCAGCCTGGGCGCGATCGCGCAGGCCGCGGGGTCGCCCATTTCGGCGACCAGCGCGGCGGCGCCCGCGGTATCGGCATAGGCCATCGGCACGATGCCGCGCTCCCGCAGATAGCGGCGCGACTGGCCCAGCGCCTGGGGATGCGAATAGGCTGCGGTGAAGGGGCCGTCTCCCAATGCCATCAGGCTGTGCTCGATCGAAAGGAAGTGCTCGCCCACGATCGACAGCCCGCTTTCGGGCAGCAGGAAGTGGATGTCGGCGACGCGGCCATGCTGCGAATTCTCGATCGGGATGATCGCACGCGCGGCGCGGCCTTCCTTCACCGTGTCGAGCGCGTCCTCGAAGGCGAAGCAGGGCAGCGGCAGGCAGGCAGGATCGTATTCCAGGGCCGCGCGGTGGCCGTTGCAGCCGGGGGCGCCCTGCAGCGCGACCGCGCGGGCCGGATCGCCCGCGGCGATGCGGCTCATGTCGTCGACCAGAGCGACGGCGGGCTGGGGGAAACTGTGCATGACGAATTCAACCTTCGGGGCGGCGATTACGCAGTCGCAGCGAATCCCGCAATGGCCCTCTTGCCTTGGCCGTTTGCCGTCACTAGAGCGGCGCGCAAAGCATCAGGCAATCCCAACAGGGCAATCTTACATGGACGACCGTTTCAACACCATCGCCGGCTGGGTCCTGGGCGCAGGCATCGTCGCCCTCGGCCTCAGCAGCATCTCCTCGCACTACTTCCAGGCCGACAAGGCCCACGCCCCGCACGAGCCGGGCTACAAGATCGAGGGCGTGGTCTCGTCCAAGGGCGGGGCCGAGGCCGAGCCGCCGGTCGAGGCCGTGCTGGCCAAGGCCGACGTCGCCAAGGGCGAGGCGGTTTTCAAGAAGTGCGTGGCCTGCCACACGATCGCGCCCGGCGCGGCCAACGGCATCGGTCCGAACCTCCACGGCGTGGTGGGTGAGGGCATCGGCACCGGCGCCGGCGGCTTTGCATTCTCCGACGCACTGAAGAAGCACGGCGGCACCTGGGACTGGGGCAATCTCTATGCCTGGCTCAAGAGCCCGAGCTCCTTCGCCACGGGCACCAAGATGACCTTCGCCGGCCTGCCGAACCCGCAGGACCGCGCCGACGTGATCGCCTATCTGAACACGCAGGGCTCGAACAAGCCGCTCCCGGCCGCTCCTGCCGCGGGTGCCGAGGCCCCTCCGGCCGACGCCGCCGCGCCGAAGGACGGCGCCGCCAAGGAAGCCGCGGCTCCCGCTGCCGCAGCCCCGGCCGCCGCACACTAAGCGAGCGCGGCAATCGAACAGAAGGGCGCGCCGCGAGGCGCGCCCTTTTTCGTTGCGGTGCCGACGAAGCATTTCGTCCGATTGTCAGCGTAGTGTCATGCATGGCTGCGATTGCGGGATCATGCCAGGAACCCGCTTACCGGCCGCCATCAGTCTGGTCATCCCCGCCCGTCACCCGCGGCCCTTGAAGCCCTGGGCGATCACGTACCATTCCGACGATCCCTTGCGGCTGGCCGGCGGCTTGGCATGCTTTACGGTCGCGAAGTGGCGCTTGAGCAGGGTGAGCAGGTCGCTGTCGGTCCCCCCGGCGAGAACCTTGGCGACGAAGGCGCCGCCGGGCTGCAGGGTGGAGATCGCGAAGTCCGCGGCGGTTTCGACCAGGCCCATGGTCCGCAGGTGATCGGTCTGCTTGTGGCCCACGGTGTTCGCGGCCATATCCGACAGGACCAGGTCGGGTGCGCCGTCGAGCGCGCCTTCGAGCAGGGCGGGGGCCTCGTCGGCCATGAAGTCCATCTGGAAGATCGTGACGCCTTCGAGCGGATCGGTGGGCAGGAGGTCGATACCGACGACGCGGGACTTCGGCGCGCGTTGGCGGACGATCTGGCTCCACCCGCCCGGCGCCACGCCGAGATCGACCACCCGGCCCACGCCCTTGAGCAGGCCGAACTTGTCGTCGAGCTCGGCCAGCTTGTAGGCCGCGCGGCTGCGATAGCCGTCGGCCTTGGCCTTCTTGACATAGGGGTCGTTGAGCTGGCGCGAGAGCCAGCGGGTCGAGCTGGTGGTCCGCCCCTTGCCGGTCTTCAGCCGGATGCGGTCGTCGCCGGACCTGCTCATGGCTTGCGGCTCATGCCGCGCCCTGCTTCCGGAGGCGCAGTTCGGCCCGCAGCCGTTCGCCTTCCCCGCCAGCCGTGATCAGGCTGCGCAGGATGCCCTCGCGGATGCCGCGGTCGGCCACGCCCAGGCGCGTGGCGGGCCAGAGGTCGAGGATCGTCTCCAGGATCGCGCAGCCGGCCACGACCAGGTCCGCCCGCTCGCGCCCGATGCAGGGCAGCTCGCGGCGCTGGGCCGGCGACATGGCCGAAAGGCGGCTGGAGATGTCGCGCATCGACAGGGCCGGGACGATCAGGCCGTCGACCGCGCGGCGATCGTACTGCGGCAGGTCGAGGTGCAGGCTGGCCAGCGTCGTCACCGTGCCGCTGGTGCCGAGCAGGCGCAGGCCGCCCTGTTGTTCGCCCTGGGCGCGCGTGTCCGCGACCCGCTGCGCGAAGGCGGAGAAACTGTCGCGCACCGCGGCGCACATCCGGGCGTAGCGGGTCAGGCGTCCGGCTTGGTCGGCGCTCTCCTCGCCGCCGCCTTCCTCGCCGAAGGTCTCGGTCAGCGAGACCACGCCCCACGGCACCGAGGTCCAGTCGAGAATGCGCGGCACCGCGGGCCCGCTCTCGATCAGCACCAGCTCGGTCGAGCCGCCGCCGATGTCGAAGATCAGCGCCGGCCCCATCCCAGGCTCGAGCAGGATATGGCAGCCCAGCACGGCCAGTCGCGCTTCCTCGCGCGCAGAGATGACGTCGAAGTGGATGCCGGTTTCCCGGCGCACCCGCTCGATGAATTCCATGCCGTTCGAAGCGCGGCGGCAGGCCTCGGTCGCAACCGAGCGGGCAAGCTGGACGTTGCGGCGCTTGAGCTTGTCCGCGCAGACGTGCAGCGCGCCGAGCGCGCGGTCCATCGCCTCCTGGCTGAGCTTGCCGGTCTGGGCCAGCCCTTCGCCCAGGCGCACCACGCGGCTGAAGGCATCGACCACGATGAAATTGTCGCCCGAAGGCCGCGCGATCAACAGCCGGCAATTGTTGGTGCCGAGGTCGATCGCCGCATAGGCGCTGCGCTGAAGCGACAGGGAGCGCCACATTCCGGCGTTGTCTCGGCCCGCATTCCGGGCTGCCTGGTCGGATCCGGCGGGCTGGGCGATGGGCGGGGGCGATGAAGCTTCCGGAGCCGCAGCCTGGGCCGCCGCTCGATCCGTGGCTTCGCCGCCCGTCATCGTATCCCATGTCGCCGGCGGAGGCTTGTCCGCCATATCAACACACTCTTATCATTATCCCGCGATGGTGCCGCGAGTACCTGACCCCGATGGTAGCTCTGCTTGGGCCATCGGGCAAGTCCGCCGCTCCGCAGCACCTTGACGAGGCCCTCGGCCCCGCCTAGAGGCACGCCCCTGTCGCCCGGTGGGCGCAGGCCGGTTGCCCTGTCGTCTAATGGTAAGACTACGGACTCTGACTCCGTCAATCGAGGTTCGAATCCTCGCGGGGCATCCAGTTTTTCGGTATTAGGTAGCAAACGCACCAAGCGCGTTTGACGGCCTTAGAGGCTATCCACCGCCTTTAGCGGAGCCCGTCTTGCGTTCCCGCTTTGATCCCATCATAGTCATGGCGTCACTTAGGAGACGATCATGTCGGATAAGTATCTTCCTTTGGGAAATGCCACGGCGAGCGATATTCGCGATCTCAAGCAGCCCGGCCTTTTGCTACCTATGCGCGCGGACGATCCGACCTTACTCGTCACCAAGTGGGATGAGGAAATGTATGGCGTGATGCTTACGGGCGTTCACGCCTTTGTGCATTTCCCAATCACTATTCGCAGTTCGCAGATTGGGCTTTTTCTACCACAGGCGGAAATCTTGATAGACTTCTCGTCAAGGTCATCAAGCGTCAGCCTCGAAGGAGTGCCGGGTACGTTGGTTCTCCAGCAGAATAGGCTTTCGGCAATCTCAAATCCTGTCGGCGAGCAGTTTGCTGATCCAGACCTAGTGCCGTTGTGGCAGAACGTCGCAGGAGGATCGGACGCTGCCAAGGTTGCCTTTACCCGCTGGGGGATCGGCATACGCAATGGCGAAGGCTTCCATGCTTTGTGGGAGAGGCAGCAGCAGGCCAAAAGCACTGTCGCATTTTTCGAAGGCGCATAGCTGCCAGAGATCATCAAATGAGGATCGAAAATGGCGTCAGTCCGGCGTTCAATAGATTATTCCGAAGGCGTAGAGCTGGAAGAAATCAGCTTGCAGCAAGGCGGCCAGCTTATCGAGCGAGCTTACCTTGTAAAAACGCTTCGCTCCCCGGAAACTTGGAGTTTCACGAGTCTTTCGGAAGCTCGTCACAGGTTCGATGACGAGGTGGCGATTTGCGGGAGTGATCCGTTTGTTCAGAAGCGGCTCGGCCACTAATTTCAGTCCCGAACACTAGTTGTTTGGTCCCGGCATTTGATGGTGCATTATCGGCGCAAGCCTGGAAGGATGCAC
>JASGGH010000103.1:0-8490 GCA_047605105.1 Novosphingobium sp. | reverse complement strand
CAACCGGCGCATCTATGGCCAGTGGACCAGTTCGATCCCCTCGCGCTTCATCGCCGAATTACCCGCCGCCCATGTCGAGCAGGAAACCACTCTATCAGGCGGCGCATCGCTGTGGCGCGCGCAGTGGTCGGAACATTCGGACCCCTTCGCCGATGTCGCACGCGCCCAGCCTTCACGCACCATGACCCGCGGGCCCGGCTGGCAACGCGCCGCCGCGCAGAGCTATGATCCCACGCCCAAGCGCGTCGCCGAACCCTCGCGCAGCGCCGCCAGCTTCGCCGCCAAGCCGCGCGGCGACATCGCGCTGGGCGCGCGCGTGTTCCATGACAAGTTCGGCTACGGCACGATCACCGCGCAGGAAGGCAACAAGCTGGAGATCGACTTCGAAAGCGCCGGGCCGAAGCGGGTGATCGACAGTTTCGTGAAGCTGGCGGAATGACCTTCAAACCCTTCCCGAGCCTGTCTCGGGGAGATTTGGTCAGGTAGCCGAAAAGCCCAGGAACGAGGGCACCGGCCCGTTCCATTCGCCGGGGTCGTCCTGCGGTTCCTCGCGGCGAGGCTGGCGCGGTGCGGCAGCCTTGGCCGGACGCGGCTCGCGTTCCTGGCGCGGCGCCCGCTCCTCGCGCTCCCGCCGCGGCTCGCGCTCGCGGCGCGGCTTGCGCTCTTCGCGCTCGGCCGGAGCGGCGGCTTCCGCCTCGCCCAGCTCGTAGACGGGGATCACCCCGCCGGTCAGCTTCTCGACATTGGCGATCGCCTCGGCGTCCTCGGGCGCGACGAAGGTGAAGGCCCGGCCCGTCGCCCCCGCGCGGCCGGTGCGGCCGATGCGGTGGACGTAGTCGTCGGGGTGCCAGGGCGTGTCGAAGTTGAAGACGTGGCTCACCCCCTTCACGTCGAGGCCGCGCGCGGCGACGTCGGAGGCGACGAGGATGTTGATCGTCCCGGCCTTGAACCGGTCGAGCTCGGCGATGCGCGAGGACTGGTCCATGTCGCCGTGGATCTCGCCTGCGGAAAAGCCGCTCTGCTTCAGGCTCTTGGCCAGTTCGCGCACCGTGGTCTTGCGGTTGCAGAAGACGATCGCGGTGTTGACGTCTTCGCTGCGGAGCAGGCTGCGCAGGACCTCGCGCTTGCCGCGGCTCGACACCGCGACCTTGTGCTGGGCGATGTTGAGGTTGGCGCTCGCGGGGCGGGCGACCTCGATGTACTTGGGATTGCTGAGGAACTTGTCGGCCAACTTCTTGATCGGCGGCGGCATCGTCGCCGAGAACAGCAGGGTCTGGCGGTTGGCCGGCAGCTTGGCGCAGATCGTCTCGATGTCGGGGATGAAGCCCATGTCGAGCATGCGGTCGGCCTCGTCGATCACCAGCAGGTCGCAGCCGGTGAGCAGGATCTTGCCGCGCTCGAACAGGTCCATCAGCCGGCCCGGGGTGGCGATCAGCACGTCGACGCCCTCGTTCAGCGCCTTGACCTGGTCGCCCATCTGCACGCCGCCGATCAGCAGCGCCATCTTGAGGTCGTGGTTCTTGCCGTACTTCTCGAAGTTCTCGGCGACCTGGGCCGCGAGCTCGCGGGTCGGCTCGAGGATCAGCGAGCGCGGCATCATCGCCCGGCGGCGGCCGTGGGCCAGGATGTCGATCATCGGCAGCACGAAGGAGGCGGTCTTGCCCGTGCCCGTCTGGGCGATGCCGATGATGTCCTTCATCATCAGCACGGGGGGAATCGCCTGTGCCTGGATCGCCGTCGGCGTATCGTAACCGGCCGCGGTGACCGATTGCAGCAATTCGTCAGACAGGCCGAGATCGGCGAAATTCATAAGGCTATGCTATCCGGAAAAATCGGGTGGCGGGCCGCCAATGGCCTGCCAGCCTTCATGCAGCCCGTTTGCTGCGGGCGCGAAGGCCCGCGCGCGTTACGCGAGGCCGGGGCGGAAAGTCAAGAAATTCGGTGCGAGGGCCCGCGCGCTATTCCTCGACGAGCTGCCGCAGCCTGGTCAGGGCGCAGTTCGCCCCGCTGCGCGATTGCAGCCGGTCGCGATCGACGCAAAGCTGCCCGTCGGCGTTCCGCTCCACATAGAAGCCCGAATAGAAGTCCTGCGGCCGACAGGCCTTCTCCAGGCCCAGGCTGACGGTGCGGCGATCGCGCAGGAACACCATGAGGCGGTTGCCCTGCCCCACCTGCACCCCGGCGATCCCGGCGATCGGCAGGCATCTGCCGAAATTCCGCTCGACCACCCGCGCCGGCGGGCGATCGGGCAAGTCGAAATCGAACGGCCGCGGCGTCGGCGCGCGCGGGGAGATCCGGATCGTGATCCGCTGCTCGATGCGCACCTGGTTCTCGACCTCGGGACGGAAGGAATCCGCCATCGGCAGAACGGTGCGACCGTCCTCGTAGAGCGGCTCGGGCGCTTCGGGCGGGGGAAACAGCTTGCCGCCGGCCCAGGGGCCCGCCGCTTCGACCCCCGGGCCGCCCGACACCGCGTCGGCCGGCCCCGGCGCAGGCAGCAGCGCGGCAAGGGGTGCCAGCAGAACGATCAGGTGATCCATCAATTGCCCTCGGTCGGCCACCTCGGCCGGGCTCGCGCCCTCCCGGCCGTATTACTGCCGCAATTTGAACGACCGCTTAACCCCGGCGGCGCGCCGTGCAAAGTGCGATCGTGCCGCATTCGGGCTGGCATGGCCGCAAATCCCTGTGTCATAGCGGCGCCATGACCGATCGAACCTCATTCCTGCGCGAAGCCGCGGACCTGCTCGGCCCCCGCGGGCTGACCACAGATGCCGAACTGATCGAGCCCTGGCTCACCGATTGGCGCGGCCGGTATACCGGGCGGGCGCTCGCGCTCGCCTCGCCCGGCTCGGCGGCGGAAGTGGCGGAGCTGGTCCGGCTCTGCGCCCGGCACGGGGTGGCCATCGTGCCCCAGGGCGGCAACAGCGGGATGTCCGGCGGCGCCACGCCCGATGCCGGCGGCGACGAACTGCTGCTCTCGCTGCGCCGCCTGAACGCGATCGGCGAGATCGACCGCGAAAGCCGGCGGGTGACCTGCCAGGCCGGCGTCGTCCTGCAGACGCTCCACGATGCCGCGGCGGCGGCGGGCCTGCGCTTTCCCCTCACGCTCGGCGGCAAGGGCTCGGCCACCGTGGGCGGGCTGATCTCGACCAACGCCGGCGGCAGCCAGGTACTCCGCCACGGCTCGATGCGTGCGCTCGTCCTGGGGCTGGAGGCCGTGCTGGCCGACGGCAGCGTCTATTCCGCGCTGACCCCGCTGAAGAAGGACAACCGCGGCTTCGATCTCAAGCAGTTGCTGATCGGCTCCGAAGGCACGCTCGGCGTGGTCACCGCCGCGACGCTGAAGCTGGTGCCCGCGCTCGCCGAACGCCGGGTGATCTGGGCGGGCCTGCCCTCGCTCCAGGCCGCGCGCGCGCTGCTGCTCCACTGCGAGCGCGAGGCGGGCGAGGCGCTGGAAGGCTTCGAGGTGCTGCCCCGGTCCTGCCTCGACGCGGTGCTGGCCTACCTGCCGGGGTCGCGCGCGCCGCTCGGCGGCCCGCACGCCTGGCATGCGCTGATCGAGCTGGTCGCCGACAGCGCCGGCGCGGCCACCCTCGGCACCCGGGCCGAAGCCGTGCTCGCCGCGGCCTTCGAGGCCGGCCTGGTCGAGGACGCCGCGATCGCCGCGAACGAGACCCAGGCCGAGGCGTTCTGGGCCTTGCGCGAATCGATCGCCCCGGCCGAACGCGCCCAGGGCCCGGCGGTGCAGCACGACATCTCGGTGCCGGTCGAACAGATGCCCGATTTCGTCGATGCCGCCCTGCCCGCGGTCGAGGCGGCATGGCCGGGCACCCGCGCGCTCGCCTTCGGTCACCTCGGCGACGGCAACGTGCATTTCCACGTCCTGGCGCCCAAGGGGGCGGAGGCCAAGGCGTGGGACCGGGGCGACGGCCGCGCGATCAGCCGCCAGGTGCACGACCTCGTCACCGCCTGGGGCGGCTCGATCTCGGCCGAGCATGGCATCGGCCAGTCGAAGCGCGACGAGCTCGCCCGGCTCGGCGATCCGGTGGCCCTGGCGATCCTGCGCAGCGTCAAGCAGGCGCTGGACCCCAAGGGCTTGCTCAACCCCGGCAAATTGGTCGCGCTTGCGCCGCCGGGTTCCGCCGCCTAGAAACCGCGCCTTTCAGACGCCTCACAATAGCCGGAGAGTTTTTCATGGCCAGCGCGCCGCAAGCCCAGCTTCCCCTGTTCTACCAGGACCTCATGCCGCTCAACAGCCGCGATCACGGCACCTGGAAGAGCCGCCCGACCGACAAGGCCGGCTGGCTCGTGGGCCAGCACGCGATTCCCCTGACGGTCGAGGAGTTCCCGCAGGCGGCGCGCAATTTCCCGATCATCTTCACCTCGGGCGACGATCCGGTGCCGCTGGCGCTGATGGGCCTGAACGAAGGCATCAACGCCTTCGTCGACGACGAGGGCAAGCTGCTCGAGAACGTCTATGTCCCGGCCTATGTCCGCCGCTATCCGTTCCTGCTCGCCAAGCTTTCGCCCGAGGCCGACGAGCTGTCGCTCTGCTTCGATCCCAGCGCCGACCTGATCGGCGAATACAAGGACGGTTCGGCGCTCTTCGACGGCGAGCAGCCGAGCGATTCGTGCAAGGCGATGCTCGATTTCTGCCAGCAGTTCGAGGAAGCCGGCATGCGCACCGGCGCCTTCATCGAGGAGCTGAAGAAGCACAAGCTGCTGATGGACGGCGAAGTGGCGATCCAGATCGAAGGCCAGGAGCAACCCTACGTCTACCGCGGCTTCCAGATGATCAACCAGGAAGTCCTGCGCGAAGTGCGCGGCGACGTGCTGCGCGGCTGGAACCAGAGCGGGCTGCTGCCGCTGATCTATGCCCACCTGTTCTCGCTGGAACTGGTGCGCGACGTTTTCGGTCGCCAGGTCCAGCAGGGCAAGGGCCCCGTCGCCGCCCAGGTTCCGGTCCTGAATTGAGGCAACCCCTTGCGTTAGAGCCTCTCGCTTCGAGGGGCTTGCAAGTCGCTCGCATCAAGCCTATTTTGGCAATCCCGCCACGGCTTCCCTCATGGCCTGGCGGGGCAGGTGCATTCGTGCACCTCCTCCCTGAACCTTGGCCACCTCGTGCGATGCACGAGGTGGTTTTTTATTCGGCGCCAGGGATTTGGCCCGTGTGCTGCGCGAGGCGGCTTTCCATTCGCCGGGCTATTCGGCCGCCTCGACCCACGAAGATGCGGCATCGCCGCCGCCCAGGACGGCCACGTCCTGCGCCATCCGGCGGACCAGGCCCGACAGCAGGTGCACCATCGCCGCAAAGCCCGCGCCCGGCTCGACCAGCCGCGAATCGAGGTAGGAGCCACGGTCGATCTCGAGCTGCACCGCGTGGAGCCCGCGCGCCGGATCGGCATGGCGCTCGAGCACGTAGCCGCCCGCATAGGGGCGGTTGTGCGCGGTCCCGCGCCGCATTTCCGCGAAATAGTTGAACGCCGAGCCGATCAACTGGCCGTGGCAGGTCGAGCCGAATCGGTCGCCGAGGACGAATTCGGGCGCGTGCCCGCCCCGCAAGGCCAGCGGGGGCATCGAATGCAGGTCGAGCAGCAGCGCCGCGCCCCAGCGATCGCGCAGGTCGGCCAGGGTTTCCGCCAGGCAGGCGTGATAGGGCGCGTGGATTCCGGCGATCCGCGCCTGGAGATCGGCCTCCTCGTGCCGGCGCTTCCACAGTTCGCCCAGTCCCGGCAGGCGCCGCGGGATCAGGCCCAGCCCGCTGCGGGCCCGGCCCGGGGTATAGCTGCCCACGTCCTCGGGCGCGCCGCGGCCGAACATGTCCCAGTCGATGTCGTCGGCAGCCCGGTTGAGGTCGATCATCGCCCGCGGGGCATGGGCGATGAGCAGCGTCGCGCCCGTCGCCTCGGCGATCCGTTCCGCCAGCAGATCGACGAAGCGGTCCTCGAGCCGCAGCGCCGCGAAGCCCGGGTTGCGCATCCGTTCGAGCAGCGAGCCGGGATAGGCGCGCCCGGCGTGCGGCACGGCGATCAGCACCGGAATCGGCGACGGCTCCGGTCCGCTCAGGTGAAAGGCGGACAGGCCGGCCGACCCGGGGATCTCTCCCCCGGCAAGCCGATGCGAATCGCTTTTCGGCAGCGCGCCGTCCTGTTCCATGGTTTAATAGCTGGCCCGGAAGGCCCGTCCTGTCAAAGCCGAGATTGCGCGAATTCGGCGCCAGAATGTTAACCGACTGGCGTTATATGACCGTCCAGCGCAAACTCGCCACGCTCAACGGAGACCAGACCCAGCATGATCCGGATTCTACTCGCCGAAGACGAAGAAGCGATGCGTGCCTACCTTGCCCGGGCGCTGGAAAACGCGGGCTATGAGGTCGTGGCGGTCGACCGCGGGACCGACGCCCTGCCGCTGCTCGAGACCGAGCATTTCGACCTGCTGCTGTCGGACATCGTCATGCCGGAGATGGACGGGATCGAGCTGGCCCAGCGCTGCTCGGAGGTCTCGCCCCATACCAAGGTGATGTTCATCACCGGATTCGCCGCGGTATCGCTGCGCGCCAGCCGCGAGGCGCCCCAGGCGCGCGTGCTGTCCAAGCCCTTCCACCTGCGCGACCTGGTGCTGGAAGTGCAGCGCGTGTTCGGCGAATCGAACCAGATGAGCATTTGATTCGCTGACGTGAAGCAGGCCGGGGCCATGCTGTTTCAGCCACGCCGAACAGAAAATGGACTTAGCCGGTTGCATCCCGGGAGAGGCCTCGCTAAAGGCCGCCCCTGCCCGGCGGTTCGCTGCCGGAACGAGCGATGGGCGTATAGCTCAGTGGTAGAGCACTATGTTGACATCGTAGGGGTCGCAAGTTCAATCCTTGCTACGCCCACCATCCTCGCAAGAAGCATGAAACCCGTCACGTAAGTGGCGGGTTTTCTTCTGTAATTGCCTTCAAGTCATCGGCCCTTCCACTCCGGCTTGCGCTTCTGGGCAAAGGCCATGGCCCCTTCCCGGGCGTCTTCCGAGGTGAAGACATGGGCGATGTATCCGTTCTGGCGGTCCTTGATCTCGTCGTCGGCCCAGAGCCACGAATTGCGGATGATCGCCTTGGACGCCGCGACCGCCAGCGGCCCGTTTTCGCCGATCGTCCGGGCCAGGTCCATCGCGCCCTCCAGCGCCGGCCCTTCGACCACGCGGTTGACCAGCCCCAGCTCGAAGGCGCGAGCCGCGGGGATCGGATCGCCGGTCAGCGCCAGTTCCATCGCCAGCGGGCGCGGCAGCAGGCGCGGCAACTGGACCACCCCGCCTCCGCCGGCGACCAGCCCGCGCTTGGCCTCGGGCACGCCGAACCTGGCGTTCACATTGGCCACGATCATGTCGCAGGCCAGCGCCAGCTCCATCCCGCCGGCCAGGGCATAGCCGTCGACCGCGGCGATGACCGGCTTGTTCGGGGTCCACGCGGTCAGCCCGGCGAATCCGCGGTCCCCGGCCACCGGCAGCTCGCCGCTGAGGAAGCCCTTGAGGTCCATGCCCGAGCAGAAGGTGCCCCCCGCCCCGGTCAGGACCGCGCAGCGCAGGCCGCTCTCGGCGTCGAGCCGGTCCATCGCGGCGGAGATCGCCTCGGCCGCCGCCTTGGTCATGGCGTTGCGCGCTTCGGGGCGGTTGATCGTCACCACCAGCACGCCCGCCTCGGCGCTGATCAGAACCTCGTCGCTCATCGCTTCCTCTCCTGAATTCCCTGTCGGCCCCGAGGCCATCCGGGCAGTGCATTCCGCCTCGGGCGCTGTCCAGCGAGAATCCGCCGATCCTGCGCCTTGCGCAGCGCCCTTCCTCTGCTAATGAGGCGCGCAAATTCCCCTTCCCCGGAGATAGGTCAAATGGCGAAAATCAAGGTAGTGAACCCGATCGTCGAGATGGACGGCGACGAGATGACCCGGATCATCTGGCAGTGGATCCGCGAGCGACTGATCCTTCCCTACCTCGACATCGACCTGAAATATTACGATCTCTCGGTCGAGAAGCGCGACGAGACGGGCGACCAGATCACCATCGATTCGGCCAATGCGACCAAGCAGTACGGCGTCGCGGTCAAGTGCGCGACGATCACCCCGGACGAAGCCCGCGTCGAGGAATTCAACCTCAAGAAGATGTGGAAGTCGCCCAACGGCACGATCCGCAACATCCTCGGCGGCGTCGTCTTCCGCGAGCCGATCGTGATCTCGAACGTCCCCCGCCTGGTCCCGGGCTGGACCGATCCGATCGTGGTCGGCCGTCACGCCTTCGGCGACCAGTACCGCGCCACCGACACCCTGATCCCCGGCCCCGGCAAGCTGCGCCTGGTCTGGGACGGCGAGGACGGCCAGAAGATCGACCTCGACGTGTTCGACTTCCCCTCGGCGGGCGTCGCGATGGCGATGTACAACCTCGACGATTCGATCCGCGACTTCGCGCGCGCCTCGTTCAACTACGGCCTCAACCTCGGCTGGCCGGTGTACCTGTCGACCA
>JASGGH010000102.1:0-8737 GCA_047605105.1 Novosphingobium sp. | reverse complement strand
GCCACCAAGTACGGCCCGATGAAGACCGACCACGTGCTGTTCATCGCCAGCGGCGCCTTCCACGTCGCCAAGCCGAGCGACATGCTGCCCGAGCTGCAAGGCCGCCTGCCGATCCGCGTCGAGCTGAAGGCGCTGAGCGAGGAGGACTTCGTGCGGATTCTCTCCGAGACCCGCGCCAACCTGGTCGCCCAGTACCGGGCCCTGATCGCGACCGAGGAGGTCGCGCTCGACATCACCGGGGACGCCGTGCGCGAGGTCGCCCGGATCGCCGCCCAGGTCAACGAAAGCGTCGAGAACATCGGCGCCCGCCGCCTCCAGACGGTGATGGAGAAGCTGCTGGAGGAACTGAGCTTCGAGGCCGAGGACCGCAAGGGCGAGACCGTGATCGTGGATGCGGCCTATGTCCGCGAGAAGCTGGCCGGCCTGGCGAGCGACAGCGACCTCAGCAAATACATCCTGTAATCGGCCGCCAGCATCCGCCCAGGCTGAGCGGGGTCGGGTTGCGCGGGGCAGTTATTTTCCCGCCGTATCATGCGGCGTGAACCGTTTTGCGCGCCGTTGTCGCCTTAGAAGGAAGATGCGCGATCTTGCGCCTTCAAGGAGATCCCAATGGCCATTTCATATCACCGCGGCAGCGCGATGCTGCCCCCCCGTGAGGGATTTGCATGGTCCCGCGCCAGACTGGCGGGCGTCGCCGCGATAGCACTGGCCGCCGGGCTAATCGGGGCGAGTGAAGCGCAAGCTCAAGTTGGTGTGTTCTACACAACAACCTCTGACGCGGAAACAATCGTCTTCAATCCTGCGACGGTAACGACCACCAACGTCACCGTCTATTCGACGCAGATTCTCGGCCGGCTGAACGGCGGCACACCGCTCTACGACCAGACTTTCGGCGTTCCTTTCTCCGATCCCATCGCGCAGGCGGGCGTCGTCGCGGCGCGCGCCGCGATCACCAATGCCGGCGGGCCGGGCGTCATCATCGGTGCGCCGGTGCTCACCGCCTCGTCCAGCAACATCGTCTCGTCAAGCGTCAGCAATTATTCGCTCGCCGGAACGCAGGTGATCTTGAACCCCGGCGTCCTCACTATGGGGCCGGGAAACCTAGTCGTAGGTCAACTCTCCACCTGCAACGTCGCGGCGCTGCCTTCGACCACCCGTCCGACCTGCCAGAATCTCGCCGGAACGCCGCTCGTGCTTACCGACAACGACTCCAACATCAACGTCCATCACGACACCACATATACGGTCGACGAGGCCACCACGGTCAACAACACGACGACGCTGTTCGAGCAATGGACGCTGTTCGGATACGTCCAGGCGTTCGGGCTAGCGCATACGGCGGTGCAGTCCGGCGCGCTCGACGCCAATTCGCGCTTCCTGCGCCGCATGGGCGACGACGCTTTCTTGAGCGGCGAGACCGGCCCGCGCAGCGCCTATGCCGCCGCACCGGGTTTCGTCGCCGGCTCGTCCTCGGGCATCCGCATGTGGGCGGAAGGTTACGGCGTCTGGTCGAAGTCGCGCGCCACGGCCGCAGCTCCGGGCGACGACCGCTCGCAATACGGCTTCGCCGCCGGCCTCTCCGGCAACATCACGCCCAACTTCACGCTCGGCCTCGGCATCGACCACGGCAATACCAACGTGCGGATCGACAACGGTTTCGAGCGCGGCGACATCAGCCTCACGCAATTCGGCCTCTATGGCAGCTATACCGCCGGCCCTTGGTTCGCCAACATCGCCGGCACCTTCGGCGTGGGCAACGCCGACACGCAACACAATTTGCTCGGCCTGACGACCGCCAAATACGACCTGACCACGGCCGGCGTGCTCGGCGAGGCCGGCTACCGGATGCGATGGGGCGCCTTGGGGGGCGACTGGCGCGTCACGCCGAGCCTCGGCTTCGATTATACGCGGGTCCGCACCGATGGCTTCACCGAAACCGGATCGCTCGCGCTGACCGCGCCCGCGCACACCGCCGACCGCACCCGCGTTTGGGCCGGCCTCGATGTCGGCCAGCGCCTCGGCAACTTCGACTGGTCGGTTTACGGCCGTCTCGTCGGCGTCGTCTCGGGCGACGAACGGCTGCTGCCGGTCACGTTCTACAACCTGCCGATGACGGTGACGGGCAACAAGGAAGCGAAGCTCGGCGGCGATGCCGGCGCGCGCTTCGCCTGGCGCTTCGCGCCGGGCGCGGAACTGTTCGCCCGCTACGACGGCCGTTTCCGCGACGGTTTCACGGCGCACGCCGCGTCGGGCGGGGTGAAGGTGGCGTTCTGAGACGTCGCCTATTTCCCGCCGACTCGCTCTCGGCTAGGCTCACCCCATGCAGACTCCCGAAGACCGCCCGATCTACCGCCTCCTCACCGGCAAGGACGACCGCGCCTTCTGCGAGCGCGTGTCCGAGGCGCTGGAGCAGGGCTGGCGGCTCTACGGCTCGCCGAGCATCGCCTACGATCCCCAGTCGCACTGCATGAAAGCGGCCCAGGCCGTGGTCTGGCATGAGGTGGACGCCTAGGGGACGTATCCCCTCCTCTTCAGAGGAGGGGGAGCTATCCCTAGCGAAACCGCAGCACGTCCGCGCTCATCGCGATTCGTGCCGGCAGCACGTCCACCGGATCGCCGTCGGCCTGGACCGGCACCGGCTGGCCGCCGGTCACGTCCAGGGCGTCCGTTTCGAGATAGCGCCATTCGGTATGTGGCGCCTTCATCTCGCCCAGCATGCGGGCCGCCAGCGACAGCACGTCGCGGCGTCGGGCGCGGGTTACTAGGTCAGCGCGATCCGCACCTATTCGGCGGCCTCGGTGGTCTCCTCGACCTCGGCGGCCTGGCGTGCCCACATCTCGGCATAGAGCCCGTCGCGCTTCAGCAGGTCGAGGTGCGTGCCGCTTTCGGCGAGGCGGCCTTCGTTGAGGACCAGGATCGTGTCGGCCTCGGCGATGGTCGAAAGGCGGTGGGCGATCGACAGGCTGGTGCGGCCGGTCGAGACCGCGTGGAGCGTCGCCAGGATGTCCTGCTCGGTGCGGGTGTCGAGCGCGCTGGTCGCTTCGTCCAGCAGCAGGATCGGCGGGTTCTTGACCAGGGTGCGGGCAATGGCGACGCGCTGCTTCTCCCCGCCCGAGAGCTTGAGGCCGCGTTCGCCCACTTCGGTCGCGAAGCCCTTGGGCAGCCGCTCGATCAGCGGCATCAGCGCCGCGCCGCGGGCGGCGGCCTCGATCTCGGCCTGCTCCGCGCCATCGCGGCCATAGCCGATGTTGTAGCCGATGGTGTCGTTGAACAGCACCGAATCCTGCGGGACGATGCCGACTGCGGAGCGCAGGCTGGCCTGGGTGACCTCGCGGATGTCCTGCCCGTCGATCAGGATGCGGCCCGACCAGGGATCGTAGAAGCGGAAGATCAGCCGGGCGATGGTGCTCTTGCCCGCGCCGGAGGGGCCGACGATGGCGACCTGGTGGCCGGCCGGCACCTCGAAGCTGAGCCCCTGCAGGATCGTGCGATCCTTCTCGTAGCCGAACACCACACGATCGAAGAGCAGGGTAGGGCGCCTGACGATCAGAGCCGGGGCGCCCGGCGCGTCCTTCACTTCGATCTCGGTGTCGATCAGGCGGAACATCTCGGCCATGTCGATCAGGCCCTGGCGGATCGTGCGATAGACCATGCCGAGCATGTCGAGCGGGCGGAATAGCTGGGTCAGGTAGGTGTTGACGAAGACCAACTGGCCGGCGGTGTACTCGCCCCGCGCCCAGCCCCGGACGGTATAGGCCAGGGCACCGGCCATCAGCAGGTTGACCACCACGGCCTGGGCGATGTTGAGCAGGCCGAGGCTGTTCTCGCTCTTGACCGCGGCCTCGGTATAGGCGCGCGTCGCCTGGGCGTAGCGGGCTTCCTCGCGCGGTTCGGCGGAGAAGTACTTCACCGTCTCGTAGTTGAGCAGCGAATCCACCGCGCGGGCCATGGCCTGGCCGTCGAGCCGGTTCATCTTTTCGCGCAGGTGGGTGCGCCATTCGGTGATTGCC
The DNA here is from genome assembly GCA_047605105.1 of Novosphingobium sp. Classification (GTDB taxonomy): domain Bacteria; phylum Pseudomonadota; class Alphaproteobacteria; order Sphingomonadales; family Sphingomonadaceae; genus Novosphingobium. The sequence goes on along the minus strand of JASGGH010000102.1, from coordinate 4,727 downwards.
CGGGTCACCCAGATATAGGCGGTCACCGCCAATGCGGTCGCGCCGACCAGGCCCCAGCCGAAGTTCAGCTTGAAGATCACCGCCACCGCCGCGAGCTGGAGTACGGTCGGGGCGATGTTGAACAGCATGAAGTAGAGCATCGTGTCGATGCTCTTGGTCCCGCGGTCGATCACCTTGGTGACCTCGCCGGTGCGGCGGGCGAGGTGGAAGCGCAAGGACAGGCGGTGGAGCCGGCCGAAGACGTTCTCGGCCAGGGCGCGCGTCGCATCCTGGCCGACCCGTTCGAACACGATGTTGCGCAGGTTGTCGAACAGGGTCCCGGAGAAGCGCCCGGCGGCATAGGCCAGCACGAAGAGCATCGCGAACTGCAGGACCCGCGGCCCGGTCACCCCCATGGCATCGACCGCCCACTTCAGCAGGTAGGGCAGGATCAACTGCGACACGGTCGAAAGCACGATCAGCGCCACCGCGCCGACGATCCGCCAGCGCAGCGCGGCATTGTCCTGCGGCCAGAGATAGGGAAGGAACCGCCTGAGCGTGTTCCAGCCGTCGTGGCGGGCGTTGGGATCGTTGGGGGCGGTATCGGGCGGCATCGTTGCGCTATGTAAGCAGCGGCGGGGAAAACGAAAGCCTTGCCACCGGCGGGCCGGCTTCTTCGCCTTAGGCATCGGCGGCCGCGTGGGCTTCGTCGCGCCGCAAGTCGGCGAAGAAGGCGTCGTGGCGGGCCGAGACCTTGCGGACGAACCAGGCGTCGCTGGCAAGGATAGCCGCGGCGTCCGAACGGTCGAGCATGCGTGGGCTGGAGCGTTCTTCCGACCAGTCGACATAGCGTCGGTTCGGCCGAATCCGCTCCGGGAAATGCGCGGCGACGAGCGTGGGGATGACGTGCTCGTCGGAGCACAGCGTCCCGCGCAGCCGTCCCGAGGCCAGCAGCGCCGGAAGCTCGTGCGCCAGCAGGGCGATGGCCTCGCGCGGCAAGGTCCACCAGCAAGAGCCTTTGTGCCAGCGGCCGAAGGGGCGGGACCGCTCGATGCCCAGCCGCGCCGCGCCGGCGTCTACCCAGCGCGACAGGCGCCGCAGTTCCCACGTGAGCGCGTAGGCGAGGCGGTCGCGACCGGGGTCGAGGCGCAGCCAGCGGGTGTCCAGCCTGCGGCACTGCATCCGGTATTCCTGCAGGCCGGGACTGGCCTCGATGTAGCAGGCCGGCGGCGACGCCGCTGCGAGCTCCGCGGCCAGTCGGGCGCGGCCGACCACCGGCCAGTCCGCCCCGCTCAGGAAATGGGCGTAGTCGCAGTCCGCTGCATGAGCGAGACGGACGAGCCGTGCGGCGGCGGCGACCTGGCTCCAGTGCCCCCAGCGCACCGTGACGGGATCGCGCACGATCCGCACCCGCCCGCTGTCCCGCGGCCAGCGCTCCCGCACCACCGGCCACAGGGCGGAGCCGCGATCGGCATGGATGATCGCCAGATCCGGCGAATCGCCGGGCACGAGCCGGTCCACCAGCCGTTCGATCTGGGCGAGGTCGTCGTGGGCGAGGATGAGGTAGGCCATCCGCATCGGGCGTGCCTCAGCCGGCCGGCCGCGCGCGGGCCACGGGCAGCAGGTGCGCAGCGGCGAGACGGATCTCCTCGCGGGCCGGATGGCGCGTCAGCCACAGCGCGGCCAGCCAGAACAGCACCCCCGCACCGCTTAGCAGGATCAGCCCGGCGAAGCCGATCGCCTCACCGGGCATCTGTGTCAGCGCGGCCATCAGCGGCAGTCCCGCGGCCAGCGCGCAGGCGGCGCTCCGCAGGTAGACCAGCGCCAGTTCGCGCATACGGAAGCCCAGCAGCCGGCTCTGGAACGGGGCGTAGATCGCCCACCACACGCAGGCATAGGCGATGCGGCTGAGCGCGGAAGCCTCCAAGCTGACGAGGCAGGCGAGCGCTAGCAGCGTGATCGCCGCCACCGTGTCGAGCAGGTTGAACCAGATCAGCGTACGGATGCGGCCGAGCAGGATCGGGATGTCCATCTGCAGCGGCACGGCGATGAACAGGATCTCGCTCAGCGCCATCCATCGCAGCAGTGGCGCGGCTTCGACCCAGCGATCGCCGTAGAGCATCAGGATCAATGGCTTGGCGGTCAGCGCCAGCCCGACCATCGCCGCCCAGTTGAGCGCGGTGTTGCAGGCGACGAGATGCAGGTAGGGCTCGGCCAGCGGCTCGCCGGCGTCGCGCTTGCGGGCGAAGGCGGCGTAGAACACGGTGCTGATCGCGCTGGTCAGCAGTGTGACCAGTTGTGCCGCCAGTGCGCCGGCGCGGCTGAACAGGCCGGTCGCCGTCAGCCCCAACAGCCGCCCGACCAGCAGATCTTGCGAGCGCTGGCCGATCGCCCCGCTGGCGGCGATGACGAACGAGGCCGAACTGAAGCGCAGGAGCGGCCGCAGATCCTCGCGGCTCGCCGGTCGGCCGGGCCAGACCGGGCGCAGCAGCATGGCGATCGCGCTGCGGGCGACGGCCGTGATCAGCACTGCCCACGCCAGCGATGCGGCGCCGAAGCCCTGCCATGCGAGCGCGACCGCCGCGCCGTTGCCGAGCAGTGCGCTGCCGCTGTTGACCGCGAACAGCGCGCGGAAATTCATGTCGCGCATCAGCAGTGCGGCGGGCACGGTCGCCAGCGGCGCGATCAGGTAGGACGCGGCGATCAGCCCCAGCAGGTTTCGCAGGCCGGCCGAGCCGTAGAACCCGGCGATGGCGGACGCGGACAGTGCCAGCGCCGCCGCCACCAGCCAGCCGAAGGCGAGCGCCACGCTGACGTAGCTGCGCACCGCCGCGGGCCGCATCTCCTTCTGGCCGGAGACGAAGCGGGTGACGCCCATGTCCTGAAACACGGCGACGACCATTGCCGCGGCCAGCGCGATCGAGAACAGGCCCACGTCGGCGGGCAGCAGGAAGAAGCGCGAGATGACGACGTTCGCAGCGAACTGGATCGCGAATGTCGCATACTGGGCCGCCATCGACCAGGCCGCGGCGTGCCGGACGGTCATGTCTCAGTTGCCCGCGAGGGCGGCGGCGAGGCGGATCGCGCGCCGCGGCTCGCCGAACATCAGGAGCCGTGGCACCGTTCGCCACAGGTCCGCGCCGCGACCGCCTTCGCCGATGTGCTGCAGCAGCAGATCGAAGCCGCTGCTGCGCATTGCGCTGGGCGAATGGAGCAAGCCTCGCGCCACCTTGCCGCGGACCGCGCGAGAGACGTCGCAGCCGAACAGGACGTCGAGTTCGTCGATCGGCGGCAAGGCGTGCAGATGCTCGGTTGGATCGGGCCGCCCGGCGCACCGCTCCTGGAACGCCAGCAGCGCGACCGCCGCGCCGAGATGCTGCTCCATCGAATGGAGGTTGGAGACTTGCCCCGGATAACGCCGGTAGGACAGCAGCGTGTCGGGAAGGTTGCCGATCCGGGTGCGATTGGCGAGGCGCAGCCACAGGTCGTAGTCCTCGCAGTGACGGAACGCGGGATGATAGCCGCCTACCGCCAGCACGATGTCCCGCCGCACCATCACAGCGGGATGGCAGACCGGCGAGCATCGTTCGATCATCGCCATGACGCTCTCGTGCGTGAGAGGCGGCTGGCAGTTGTCGAGCGCTGGTATTGCCGCGCCGCTCTCGTCGATGTCGGCGGCGGCGGAGCCGACCACGCCGTAGTCCGGGTTGGCCTCGAGAAAGGCGATCTGCCGGGCGAAGCGCTCGGGCCAGCAGATGTCGTCGGCGTCCATCCGCGCGACGAGCGGCGCGCGGGCGACCGCGAACAGTTCGTTGAGGCTGGCGATGAGTCCGCGATTCTCGCGGATGATCGGCACGATGCGAGAATCGGCTGCCGCGTGGCGGTTCAGGATCTGCGGCGTCGCGTCGCGTGAGCCGTCATCGAGAATTAGGAGCTCGAAGTCGGTGAACGTCTGGGCCCGGACGCTCTCGATTGCCTGATCGAGGAAGCGCGCGCCGTTGTAGACGCTCATCGCAACCGAGAGGGTGGGGGTGGCCATTCGTTAAGTTTTCCACGCTGCGGCACGGAAATCCGCGCATTTATCCCGGTTCCCTTAGCGTTTGCACGGTAAATAAAAGGTTTGCAGAGCCGGGGCGGGGCGGGGCGATTCTCGGCCTGTGGGGTCGGATTCGGCGGCTGAATTCCCCTTTCCGGCTTCGGCGGGCACTGCCGATGCCTCTGTAATCCGCGGAAATTCAGCGTTCTGCCGGCGAATGAAACTTTTTTGAAAAAACTCGTTGACCGGTCGAGAACCCCTCCATATATGCCGCTCCACCGACGGGGAGCAGACGGTTCAGCCGCTCCACTCCACAACGGTCGCCAACATAGACGGACAGCAGTCCCCCGGTCGCAAAATCGGGGAGCATTGGTTGTCCGCTTCTTTCTGTCGGTGGCTCTTTGACATTGTAGGTTTAGATGAAGGGACATGTGGGCGACGGCGCCTGCTCCCGGGGCTTCAGGGCTCGGGGTGGCAGTTAAATTAGTCGTTACCCGATAGTCACCGGAGAGGCTGCGCCCAAGGCGTGGTCGCGACGGATAATGGCTTACATGTCCTTACGTAACCATACGTTTTGACAAGTGCAGGGTAATTGACCCCTGAATTAATTTTACGTCAGATGGTGGATCCCTCGGGGTCCATGCTGTTGTGAGATTGGACACAAACTTGAGAGTTTGATCCTGGCTCAGAACGAACGCTGGCGGCATGCCTA
>JASGGH010000101.1:0-8774 GCA_047605105.1 Novosphingobium sp. | reverse complement strand
TCGTCGACGACCGCACGATCGACAGCCACATCAAGCGCCTGCGCCGCAAGTTCCGGGGGGTCGACCCCCACTTCGGGGCGATCGAGACGCTGTACGGCGCGGGATATTCGTTTGGAGAGGCCTGAAGCCGAGCTGGAGGCGGAGCACCGTTTCCGCCGCTCGCGGTGGTCGGGCGTCTGGACCATCCGCGCCTCGCTGACGGGCCGCATCCTGGCGGTCAACATCATCGCCCTGGGGCTGATGGCGGCAAGCCTGTTCTACATCGATTCCTACCGCAAGCAGCTGCTCGCCGAACGCTTCAACCTGGCCGAGGCCGAGGCGCTGATCGCCGCCGACGCGCTCGCCGCCGCGCCCCCCCGGCAGCGCGGCAACCTGCTCGCCGCGATCGGCACCGAGCGCAAGCTGCGCCTGCGCTACTACAATCCCAAGGGCAAGATGGTCGCCGACAGCTTCGCGATCGCCGGCCCCGCCTTCACCCTGGCCGACCCCGCCGACGATCCCTGGTACGCCCGCGCGGCCCGCGCGATCGACCGGGGCATGGACTTCGTGCTCGGCGCCCCGCCGGTGCCCGACTACAACGATCCGGGCGATGCCGGCGCCGAGGCCTGGCCCGAACTCGTCGAGGCCAGGGCCACCGGCAAGACCATCGTCATGCAGCGCTACGCCCCCGACCGGACCCCGGTGATCACCGCAACGGTCCCGGTCGGGACCAAGGGCGAGCAACTGCTGCTCCTGCGCAACTCGCCCGACATCACCCAGGCCGTCCGCGACGCGCGGCAGAACCTGGCGATCGTCGTCGCCGTCGCCCTGCTGGTGTCGGTCCAGCTCTCGCTGTTCCTGGCGCGGACCATCGTCAAGCCGCTGCGCCAGCTGGTTCGCGCCGCGATCCGGGTGCGGCTGGGGCGCGACCGCGAAGTCGTGGTCCCGCGCCTGCCCGACCGGCGCGACGAGATCGGGCTGCTGGCCCGCGCCGTGTCCGACATGACCACCGCGCTGCGCCAGCGGATCGACGCGGTCGAAAGCTTCGCCGCCGACGTCGCTCACGAGATCAAGAACCCGCTGGCGAGCTTGCGCTCGGCGGTGGAATCGCTCGACAAGGTCGATGACCCGGCGCTGCGCCGGCAGCTCACCGCCATCGCCGCGCACGACGTGCAGCGGATCGACCGGCTCGTCAGCGAGATCGCCGAGGCCAGCCGGATCGACGCCGAGCTCAGCCGCACGACCTTCGAGCCGGTCGACCTCGTCGCCCTGGTCCGGGCCCTCGCCACGGCCCGCGACGAACGCGGCGAGAACGGCGGCCACCCCATCGAAGTGGCCCATTACGGCGACGAGCCGGTCGTGCTGGGCGAAGCCGCGCGGCTCGAGCGGGTGATCGAGAACCTGCTCGACAATGCGGTCTCGTTCTCGCCCGACGCGGCCTCGATCGAGGTCGAGATCGCCGGGCACGAGGGCGTGGTCGAACTCGCCGTGTCCGACCATGGCCCGGGCATCGCGCCCGAGGTGCGCGAGAAGGTGTTCGAACGCTTCCACTCGCTGCGCCCGGCGGGCGAGGACTTCGGCAGCCACAGCGGCCTCGGCCTCGCGATCGCGCGGACCATCGTCGAGGCGCACGACGGGATGCTGTCGGCCCGCGACCGGCTGGACGGCGGCACGGGCGCGCGGATGGTGGTCGAACTGCCCGCACTCGAACCGGCATGAGCGAGCTCGCCTGTCAGGCCACCGGGGTCGCGCTGGGCGGCCGGGGCGTGCTGATCCAGGGCGCTCCCGGGACCGGCAAGACCAGCCTGGCCCTCGCCCTGATCGACCGGGGCGGCGAGCTGCTGGGCGACGACGGCGTGATGCTGGAGACCGGCGGCCAGGCCCTGCTCGCCCGCCCTCACCCGCACACTCGCGGGCTGATCGAGGTGCGCAACCTCGGCATCCTGGCCGTCCCCGTCCGCGCCGAAGCGCCGGTGGCGCTGGTGATCCGGCTCGACGAGAGCGCGCCGCGGTTCATCGAGGAGCCCGAGCGGATCCGGATCCACGGCCACGACCTCCCGCTGGTCCGCCTCTGGCCCGGCGGGGCCGTGCTGCACCTCAAGGCGGAGATGGCGCTGGCGAACTACGGGCTGTTCCAGCCCTGAACGCCGCACCGAACGCGCTTCCCTTTTGATTGCGGCAGGCGCAAAATGCCGCCGATGTCGAACGAATCCGCCGATCCGGACGCACCGCAGGACGCGCGCCAGCGGGTCCTGCTGGTCACCGGCCTGCTCGGCGCGGGCAAGACAACGGCGCTGCGCGTGCTGGAAGACCTCGGCTGGGAGGCGATCGACAACTTCCCGGTCCGCATGCTCGAACGCCTGATCGACAGCCCTGGCGGCTCCGACATCCGCGCGCCGCTGGCCATCGGCTTCGATTCGCGGACCCGCGGCTTCGACCCGCACGGGGTGATCAAGCTGGTGAAGAAGCTGTCCGAGCGGCCGGACCTGCAGGTCACCACCCTGTTCCTCGACTGCGCCGGGACCGAGCTGGAACGCCGCTACAACGAGACCCGCCGGCCCCACCCGATGGCCGGGGACATGCCCGCCGCCTCGGGCGTCGCCGCCGAGCGCGAGCTGCTCGAGCCGCTGCGGCGCTGGGCCGACGTGGTGATCTCGACCACGGCCTTCACCACCAACGACCTCCAGCAGGCGGTGCGCGAGCAGTTCGCGCCCGAAAGCAGCGCGGCGATGACCGTGACGGTGACCAGCTTCGGCTTCGCCCGCGGCATGCCGCCGATGGCCGACCTGGTCTTCGACATGCGCTTCCTCGACAACCCGCACTGGGAGCCGGAGCTCAAGCCGCAGACCGGGCAGGACCCGGCGGTGGGCGAATATATCGAACGCGATCCGGCCTTTGCCGAAGCCTATGCGAAGATTCGCGACCTCCTGCTGCTGCTGCTTCCGCGCTATCGGGCGCAGGGCAAGGCCTATGTCACGATCGCCTTCGGCTGCACCGGCGGGCGGCACCGTTCGGTGTTCGTCGCAGAACGGATCGCCGCGGCCTTGCGCCTCGCCGGTTTTTCGCCCACATTGCTGCATCGCAACCTGGGCTCACGCGCTGCCGATCTGATTGAGGGGGGGCAATCGCGATGAGCCTGACAAACAAACAGGTGCGGCCGCAGGAACTTCGGAGCGCGCCTCCCGCATGATCGGTATGATTCTGGTTACCCACGGCAAGCTCGCCGAGGAATTCGTCCACGCCATGCAGCACGTCGTCGGCCGGCAGGAGGCCGTCGCGACCGTCTGCATCGGCCCCAACGACGACATGGAGCGCCGCCGCAAGGAGATCGCCGACGCGGTCAGACAGGTCGACAGCGGCGGCGGGGTCGTGATCCTGACCGACCTGTTCGGCGGCACGCCCTCCAACCTGGCAATCTCGCTGATGAAGGCCGGCCACGTCGAGGTGATCGCCGGGATCAACCTGCCGATGCTGATCCGCCTGGCCAAGGCGCGCAATTCGATGTCGGTCAAGGACGCCGCCAAGGCCGCGCGCGACGCGGGCCGCAACTACATCACCATCGCTTCCGAGTTCCTGGGGCAAGACGCATGAGCGCCGCGAGCGAGACGGTGGAGATCGTCAACCAGCGCGGCCTGCATGCGCGGGCCAGCGCCAAGTTCGTCAACGCCGTGGCCAAGCTGCCCGAGACGGTGCGGGTCAAGGTGTCCAAGGACGGCGCCGAGGCCGAGGGCGGCTCGATCCTGGGCCTGATGATGCTCGGTGCGGCCAAGGGCGATTCGATCGAGATCAGCGTCAGCGGCGACGGCGCGGATGCCGTGCTGGTCAAGCTGGCCGGGCTGGTCAAGGACGGCTTCGGCGAGGATTAGGGACTCGCGCGAAGCCGTACGGCGGCGAAGCAGATCGGTTCACACGAAGACACGAAGATGGAGCGCATGCGGCACAGCCGCTCTCGTGCATCGAATGCTGCGTTGGGATCGATCCGCAGGGCCTGCGGCGCAAAGCGATATCTTCGTGCCTTCGTGTGAACCCTCTTTCTCTTCGCGGCTTCGCTCTTTACCCGCGCCCCAAAGCCGTTAGGCAGCACGCCATGCGCCGCGAGATCACCGGGTTCTCCAACCCCACCGTCAAGTACCTCCGCTCGCTGCGGGAGAAGAAGCACCGCAAGGCCGAGGGCAAGTTCCTCGCCGAGGGGCTGCGCCTGCTGACCGACGCGCGCGAGTGCGGGCGGCTGCCCGAAGTGCTGGTCATGGCCCGCACCCGCGACCCGCACCCCCTGCTGGGCGAGCTGGAAGCCGCGGTCGCTGCCGCCGGCGGCGAGGTGATCGAGACCGGCGAGGAGATCCTCGCCAAGATCACCGGGAAGGACAATCCACAGGCCGTGGCGGGGGTCTTCGCCGAGTTCGACACCTCGCTCGCCGCACTCGACCGGAGCACGGCGCCGATCTGGCTGGTCGCCCAGGCGCTGCGCGATCCGGGCAACCTCGGCACCATGCTGCGCACCGGCGACGCGGTCGGCGCGGGCGGGCTGATCCTGCTCGACGACTGCGCCGATCCCTTCTCGGTCGAGGCGGTGCGGGCCTCCATGGGAGCGGTGTTCACGCAAGGAATCGCCCAGGCCCGGTGGGAGGACTTCGTGCCCTGGCTGCGCTCGGGTCCGGGGCAGCTCGTCGCGGCAAGCCTGCGCGACGCCCAACCCTACCGCGGCGCGCCCTATGCCTCGCCCTGCTTCATCCTGGTCGGCAACGAATCGCGCGGCCTTCCGGAAGCCTACGAGGCCGAGTGCGACCTGCGCGTGACCATGCCGATGAAAGGCCACGCCGACAGCCTCAACGCCGCGGTCGCCGGGGCGGTCTTGGCCTATGAGGTGCTGGCGGGGTTGGAATAACCTTTCTTCCCCCTCGATGGGGGAAGGATGCGGAGACTTGGCAACTTGTTGCCTAGTCGTAGCTGGATGGGGGTGAGCTCTCCGCTGGCGCAGCGCCCGGACGAGAGATCACCCCCACCCAGCTTCCGCTAGGCGCTTCGCGCCAAGCTCCAGCATCCCTCCTCCCGCAAGGGGGAGGAAGGGTGCCCCGCCAAGAATGGGTAGTGGCCGCAGCCGGGCGCTTGAGCGCGGCAGCCGTGGCCGGAGCAGCCGACAGGGCGGCGGAGAGCGACACGATGCACAGCGTTTTGAGGACTTGTGTCATTCGGCGTCACCCCCTGTCGGGCCCCGGTCACTCCGCCGCTTCGACCGGCTCGTCGTTGGCCGCTTCGGCCAGCGGCAGGGCCGAAATCCCGGCATCGGTCCCGCGCGGCCCATTGTCCGCTCCGCGCGGCATGGCCTCGACCAGCGGCACCTCCTCGCTGATCTCGCGCTTGCCGATCTTGATGTGCTTTTCGGTCAGGCGCCGCGCGCGGCTGAGCACGTTGCCCTCGTAGGTCCGGGCGAAGTCGTTGAAGCTGTTGACCGCGCGGCCCATGTGGATGCCGGTCTTGATGAGGTCGTCCTGGGTCTTGGCGAGGCTGTCATAGAGGTCGGAGGCCAGCTTGCCGATCTCGCGGGCCTCTTTCGCCAGGCCCTCCTGCTGCCAGACCTGGGCGATGGTCCGGGCGATGGCGACGAGGTTGGTCGGGCTGGCCAGCAGCACCCGCCGCTCGAAGGCGTAGTCCCACAGCGAGGAATCGTTTTCCAGGGCCGCGGCGATGAAGTGCTCGCCCGGCACGAACATCAGCACGTAGTCGGGCGCGTTGTCGAACTGGCTCTGGTAGGACTTGGCGCCGAGCGTCTGGATATGCGCCTTCATCGAGGCGGTATGCTGGTCGAAGTGCGCCTTGCGCAGCGCCTCGTCCTCGCAGTCGAAAGCGTCCTGATAGGCGTTGAGCGAGACCTTGGCGTCGATCACCAGTTGCTTGTTGCCGGGGATGCGGACGATCGCATCGGGGCGCAGGCGCCCGTCCTCGGTGTCGATCGAATGCTCGGTGACGAAGTCGGTGTGCTCGGCGAGGCCGCACTGCTCGAGCACGTTCTTGAGCTGCTGCTCACCCCAGCGCCCACGGGCCTTGGGAGCGTTGCGCAAGCTGTTGCCGAGCCGCAGCGCCTCGACCCGCACCGCTTCCTGCCCGGCGCGCAGGCCCTCGATCTGGCCGGTGAGCTGGCCGAAGGCGTCGACGCGCTTGGCCTCCAGTTCCTCGACCTGGGCCTTGTAGCTCTTCAGCGTCTCGCCCACCGGGGCGAGCAGCGTGCGGATGCGTTCGGCGTTCTGCTCCTCCGACTGGGCCAGCCGCTCCCCGGCGCGGTTGAGGAAGGTCTCCTGCGCGCGTTCGAGCACCTTGTTGCCGGCGTTCTCGAATTCCTTCTTCAGCGTCTCCTGCGCCTCGACCAGCAGGCGCTTCTGCTCCTCGAAGTGGAGCGCATTGGCCTTCAGCGTCGCGAGTTCGGCACGGATCGCCTCGCGGTCCTCGCGGGCATCGGCGAGTTCGCGGGCAAGCTCGTCGGCGCGCGCGGCGCGGGCCGTCTCGGCGGCGAGGTTGACGATCGCCTCGCGGAACCTGCCCTCGGCCTCCTTCGCCTCGGCATCGCGCTGGGCGTGGCGGGCCTGCCAGCCGGCCAGCGGGCGGCTGGCGAGGAACCAGCCGATGGCGAGACCGACGGCCAATGCTGCGCCAAAAACGACGAGGGCGAAAACGATGTCCATCGGCGGAACATACATCGAACGATGGGTGTAGGAAAGTGGGGTGCGAGGAAGTTGTGGATTGGCCCACCACGCCACCCCGAACCGTCATGCTGAACTTGTTTCAGCATCCATCGTGCCTGCCGAGCCGCCGCTGCCGCAAGCACGCGGCTACGCCGGCTCACCTGCGGAGAGCGCGGTGCGGGCGGAGGGATGAACCCTGAAACAAGTTCAGGGTGACGCTGCAGGGATCGGGCGCGCTATCGGCCCGATCAAGCCGCCTTGCGCAGCTTCTCCAGCTTCTTGAGCGCCATCTGCCGCTTCAGCCGGCTGAGGTGGTCGATGAACACGATGCCCTGCAAGTGGTCCATCTCGTGCTGGAGGCAGGTGGCCATCAGGCCTTCCATCGCCGCCTCGTGGACCTTGCCGTCGAGGTCCTGCCAGCGGGCGCGGATCGTGGCCGGGCGCTCGACCTCCGCGTAGATGTCGGGCAACGAGAGGCAGCCCTCGTTGTAGACCGAGTGCTCCTCCGAAGGATCGAGGATCTCGGGGTTGATGAACACCTGCGGCTCGCGCCTGGTCGGCTGGTGGGTGTGGTGATGGTCACCCCCCCCTTCTCCATGGCCTGCGGTGCAGACCTCGGGCTCGGCGTCGGGATCCTCGGGCTGGAGGTCGATCACCAGCACGCGCAGCGGCACGCCGACCTGGATCGCGGCGAGGCCGATGCCGGGGGCGTCGTACATCGTCTCGAACATGTCGGCGACGAGGGCCTTCAGGTCCTCGTCGAACTTCTCGACGGGAGCGGACACCTGCTTGAGGCGCGGATCGGGGACTTCGAGGATTTCGCGGATAGCCATGAAGCGCAGATAATTCGCCCGGCGCCCGCCCGCAAGCCATCTCGCCTTTCGGCCGAGAGAGTAAGGAGGCCGTGATAGAGGGGGCGGCGGAAACGTCGCCCCTTTTTCCATGCCCTCCCCGGGGGGTGTGGTTATGCGTTGAGGAACTGCACTATCGCCGCGCCGAGCTCGGGCCTGGTCACGCTGCTCATGTGGGTGCCGGGGATCTCGCGGTAGACCGCCTGCGGCAGCCGTTCGGCCAGCGCCCGCGCCGAGCCGTTGTCCTGATCCTCTGCGCCGCAGACCACCAGCGTCGGCATGGTGATCCCGTCCAGCGCCGCGGCGGCGGTATCGTCGACCGACTGCAGCAGCAGCCGCGCCGCGACCCGGTCGACCTTCATCGCCTTCATGAAGTTCTGCGCGACATAGGCCGGCTCGTCGCGCCCGATCGACCCGAACCGGTCGATCGCATCGACGAAGTGCGCCGAGCGCCGCGCCCAGCCGGCAAGGCCCTCCAGCCCCATCCCGCCGAGCACCAGCCGCCGCGGCGTGAGGCCCGCCAGCACCGCCCGCACCGCAGTCCGCGCCCCCAGCGAGAAACCGGCGAGGTCGTAGTCCTCCAACCCCAGCGCCGCGACCAGCGCCAGGGCATCGGCGACCAGCACGTCCTCGGGATAGGCCGAGGACTCGTGCGGGGCATCGCTCTGCCCATGGGCCCGCAGGTCCGGCATGATCGCCTCGAACCCGGCTTCGACCAGTCGGGCGGCGGTCCCGTACTTGATCCAGTTCACCTCGGCGCTGGAGAACAGGCCGTGGAGCAGGACCACGGGGCTGCCCCCACCGTTCCTGGCGCCCATGCGGTGGACAGCGAGGCGAGTGCCGCCGTGGCCGTCGATGAACTCGGTTCGCATCACCCCTTCTTCAGGTGCCGCCGGCCGAGCAGCTCGGCGATCTGCACCGCGTTGAGCGCAGCGCCCTTGCGCAGGTTGTCCGAGACGCACCACAGGACCAGGCCGTTCTCGACCGTCGGGTCCTCGCGGACGCGGCTGACGTAGGTCGCGCTGTCGCCGACGCATTCCACGGGGGTGACGTATCCGCCGTCCTCGCGCTTGTCAACGAGCATCACGCCCGGTGCCTCGCGCAGGATGTCCTGGGCCTTCTCGGCGCTGAGCTCGTTCTCGAACTCGATGTTCAGCGCCTCGGAGTGGCCGACGAAGACCGGCACGCGCACGCAGGTGGCATGGAGCTTGATCTTGGGATCGAGGATCTTCTTGGTCTCGACCACCATCTTCCATTCTTCCTTGGT
>JASGGH010000100.1:0-9135 GCA_047605105.1 Novosphingobium sp. | reverse complement strand
CTGTCAGCGCTCGTCTGCTCAAAGATCGTCTCCTCCCACGACCTTGAATCAGAACCCATCAGAAAAGGGAAACCTCCGAATGCAGACAGCGCTTAGAACTCCAGCCCTATTTCTCAAATGCGATTCCCCTGGGCCGCGGCGCGATTTTCAAGGGCTCGCCAAGGCCGCCCAAAACCAACGCGCGCGACTATGTAGAATCCGCCAGGGCCTGCCGGCATGCGCAAGCACACTATGCATCGCGGACGATTTCGGGCAGGGTCCGGCATAATGCCTTTCTTGTCATCGAGACGGCGTCAGGGGAACCGTGTGCGATATTCCATAAGCTCTTGCGTGGCCATCCTGGGCGGGTTGATTGCCTCGTCGGGCATTGCTTCGGCGCAGTCGGACACCCGCGGGGTCGGCGTGGCCGAGCGGGCGCGGCCCGATTATGATCCCCTGGGCTTGAAAGTCGGCTCGTTCCGACTGCTCCCGGCCGTGGATGTCGAGCTCGATGCGTCCGACAACTACCGGGCGACAGATACCAACCGCCAGAGCGACATCTACGGCGTTGTCGAACCCGAAGTCGATTTCGCCAGCACCTGGGGCCGGCACCGGCTGGCCGGGCGAGTATATTACAGCCGCAGCATTCACGCGAAGTTGCCGACCGAGGATGCCGGCCAATACGGAGCCTCGCTGAACGGAGCGCTCGATGTCTCGCGCGACATGGTCATCCGCGCCGATGCTTCGGTGGCGCATCTCGTCGAAAGCCGGTCGAGCCTCGGCAGCTTTCGCAACGCGCTCGAGCCGGTGAGCTACAACGCCTACCACGCCGCCATCGGGGTCTCGCGGCAGTTCAACCGCCTCAAGCTCGATGGCTCGGCGGGTTGGAACTACACCGCGTTCAATGACGTTCTGGGCACGAACGGGGCGATCATCGACCAGCAGTTCCGCAGCTACCGATCACTCTCCCAGTCGCTCAGCGCGCAGTACGACATCGGCAATGGGATCGGCGTGATCGTCAGCGGCAATGCGACCCAGAACCGCTACAAGGTACGGCCGGGGTCGGCAGACTTCGACCCGCTCGTCGACATCGACCGCCAGTCGTCGGGTTTGACGCTGCAAGGCGGCCTCACTTTCGAGCTGAGCTCGCTGATCTTCGGCACCATTCAAGCCGGCTACCTGCGGCAAAAGTACCGGGATCCCCGGCTCCGGGATTTCGCAGGCCCGACGTTCAACGCCGACATCCTCTGGAACGTGACCCCCTTGACCTCGGTCCGGCTGCGGGCCGGCCGGTCGGTGGAAGAAACCAGTTCGACCACCATCGCGGGCAACACGCGCATCGATTTCTCGGTACGGGTCGATCACGAGCTTTACCGCTATATTATCGTCTCGGCCAACGCCGGATATGGCTCGTTTAGCCCTAACGGAGCCGGTGTCGGCGGCAATGAATACAATTTGGGAGCGGGCGTCCGTTATCTGATCGATCGCCATTGGTCTGCAGGGCTTACCGCCAATTACGCGTGGCGTGATTCCACCAGCACTTACCTACGCTATCACGCGGCGACCGTCGGCATCTCGACACGTTTTGCGTTTTAAGGGTGAGTCTTTCCGCAGCTAGGGCAGGCGACAGGTGATCGATTGCGGGAACCGGCATCGATCGCCCGGCGCCGTGTAAGCAGCCCAATCGACCTCTGCAGTTGCAGGAATCATGTCGAGTGCGACCGGGCCGAGCCAATCGTTGACAGTCGCAGACCCTGCCCAAAGCGATAAGTAGAATTTTCCGGCAGTCTGGGGCAGCGTCGCCGCCGGGCCTTCGGCCCTTCGCACCAGCGTACCATCGATATACCAGCTGATCCGTCCGGCCTCCCAAACGAATGCATAATCGTGAAAGGCCGATGCGGCATCCGCAGGCACGCTCCGGAACGCTTCGTGATTGCCACGAGCACCGGTGTAATAGTTCAACTGGACTCGGCGCACGTCCTTGCCGAGGAATTCGAAATCGATCTCGTCATGGACCGGCGTGACCGGCGGCCCGGAATAGGTGAACATCGCGGTGTTCAATCCCGATCCACGCGCGATCCGCATCCGCGCCTCATAGGTGCCGTAGCCGTAACGGCCGCCCTGTGCCTGGATTTCCGCGCAGACCAAGGGCCGCAGCCGGTTCGCCCGGCGCTCGACGGTCATGCGCAACACGCCGTGAGAGGCCTGCACCGCCGCGCGCGACCAAGTGCAGCCCTGGTGGGCGCCATTGACCCACCCGTCGGAGACATACCACCGGCGCGCGTCGAGACCATCGAACGGCTCGAAGAAGGATTTCGCGGCGGGCGCCGGCGGGGCGGCCGGGCTGGGACTGGTCGCCAGGCAGAGAAGGGAGATCGCCACCCCGCGCGCGATGCCGAGCGGCGACCACCTGCCCGTGGCGCGACTTCCGTTTGCCCGACCAGCCTCAGTTGACATAGTAGCCCTTGAACTTCTTGTGGTAGCCGTAGAGATCTTCGTGGCCGGTACTCGCATATTTGCGGATATCGACCATCGTCAAGGCAACTCCGATGACCTTGGCCTGGGCTGCGATCAACAGGTCGAGCGCAGTGTCAGCGGCCCGCAGCGAGGTCTGCCCCCAACGCGCGAGCAGGATCACGGCATCGGCCTGGTGGGCGACCGCCCGGGCATCGGCGACCCCCAGTACCGGCGCAGTATCGATGACGACGAAGTCGAACCGGCCGCGCAGCTCGGCGAGCAAGGGGCCGACGAGCTCTGCGGCAAGCAGATCGCGCCCTTCGGCCGCCGCCTCGCTCGTGCAGAGCAGTTTCAGGTCGGTCATCGTGTCGGTGAGCAAGGCCGCATCGACCGGGAGGGTGCCGGCGAGCACTTCGGACAGGCGCCCCGGCCGGCCATCGAGCACGATGTCACTCGCCGAATGCCGGCGAAGGTCGCAATCGACCAGCACCGTCGATGCGCCCGACATCGCCAAGGCACGCGCCAGACAGACCGCCGTCGTCGTCTTGCCTTCGCGCGGCAGAGCCGAGGTCAGGGCGATCACCTTGGGCTTGCGATTGCCGCGCAGCGTTGCCGAGGCCCGCAGGCTGCGCAATGCTTCGGCGAATGTCGAAAGCGGGTGCGACACCACGTAGTCCTGCGGCGGCTCGGTGACCTTGAGGCCACCGAGCGTGGATTCGACGTCGGGGATGGCGCCGAGATACCGCGCGCCCAGCCGCTTTTCGACGTCGAGCTTGGTGCGAATTCCCCCATCGAGAAACTCGGCCACCGCCACGGCGGCCAGTCCGGCAAGCAGGGCAAAGGCTGAGCCCACGAGATAGGCGAGCTTGATGTTCGGCCACGACGGCGTTGTCGGGACCGTGGCGACCGCTCCGATCGTCGCGCCCGGCATCTCGATCCCGTCGCGCGCCGCCGCGCCCTTCGAACGGTTGAGGAAGGCTTCGTAGATGGTCCGCGCCGCGGTCGCCTTACGGTCGAGCTCCATGTAGCCGACCTGCGCTGCGGCATTTCCCGCCAACTTGGCGCGCGACTGCTGCTGGCTGGCGACGAGCGAACTGAGGTTCGACCGAGCGACGTGAACCTCGCCTTCGAGGCTGGAAAGGACGCGATCGATCTCGAGCTGGATCTGCCGCCGAACGTCCGCCAGGCGCTGCTCCTCCTGCGCGATCGATGGGTGCAGGCTGCCATAGCGCACCCGCAGCTGCGCGAGGTTCCGGCTGCTCTCGGCCTCCTGCTGGCGCAAGGCCCCGATCGTGCCGGAGTTGAGCGCCGAGGCGACATTGCCGCCGCCGCCGCCGAGCTTGACCTGCTGGCGCGCGGCCGAGAGGCGCCCCTCACTGACCGCCAGCGCCGCGCGCGCGGCCGCGATCTGCTGGTTCAGCGCCGAAGTTTCCTGCTCGGCCATGGTGGCGCCTTCTGCGCTCATCAGGCCATTGGCGATCTTGTAGCGCTGCAGATCCGCATCGGCCCGTTCGGCGTCCGCCCGCAGCTTGTCGAGGCGGCTGTCAATCTGCACCGTGTTCGCGTCTTCCTGACGACGCTTGCTGTCCGCGATCGTCGCGAGGTACTGCTTGCCGAACTCATTGGCGATCTGCGCCGCCTGCGCGGGCGAACGCGACGTGGCGGAGATCTCGATCAGTGACGTCTGGCCGGCACGCCGGATCGTGACCGCGTTGCCCAGACGCTGCGCGGTGTCCA
Source organism: Novosphingobium sp. (assembly GCA_047605105.1). Taxonomy (GTDB): domain Bacteria; phylum Pseudomonadota; class Alphaproteobacteria; order Sphingomonadales; family Sphingomonadaceae; genus Novosphingobium. The sequence continues at coordinate 4,962 of JASGGH010000100.1, read as the reverse complement.
GCAGGCGCCGATCGGCAACCGATGCGGAGTTTCCGGCGAATCCGCTGTCCGCCGTTCCGCCGAAGACCGGATCGTTGGTCAGGTCGAGCGCGCGTACGACGGCGATCCGAACCGGGGTCGAATCGATCACGAGGATCTGCGTGTCGATAAAGTTGGACGTCGGCGCCTGGGCTGCGGGGGCATCTTCGCGTGGCTGGATCGGATCGCCCTTGAGCGGTTCGATCTGGATGCTGCTTGTGGCGGTGTACGACTTCGGCGTCAGCGTCGCATAGGCCACGATCGCCGCCATGATCGTGCCGGCGACGAGCAGGAACAACCAGAAACGGCGCCAAAGCACCAGCAGCAGATGCCGGGGATCGGGCAACAAGTTGCTGTTGCCGACCCCTACATCCTCCGTGCCGCCCTGCTCGTCGATTGTCGTGGTGATGTCGTCCGAAGAAATTGGGGTATTCATCTGTACGTCTGGTCCTTCGGGTCGGAAACGCAACCGCGTAGTAGAGGGCCGCGCGATGCGGCGCCGCCCCTATGGCCAACTATACCCGCGCGGCCCCTTCATAGCCAAAATGTCTCGAAATACCAGCATTGTTCCCGGTCATTTTGGCACGGGAAACCTGGAGCCCATTCGCTCGGCCCCTTGCGGAGAGCGCAAAAGGGGGTATCGCTGCGTCATCGGATTTGCTCGGCTGGAGCCCCCTATCGCCCAACGCCCAACTCGCCAAGCTGCCACGCTTCGCAGCGCCGGAGCGGTGCGCGCGGTGCTTGTCTGTGCAGTGGTCGCGCTACAGAGTGCGGAACTGAACGGCAGCTTCGCCCTGTTGACCCGGACCGCGGCGTGGATCGTCGCGCCTGCGGCAATGATCGCGCTATTCGGGCTGGGGGGCTTCAGTCTGGCGCGCAGCATCGATCGGAACGGCGCGCGCACCGCGCTCGGGCGGATGGCCTGGCGGCTGGTGCCGGCGATCGCGGTGATCGTCGTCGCAAGCGCGCTCGTCGTCGGCGCCGTGATTACGCAGCAGCGGCCGGGCTTGTATTTCTCCGACCCGGAAACCTGGCTTTACCTGCTTAACATCGCCGGTATTCCGCAGTTCTCGCTGCCGGGGCTGTTCGTCAACAACGACGTGTCCGGCGTGGTCAACGCCAACGTGTGGATCATCCCCCTCGCCTACGGCCTTGCCGCCACGATCTTCGGCGCCTCCCTGCGTCCGGCCCGGATGACAGTCCTGCTCCTGGGCGCGGCGGCGCTGGCGGCAGCTTTGGGAATCGCCCTGCAGTCCGACCTGCTTGCCGTGCCTTACGCGCGCATGCTGACGCGCATCTGGACCGGCCCCGCGCTGAACGTCACGGTCGGTTTTCTGGCCGGCGCGGCCGCCTATCACCAACGGGCGCGGATCGTCATCGACCGGCGCCTCGGCGCGCTCGTGCTGGCCGCCATGCTGGGCTTCGCGGCAATCGGCGACCCACGGCTGCTCCAGAGCGCCGTTGCCGGCCCGCTCGTCGCGCTGGCAGCCGTTTATGTGGCGCTCGTCGCATGTTCGCTGGCCCTGCCGCTGCGACACGCGGCAAAGCCTCTCGAACCGCTGCTGTGGCGAATTCTGCTGCTGTCGTATCCGGTTCAGCAATTCTGGAGCGAAGTGGGCTCGGGGCGGCAATCGGCGGCGCTCAACCTGGCGGTGTCGGCCCCCACTGTCGTCCTGCTCGCCTGGGTCCAATGGGTGCTCATCGAACGGCCGCTGCTGCTCCGGCTGGGCGGGGACGTAGGGGCAATCGGCGGCATCCTTTCGCTCCCCGACGCCCGCAAGCTCAAAAATCGCATGGCTAGAACCGTTCCCGGATTGCTGGCGGCGACGGTGATCGTCGCCTGCGCGCTCGTCGCCGTGGCGCTCGCGGTCTTCGCCCTGCAGCGCGACCCGGCGAATTGAGCCTGGCCCATGCTTCGGCGCCGCCAATCTCAAGGCGACCCAGGCCGTGACGGTCTGATATAGATCGCGGCATGCGGTTTCGGCTTCCATCGATACGAAGATCTTCGGCACCGCCGCAAGCGGCGCAGCGGGTCTATGCGATCGGCGACATTCATGGACGATTCGACCTGCTGTCTCGCTTGATCCTGGCGATCGAAAGCGATTCGGCCGAGCGCGGACCGGCGGTTACCGAAATCGTCGTCCTCGGCGATTTCATCGATCGCGGCCCCGGGTCTGCCGAAGTCATCGCGGCCCTGGCGGGATTGCGCGAACGCGAAGGCCTGGTGGTCCTCAAAGGCAATCACGAGGCCGCGCTGGTCGAGGCCTGGCACGGCGACCGGACGATGCTCGCGCTGTGGCTCGATCACGGCGGCGATGCCACCTTGCGGAGCCTGGGGGCGAGCAACGAGGAAATCGATCCCGCCGATCAGCGGCTGCTGCTCCGGAATGTTCGGAAGCACGTCTCGAAATCGCTGGTCAAGTGGCTCGCGTCGCTGCCGATACAGCATCGGTGGGGCGCCTATCTCTTCGTGCACGCCGGCATCCGGCCAGGCTTGCCGCTCGCCCAGCAAAGCCCGCAGGACATGTTGTGGATCCGGGAGGAGTTCACCCGGAGCGATGCCGATCATGGACTGATCGTCGTCCACGGCCATACCATCAGCGACCAGGCCTGCATCCGCCGCAACAGGATCGGAATAGACACCGGCGCCTACCGGACGGGCCGCCTGACGGCGATCGGCCTCGAGGCGGGAGCGCACTGGGTGGTCGAGGCATCATCGGACGAGTAGAGGCCGCCGCAGGCCCGGGCGGCGCTCCGCCGCTAAAGCTTTATTCAGGGTTTTGCGCCACAAACAGGCATCTCGAACCTTGAGCCGGGTGAACATCATGAAGCTGGCCTGCCTGCTGAAGCGACACAACCGATCCGCCTCGCGCGCCTATGTCGACGGGCCGGTTTGCCGGAGCTTGTGCCGGGACTGCGGGGTGCCGCTGGTGCGCGTCGCACCGCGTCGCTGGGTCGAGGCCGTCAGGCGGCCGTCAGCGCGCGCCGCGGCTTAACAAGACTGCGGGCACGGTCCGGGCGATGATCTGGATGTTGCACCACGGAGAGCGCCCGCGCGCATAGGCGACATCGCATGCCACGCGGCGCCGATAGGTGGTCTGGCTCCGTCCGGAGACCTGCCACAAACCCGTCAGGCCGGGACGGACGGCGTGGTAGGAATGAATATACCGGCCGTAGCGGACTACCTCGCCCGGGGTGATCGGGCGTGGGCCGACGATGCTCATGTCACCCCGGATCACATTGAACAACTGGGGAAGCTCATCCAGGCTGGTCCGGCGCAGGAACGCGCCGAAGCGGGCCAAACGCGGGTCGTTCCGCAGCTTGTGGGTGCGCTCCCACTCTTCCCGAAGCGCCGCGCTCTTTTGCAGCACGGCCGCCAAGACCTCCTCCGCGTCAACTCGCATGGTGCGGAACTTGTAGCAGAAGAACAATTTCCCGCCGTGCCCCACGCGCTGCTGCTTGAACAGGATGGGCCCATTGCCGGCAAAGCGCACGAGCAGGGCCAGCCCCAGCATCAGCGGCCAGAAGAAAGCCAGCAGCGCCAAGGCCAGCATCAAGTCGATCGCCCGGTCCAGCGGCGCCAGAGCGGCGCCGTCCCCGTCCCCGGCCGGCTGCGCTGGAGCAGAGGCTCCAGAATCGATCGCCGCAGGAACACGGACGTGATCAGCGGGCGGAGACGCGAGGGCGGCATTCTTAGACAATGGACTTCCCCTGTCGTCGTATGCGCCTCGCCGGATTTCCGACGAGGCCCGAATCATGCTGCAGTGCAACAATCTCACACTTTGATAAGCTTAACAATGGCTTCCCTGCAAATGGCAGAGGCAAAAATGCCATGCCCCCAAATGACACACCTCGAATACCCGCGCGGTATCCGAGCCGGCCCGAGATTGCCGGCGGCCATCGGGAGCGGGTTATGCCGGCATGGATGCGCCGTCCAGCATGGGTAAGACGAGCGGGTGCTTGCGCGGGTTCGATGGCCTGGCGCGACTCGCGGCTCGCGCGCCCCGGCGCCTTCACAGGCCCCCGGGACAATGCCGCGCGCGCCCGGCAGGACGGCACTATGCGATTACGTGAGGTGCGAGAGCCCTTTCCCGGCCCCGGCGGGCGGCGGCGCAGCGTGGCGCCGAGAAATTCCAAACCCGGGAATCAGCTCGCCAACCAGGTCACGGGGCTCAGGCGCCGCGCCGGCAGATCATCGATCTCGCGCCCAGGCAGCGCCGCCCCGAATGCGAAAGGGCGCCGCACTTTGCAGTGCGGCGCCCTTGTTGCTTCAAGGCAAAGCCATTCAGGACAGAGCGAGCTTGCCCTGGCGACGGCGGCTGCGAAGGCCGGCACCAGCCAGGCCGAAGCCCAGGATCATCATGAGCCAGGTGCCCGGCTCAGGCGCTGCGGACGCGATATCGTCTATCTCCATCGCAGCTCGCGTCGAGCTGAACGTAATGCTCGAGATGAAGTTCGAGATATCGGACGACTGCACGTCATAGGTGACACGGCCATCGACAAAACCAGAGCCCACCGTGCCTGAACCGCCGGTGATAGCCAATCCGGTCAGTGACAGCGTTGTGCCGTTAACGAATGTAAGCAAGACCGAATTGTAACTATCCAAGGTGCCGAGGAGGAACGAGAGCACCGGAGCCGCGGTTGCCAGGGTATAAGTATAGGAACCAGAGCCGGTCGAGCCTACGGCGAGAAATCCGCCCGTGCTGCCGGTGGGCCGCGTGCCATGAGAGGCTACGCTGGAAGTGTAGATGTTGGAGTTGGTTCCAACCGCCGCCGCCGTCGTTCCAAAGTCTTCTAGCACGACCTGATTGTCGCCCAAGGTGTTGGAGCCGGGCGTGTAGGTGATGCTGACAGCAGCGCTGGCCGGAGCCGAAACCGCAGCCAGCGTAGCCGCCGAAGCCAGTGCCAAAACCATCTTGCGCATATCGATAACACCCCTTTTTC
>JASGGH010000099.1:0-9141 GCA_047605105.1 Novosphingobium sp. | reverse complement strand
TGGACCGGGGCCGCCGCGCCCCAGCCCGTCGCCGAGACGCTCGCGGCCCACGTCACGCTCTGCCCGCCCGAGCTCGCGGCGCGCCTGGCCCTGGTCCACTGCACCGAGAGCGACGACGGCCGGACGCTCGGCCCCGGCGAATGGCTGGTCACCCGCGGCGGCGCGCTGCGGCGCTGGGACGGCTTCGTCGCGCGCGGCGAAGGCTCGGCCGAAGCCGCACGGCTCGAGGCGGAGAACCGGCTGGCGGCGCTCGAGCAGGAACTGCCGGGCAAGCAGGCCGTGGCCCGCGCAGCCGAAGCCGCGCAGGCGGCGGTCCAGGCCGAGCTCGGCGAGCTGCAACCGGCGGTGATCGCGCAGGAACGGAAGCTCGCCGCTGCGGCCGACGAGGAGCGTGCCGCCCTGCGCGCGCTGGACCAGGCCGAGGACGCGGTCGTCCGGCTGGCCCGGCGCAAGGCGGAGATCGCCGCGGCGGGCGCGGACCTCACCGAACAGCAGCGCCAGGCGGAAGCCGAGGCCGCCGCCGCGCGCGACAAGCGCGCCGCTCTGCCCCCGCCCGAGGCCGGCCGGGCAACGCTGGCCGCCGCCCAGGCCCGGCACGAGGCCGCCCGCCAGACCTTGCAGGCCGCCACCGCCTCGCTCGCCGCGCAGGACCAGGCGCTGGCGGTCTCGCGCGAGCGCACCGCGGCCCAGCGCTCGGACATCAAGGGCTGGCAGGCCCGCGCCGGCGACGCCGCCCGCCGCCTCGCCGAAATGGGCCGCCGCTTCGAGGAGATCGAGGAAGAGCGCGCGGTGATCGCCGCCAAACCCGCCGCGCTGATACGCGAGATCGAAGCCGGCGACGAGATCCGCGCCCGGATCGCCGGCGAGCTCGCCGCGGCCGAAGCCGCCGTGGCCCAGGCGACCGAAGCCGGCCGCCAGGCCGACGCCGCACTCGCCGCCGCGCAGGAAACGCTGGCCCTCGCCCGCGAGACCCGCGCCAGCGCCGCCGCGCGCGCCGAAAACGAGGAAGAGCGCCGCGCCGAGATGGGCCGGATCTCGGGCGAGCGCTTCCAGTGCCCGCCGCCGCTGCTGCCCGAGCGTTTCGCCTTCGAAAGCGCCGCCGTTGCCACGGCCGGCGAGGAATCCGCGGCGCACGACCGCCTGACCGCCGACCGCGAGCGGATCGGCCCGGTCAACCTCGTCGCCGCCGAGGAGCTTGCGGCGGCCGAGGCCCGGCACGGCGAATCGATCGCCGAGCAGGCCGAGCTGACCGAGGCCGTCCACCGCCTGCGCGGCTCGATCGGCAACCTGAACCGCGAAGGGCGCGAACGCCTGCGCGCCGCCTTCGAGGCGGTCGACACCCATTTCCGCCGCCTGTTCACGCGGCTGTTCCAGGGCGGCCAGGCCCATCTGGCGCTGGTCGATTCCGACGATCCGCTGGAAGCCGGGCTGGAGATCTATGCCCAGCCGCCGGGCAAGCGCCTGCAATCGCTGACCCTGCTTTCGGGCGGCGAACAGGCATTGACCGCGATCGCGCTGATCTTCGCGCTGTTCCTGACCAACCCCGCGCCGATCTGCGTGCTCGACGAAGTCGATGCGCCGCTCGACGACGCCAATATCGAGCGGTTCTGCGACCTGCTCGACGCGATGGTGCTGGAAACGCCGACCCGCTACCTGATCGTCACGCACAACGCCGTGACCATGAGCCGGATGCATCGCCTGTTCGGCGTGACCATGGTCGAGCAAGGCGTCTCGCGCCTGGTCAGCGTGGACCTGGGCGGGGCGGAAAGCCTGCTGGCGGCGGAGTAGCGGTTACAGCTCGAAGCTCTCGATCGGCTTGACCGTCTTGAACTTCTCCTTGCCCGGCTCATGCCCGAGCGGCGGCAGGCCGCACTGTTCCTGGGGGATCTCGCGGTCGGGAAGCCGGTCCAGCAGATCGCGGATCAGGGTCAGGCGCCCCTGCTTCTGATCGTTGAAATCGACCAGCGTCCACGGCGCGTCCTTGGTGTGCGTGGCCTTGAGCATGGCTTCGCGCGCGGCGGTGTAGTCGTCGTACTTCGCGCGGGCCGAGAGATCGATCGGCGACAGCTTCCAGCCCTTGAGCGGATCGACGTGGCGCTCGGCGAACCGCTGCTCCTGTTCCTCCTGGTCGCAGCAGAGCCAATACTTGAAGAGCAGTATCCCATCGTCGACGAGCAGTTTCTCGAACACCGGAACCGCCTTCAGAAAGGCTGCCACCTGCTCGTCCTTGGCGAAGCCCATCACCTTCTCGACCCCGGCGCGATTGTACCAGGAACGATCGAACAGCACGACTTCGCCGGCCGCCGGCAGATGCTCGACATAGCGCTGGAAATACCATTGGCTCGCCTCGCGCTCGGTCGGCTTGGGGAGCGCGACGACGCGGCACTGGCGCGGATTGACCTTGGCGCGGATCGCGGCGATCACGCCGCCCTTGCCGGCGGTATCGCGCCCCTCGACCAGCACCAGCACCCGCGCGCCGGTTTCCTGCGCCCAGCGCATCATCGTCACCAGTTCGCGCTGGAGGCCTTTCAGCGCCTTGTCATACGCTTTGGACTTTTCCTTGGGCATGCCGCACTCCTGTATCGAACGCGACTGTGGCGCGCGCGGCGCACCATGCAACGGCTTTGGTAAAGGCTGTCCTATCCCAGCACGAACCGGGGCCCGGTTCCGCCCAGCGAAGCGCGGTCATCGCGGTTGAAGATCTGGCATCTGGTGAGGCTCAGGCAGCCGCAACCGATGCATTCGTCGAGCTTGCCGCGGGTGCGGGTGAGCAGCTTGATCCGGGTGTCGAGCTCATCGCGCAGCGAACGGCTGATCCGCTGCCAGTCGGACAGGGTCGGCGTGCGGCCCTGGGGCAGCGAGGTCAGGGCGGCCTCGATCTCGGCGAGGCCCAGCCCCAGCTTCTGCACGATCAGGATCACGCTGAGCCGCCGGATGTCCGAACGCAGGAACCGGCGCTGGTTGCCCATCGTCCGGAACGAGGTGATCAGCCCCTTGCTCTCGTAGAAACGGATCGCGGAAACCGCCAGGCCGGTACGTCGCGCCAGCTCGCCGATCGGGATCAGGTCATTCTTGTCCATGGCGGCCCCCCGCGGAAACGAAGCTCAAGCTAACTTGAGATCGTTTCCGCGGCAAGCCCTATCGTCGATCAGCGGAAAGCGGCGATCTTGCCGTGGTCGTCCATGACATAGAGCGTCTGGCCCGCCACCACCGGCGCCAGCGTGATCGCATCGCCCATCGTCGTGTAGAGCTGCGCCGATCCGGTCGCCGCATCGGCCGAGAAGATCTCGCCGCGCGAATTGGTCAGCCACAGGCGCCCGCCGGCCAGGGTCGGGCCCGACCAGAAGTACGGGTTCTTGCGCTTCTCGTCGTTCTTGAACCGCTGGAGCTGGGTCAGCCAGCGCACCTTGCCGGTGGTCCGGGCGATGCACAGCAGCTTGGCTTCGTCGGTCAGCACGAAGATCCAGTCGCCCGCGATCGCCGGGGTCGAAATCCCGGCGAGGTTGAGTTCCCAGATGCGCTGGCCCGAGACCAGCTCGTAAGCCGCCATGCGCCCGCCCTGGCCGAGCGCGAAGACGCGGCCGCGGTCGATGATCGGATCGGCGTCGATGTCGGTCAGCACGCCGACCGAGGTCGACAGCGAGGTCCGCGCCAGGGCATCGGACCACAGCGCGCGGCCGTTCTCGTAGCGATAGGCGACCAGCTCGCCCGAGGAATAGCCGGCGACGATCGTTCCCTGCCCGACCGCGGGAGCAGCGACGCCGAACACGCCTGCCTGGCCCAGCGAGCCGCTCTCGTTCCACAGCAGCTTGCCGTCGGCGGCGTTGAGCGCGTGGATCTCGTTGTTCTGGGTCATGACGTAGACCGCGTTGAGCGCGATCGTCGGCGAACCGCGCAGCGGACCGGCGGGCTTGACCTTCCACAGCTCGTTGCCGTCATTGGCATCGAGCGCCGCGACCTCGCCGACGCCGGTGGTCACGTAGACCCGGCCGTTGTCGTAGCTGGCGCCGCCGCCGAACACCGAGCTGGCCCCGTCGCCCTTGATCTCGAAGCTCCGGCTCCACAGCGGCGTCCCGCTCTGGGCATTGAAGGCATGGACCACGCCGGCGGTGTCCATGACGAACATCTTGCCGTCGCCGATCACCGGCGCCGCGGCGAGCCGCGCCTTCTTGCTCGACCCGGCGATGCCGGTGCTCCAGACTTGGCGCGGCGCCGAGGCGAGCGCGAGGTTGCCGTAGCTCTTGTTCGCGGTATTGCCCGCCTGGGGCCAATCCGGATTGGCCTCGGCCGGAGGCAGCACGACCGCCACGTCCCGGATCGAGGGATCGGTCTTCGCCCCGCTTTCGACCCGCGAAAGGATCGGCGTGCGGTTGCCCACGGTCGGCGTGGTCGGCTTGCCCTTGCCGCCGAAGACCCCGCAGCCCGACAGGCTCAAGGCCAGGGCCACCAGCAACGGCGCCGCGATACGGCGGGACACGGTCAAACGCTTCATTCGGTCATCCCTCTAGAACTTGGTCCACTACAACGCCCGATTGTGCGACCGCGCCCGCTCTTGCGACGGGCATTCAGTTTTGTCCCGGCACGGTGCCGGCGGCCCGCGCAACGTCGTCGATGGCATCGACCCCCAGCAGGCCGGCCATCTGGCGCGAGCGCGAGCGCAGCGATTCCGGTGTCTCCTTGTCGCGCGAGATCGCGGCGAAAAGGGGGCCGGCCAGATCGTTCTTGCCCTGCTTCATATAGGCCAGGCCGACAAGCTCGCCCGCGCTGCCGAACCACGGCTTGCCGGGCTCGGCAAGCGGCTTCAGCCGCGCGATCACGTCCTCGGGCTTCAGCGCATCGAAATTCGCCGCGACCGCGCGGACCACAGCAAGGTCGCGATAGACCTGCGGGGCGTCGCCATCCGCCGCGACCGCCTCGAACAGCTTGACCGCCGCGGCGGTCTTGCCCTGCTCGGCGGCGATCCCGCCTTCCATCAGCTGCGCCGCGGCCTTCGAGCCCGAACCGCCGGTCCTGGCCAGCGCGGCGAGCTTCGTCGCCGCGTCGTCCAACTTGCCCGCTTCGACATTGTCGAGCGCGACGGTGAATTGCTCGGCCTGCTCGGCGGTCGATCGATGGCTCTGCTGCTGCCAGTAGAGGAACCCGCCGAGCGCCAGCAGGGCGGCGACCAGTCCGCCGCCGGCGATCATCCCCCAGCGCTTGACCGCGCTGCGCAACTGATCTTCGCGCAGGGCGTCGTCGACTTCGCGCAGGAACACGTCCTGCTGCGCGGCGCGCGGGTCGTCACGGGACTTGCCGTCACCGGGGCCGGGATTTTCAGGACGAAGGGCCAAAGTGCCTCTACAAATGGTAAGTCAAAGGTTGCCGGGCTGTTTAGCGGATGGCTGGCTCATTTCAATGGTGCTGCGGCCTTGTGCCTGAAGCAGGGGTGAATTGTCCCCGCCCTTGACCCGAAATCCCCGCCGATCAGGGAAATTGCGCCCGCCTCAACGCCGCGGCGTAGACTTCGCGGTAGCGCGCGAACATCTGCTCCTCGTCGAACTCGGCCCGCGCGCGCTCGCGGTTCGCCGCCCCGAGCGCGCGGCGCAGCGCCGGGTCCCCGGCCAGGCGGCGCAAGGCCTCGCCCAGGGCGGCCTCGTCGCCGGCCGGGGCGATCAGCGGAACATTGGCCGCGGCGACCATGGCTGTCACGTCGCCCACGGCGGGCGCGGCGACCGCCAGGCCGGCGGCCATGGCTTCGACCACCGAAATCGGGAACTGCTCGCTGTCCGAGGACAAGGCGAAGAGATCGAACAGGCCGATCGCCGCGGCCGGATCGGCGACGAAGCCGGCGAGGTGGACGCGGTGGCCCAGTTCGAGCCGCAGCGCCTCGTCGCGGATCGCATCGCGCTCCGGCCCGTCGCCGAGGATCACCAGGTGCCAGGGCTCGGGCATGGCGGCGAAGGCGCGGACCAGCCGGGGCAGGTTCTTGACCGGGCGCAGGCCGGCGATCGTGCCCAGCCACAGCTCGCCCGCGCGCTTGATCACCCGCGGCATGGCATCGGGCCGCGGCTTGCGGCCATAGCGCCGGGTGGCGATCCCGTTGGCGATCCGCCGCACCTTGGCGCGCGGCTGCTGCCAGGTCTCCAGCGCGATCTGCTCGAGCCGCGCCGACGGCACGACCACGGCCGCGGCCCGTCCCAGGGCGATCCGGCGATACCAGTTGCGGCTCGGCTTGAGGCCCTGCGCCTCGTCGTGGTTGAACCCGTCCTCGTGGTGGACCAGCGGCGGCAGGCGGTAGATGCCGGCGAACAGCGTATGGGCCATCACCGCGTCCATCGCGCCCCAGTTGTAGGTCAGGACCAGGTCGTAGCCTTCCATCCACCGCGCCAGCTGCTGCAGCCGCCCGGGCAGCGGGCGGCCGGTCAGCGATGGGAAGTGATCGGGGTAATCGACCCGGGCCTGCGGATCGATCGCCTTGGCCGCGCCCATGGCGCCGGGCTCGGCCGAGACGATGCTGTGCGAAATCTCGGGACCGAAGGCATTGATGAGCTGCGCGCAGCGCAGCTCCTTGCCGCCCGCGCTGAAGCTCGAATGAAGGTGGAGAACCCGCAGCGACAAGGCGTTCAGGCGACCTTGGCGAGCAGCCGGTCGATCGCGGCAACGACCTCGGGCTCGTCGAGCGTCGGCGCATGGCCCACACGCGGCAGGGTGAGCGCCTCGGCCTGGGGCAGCTCCCGGCGCATCCGGGCCAGCGTCGCGGCGGACAGCACGTCCGACAGCCCGCCGCGCAGCAGCAGCACGGGCTTGCCGGCGAGCCCGCCCAGGGTCGGCCAGAGATCCGGCGGCGCCGCGCCGCCGGCCTGCTTGAAGGGCTCGGCGATTTTCATGTCGTAGTCGAACACGATCCGTCCATTGCTGCCGACGGTCATCGTCCGCTTGGCCATGTCGAGCCAGTCGGACACGTCGAATTCGGGGAAGAAATCGCCGTGGCCTTCCTCCATCGCCCGCGCGGCGTGCATCCAGGTGGGGAACGACCGCCCCTGGCCCACGTAGGACCCGATCCGCTCGAGGCCCGTCGCCTCGATCTCCGGGCCGATGTCGTTGAGCACGGCCCCCGCGATCCGCTCGGGCGCGGCCGCGGCGAGCAGCAGGGTCATCAGCCCGCCCAGCGAGGTGCCGACCGCGACGAAGCGCGAAACCCCGGCCTCAGCCAGCAGCAGCGTGACGTCCTGGACATATTGCAGCGGGTTGTAGGTCGCCGAATCCTTGGAATAGGCGCTGTCGCCCCGCCCGCGCATCTCGGGGCAGAGGACGCGCCATTCGCCCGCGAGATGCCCGGCGAGCCGCTCGAAGTCGCGGGCGTTGCGGGTCAATCCGGGCAGGCACAGCACCGGCGGGCGGTCCGCTCGCCCGGGATAATCGCGGTAGTGCAGCTTCAGGCCGTCGCCGCTGGTCCAGTACTGATCGGAATAGACGGTCATGACCCCTCGGTAATTCGGTGCTGCTTGCCTTGGCACGCGCGGACGCCCACTTATGCCCGATGCGCCCCGAACCGCAAGCAGCGGCCTATTCTCCCGCCCCCCGCATTCTCGCCCTGGCCGGCTGGCTCGCCGATCCGGTCGAAGCCGCGGACTTCCCGAAGACCGAGCTGCGCTTCCGCAACGACCGCTGGGCCGCGGCCGTCGGGCTGGACGGGCTGAGCGATACCGAATGGGCGCAGCACTTCGGCCGTTTCGCCCCCCTGCCCGACAACCTGCCCCGGCCGCTGGCGCTGCGCTATCACGGCCATCAGTTCCGCCACTACAATCCCGAGATCGGCGACGGCCGCGGGTTCCTCTTCGCGCAGTTGCGCGACGGCGCCGGCCGCCTGCTCGATCTCGGGACCAAGGGCTCGGGGACCACGCCGTGGAGCCGCGAGGGCGACGGGCGGCTCACGCTCAAGGGCGCGGTGCGCGAGGTCCTGGCCACCGAAATGCTCGAGGCGCTGGGCGCGGACACCAGCAAGACCTTCTCGGTGATCGAGACCGGCGAGCAGCTCCACCGCGGCGACGAGCCCTCCCCCACGCGCTCGGCCGTGCTGACCCGGCTCAGCCACGGGCATATCCGCATCGGCACCTTCCAGCGCCTGGCCGCGTTCCGGGAACCGGCGCTCATGGAAGAGCTGATCGCCTATTGCCTCGCCAATTTCCCCGGTCCGCCGCCGCCCGAGGACGCCCCCGGCCGCGACGATCCCGCCGTGGCCTTCTTCCACCAGGTGATCGCGCGGATGGCCGACCTCGCCGCTTCCTACATGGCCGCGGGCTTCGTCCACGGGGTGCTCAACTCGGACAACATGAACGTCTCGGGCGAGAGCTTCGACTATGGCCCGTGGCGCTGGCTGCCGCGCTGGGACCCGGGGTTCACCGCGGCCTATTTCGACCATTCCGGCCTCTACGCCTTCGGCCGCCAGCCCGAGGCGATCCACTGGAACTGCGGCCAGCTCGCGGTCGCCCTGCGCCTGCTGGTCGACGCCCCGCCGCTGATCGCCGCGCTGGAGCGCTATGGGCCGCTGTACCAGCAGGCCCTGGCGCGCCGATTCGCCTGGCGGCTCGGCGTCGAAAGCCGCGGGCTCGAGGCCGACTCCGCCCTGATCGCCGCGGCGGAGCAGGCGATGCGCGAGAGCGGCATGTCGCCCGACGCCTTCTTCCACCGGCATCGCGGCGGACGCGGAGCGAGCGGCGCGCTGGGCGACCTGCTCGCCCCCTACCGGCCCGCCGCGGACGCGCATCCGCTGTGGGACGAAGCCGCCCCGCCTTCGCTGGTGATCGAGGAGGTCGAGCGGATCTGGGCGGCGATCGACCGCGACGACGACTGGGCGCCCCTGGCCGGCCAGGTCGCCGCCATCCGCCGGCTCGGCGATGCTCTCGGCCCGGCCCCGATTCCGGCGGGACAGGGTTGATGCCTTGCCTGGACGGCGCCCTGCGATCAAAAGTGCAACGGTACGTCATATCAATCGGAGTAGGTCTTGGTTCGATCACGCGGGGCAAGCAGAAGCGACGGATACCTGACCGAGGTGCAGGGCCGGAGCGTGATGGTGCGGAGGGCGATGCTGGGGTGGATCGCAGTCGGCATGTCCATGCTGCTTGGTGGATGCGGCCTGCTGGGTGGCGATATGACCTATCG